>CALFAK010000096.1 GCA_937948985.1 uncultured Neomegalonema sp. | reverse complement strand
GCGCGCCATTTCCCTCTCCCCGCTTGCGGGGGGAGGGTTGGGAGGGGGGTCTCGGAGAAATTCACCCCTTGACCCGATCTCTTACACTCTCCGGCCCGTCAGGATGCTTCGCATGAGGATGCGGATGGTGATGGTGATCGTGAGAATGGTCATGCCCGTGCGAATGCGCGTGATCATGCGCATCACCCATGGCCAGACGGCACGCGCCCGTGCAGAATGTATCGCAATGCACACAATCCTCGACATTCGAGCCGGGGGCGCTCGCGCCCTGTCCTTCGACATGGTGGTGATGGCTTTCCTGCGCAGCGCCAACCTCGGCCTCAAAGCCCAGCACCTGCGCGCGATACTTACACATCGCGCAGTTCATCAGGTTTTGCCCGTCGAGAATTTCCGTCACACGCTCCGCAAACGTGTCGATCACCTGCTTATGATCGTTTAGATAGCCCGCCTTCACAAACTGCACATCAGGATGCGCGGCGGCGACTTCATCGGTAAAACCGTAAATGCGGTCGATCAGGATGCCGGTGAACAGGAAGTACGGAAATACAATCACCCGCTTAAAGCCCAACCGCGACACACGCTCCAGACAAGGCGCAACCAGCGGGAAGGTGACGCCTGAAAAGCCCGTCTCGCCCCAGCCGAACCCCATCCCTTCCCACAACATCCGCATGATCTTGGCGACATTGGAGTTTGCATCGGGATCACTCGCCCCCCGCCCGATAACGACGAGGCACACATCGTGGTTCGGCATCTCGCCAAGCTCGGCATTCGCACGATCAACAGCCTCTTGCACCCGCGCCCCGGCGGCGGCGATCATCTTAGGGTCCACACCCAACTCACGCCCGTAATGCACTTTAATATCGTGCTTTTTGGCATATGTGTTCAGCACCGTCGGGATATCATTCTTCGCATGGCCCGCCGCAAACAGCATCCCCGGCACCGCCAAAATCTCATCACACCCCTGCTCACGCAGCGAATCGAGGCCGTCGCGGATCACGGGATTGGCGAATTCGAGGTAGCCGTATTCCACGGGCCAATCAGGGAACCGCTCACGCAGACGGGTAGAGACAACCGCAAATTCATCCACAGCGGCTTGCGAGCGCGAGCCGTGGCCGCAGACCATAACACCAAACTTACTCATGCGGGCTGCTCCTCAGCATCGGTTTCATCTTCATCGGCGGCTTCGGTTTCCTTGCGCCCCTTGCCCTGCGATTTGGCGCCCAACAGTCCGGCAACCGCCGCCGCCCCCAGCAATGCGCCAAGGCCCAGCCAATGGCTGTGTCCGGCCAAGTCGGCCAAATGCCCCGCGTGTGCAAAGACAGGCGTGGCAAAGAAAATCGCGAAAAGCGGTAGAAAGCGCATGTCCAATCCCCCGAAGCCGCGCAAATTTCCGAAGGGCGCGGGTAAACCACGCTTGCGACAGGCCCGCCGTGGTTCCCCGGTATGGGTCGAACCTTCTGATGGCGGCTCCGCTCGGCCTCCGGTAAAAAGGCGCACTGTTCATTGGCGATTGCTTAACGCCTGCGCTATGTGCGGGGCAAAGGAAAAAACGGCGCAGCACCCGCCGGAATCGACAAGAGGCGATAATGACCACGACAATCTTTGTATGCGACACCTGCAAATACTCGGCGGAGGAGAAATACCTCGGCGAGAAAACCGGCGGTGAAATGCTGGCCGAACATGTCGAGGCGGTTGCCGAAGGCAAGGAAACCGTACGCGTCAAGCGCGTTTCCTGCACGATGGGCTGCGAGCGACATTGCAATGCCTCCGTCACCGCGCCGGGCAAACTGACCTATGTGATCGGAAAATTCGAGCCGACACGGGATTCGGCGGAGGCAATCGTCGAATACGCGCAGCTCCATGCGGCGGCGGAAACGGGACAAGTGCCCTTCAAACAATGGCCGCAGGGCGTGAAGGGGCATTTCGTGGCCCGGATTCCGGCGGCGGAATAACATACAAATCTGTCATACTCCGCGAAGGCGGAGTATCCAGCCTCGAGTATTACTTGAATAGCTTTAACAATTTCGCGAGTCTGGATTGTCCGCCTGCGTGGACAATGACTCTGCCTAAGATGGGCAAAGGTCGACAAAATGAACGCAAAAGTCACACTGGTCCTCGGCGGCGGACGCTCCGGCAAGACGGCGCGGGCGTTGGCGCTGGCCGCCGAACCGCCGCATGTCTATATCGCCACCGCTCAGGCGCTGGACGATGAGATGGAGGCGCGCATCACCGCCCATAAAGCCGAGCGCGGCGAGACGTGGGGACTGGTCGAAGCGCCGCTGGCACTGGCCAATGCGGTGCGCTTGGCGGATCGGGAGGGCGGAACCATACTGGTCGATTGCCTGACACTCTGGCTCTCCAACCTGATACACCATGAAAAAGACGTGGACATCGCAACCGACGCGCTAATCACCGTGCTGGAGGGCGCAAAGGGGCGCGTGATCCTCGTATCCAACGAAATCGGGCTGGGTCTCGTGCCAATGGAAAAACTATCCCGCCAATTCCGCGACGCGCAAGGGCGGCTCAACCAAAGGATCGCAGCGGTGGCGGATCGGGTGGAGTTCGTGGTCGCGGGCTTGCCGATGGTGATTAAGGGCGAGGCGACATGACGAGAAAAATCTGTCATTCCCTGCGAAAGCAGGGAATCTATGCATCAGCAGACGCTTCTTTCTCGTGCGGCGCACTATTCCCGGTCAAAGCGAGTGGCCAAATGGATATCCCGCCTTCGCAGGGTACAACACTTTCAGTGGATCTACCCCTCCCATGACCCCCCGCCTTATGATCCAAGGCTGCGGCTCCAATGTCGGCAAGTCGATGCTGGTGGCTGGCCTCGCCCGCGCATATTCAAATCGCGGCCTAAAGGTCATGCCTTTCAAGCCGCAAAACATGTCCAATAACGCCGCCGTCACCGAAGACGGGGGAGAGATCGGGCGCGCGCAGGCGTTGCAGGCGCTGGCGGCGCGCGTGCCGAGCAGCGTGCATATGAACCCTGTCCTCTTGAAACCGGAGACCGAGCGCGGCTCTCAGGTTGTGGTGCAGGGTCAGCGTTTGTGCCACGCCACCGCCCGCGACTACGGCGCACTGAAACCGCGCCTGATGGCCAGCGTGCTGGACTCCTTCCAGACCATCTCCACCCAAGCCGACCTCGTGCTGATCGAGGGCGCGGGCAGTCCGGCAGAGGTTAATCTGCGCGCCGGAGACATCGCCAATATGGGCTTTGCCGAGGCCACCGATACACCTGTTGTGCTCGTCGGTGACATCGATCGCGGCGGGGTGATCGCGCAAGTGGTGGGCACGCAAGCCGTAATCGATCCGCGCGATGCGGCGTATATAAAAGGTTTTATTATCAACAAGTTTCGCGGCGATGTTTCGCTGTTTGATGACGGCTACCGCCTGATCGAAGAACGCACGGGATGGCGCGGATTCGGTGTCGCGCCGTGGTTCGCCGATGCGGGCCGCCTGCCCGCCGAGGACAGTTCGGACGT
>CALFAK010000095.1 GCA_937948985.1 uncultured Neomegalonema sp. | reverse complement strand
ATCGCGGGCGCGCACAGCGATTTGCTCGGCCCCGTTCGAGTGGCCGTCGAGGCCCGGTTTACCAACCAGAAACTTGATCCGGCGGCCTATCGCGGTGGAAACGCGATTCACCTCAGAACGCACGGTTTGCATGGCTTCGAGGTCGGTGGTGGTGATCTGAGCCGAGGCGCTGACGCCTGTGGGAGCGCGGTATTCGCCGAAAACCTCGCGCATTACGCGGCCCCATTCTCCGGTGGTGACGCCCGCTTTTGCGGCGGCGATGGAGGCGGGCATGGTGTTGCGGCCCTCCTGCGCGGCGGCCTTGAGTTCGGCAAGGGCTGCGGTGACATCGCCGCGCTGCTCGCGCCAAGCGTTGAGGCGGCCAATCTGTTCGGCCTCGACTGCCGGATCGACCACGAGGATGCCGCCATCGCCCGCTGTGAGCGGGGATTCGGCGGTTTCTGTGAAGCGGTTGACACCGATCACGGTCTGCTCGCCGCTCTCGATCTTGGCGATGCGGGCGGAGTTGGACTCTACCAGCTGGCGCTTCATGTAGTCGATGGCAGACATTGCGCCGCCCATCTCGTCGATGCGGGCCAGTTCGGCGCGGGCGCCTTCTTTGAGGGCAGAAACCTTGCGCTCCACGGCGGGATTGCCGTCGAAAAGGTCATCATATTCAAGCAGATCTGTCTCGAACGCCAACACCTGCTGCATCCGCAGCGACCATTGCTGATCCCACGGGCGGGGCAGGCCGAGGGCTTCGTTCCATGCCGGCAACTGCACGGCGCGGGCGCGGGCGTTTTTGCTCATGGTTACGGCGAGCATTTCGAGGAGGATCCGGTAGGGGTTGTTTTCGGGCTGTTGCTCGGTCAGGCCGAGGCTGTTGACCTGCACGCCATAACGGAAACGGCGGAGTTTGGGGTCTGTGACGCCATAGCGTTCCAGTGTGATCTCGTCCCAGAGGTCCACAAACGCGCGCATTTTGCACATCTCGGTTACGAAACGGATGCCCGCGTTCACGAAAAAGCTGATCCGCGCGACGATGCCGGGAAAGTCCGCCGGGTCCACATCATCGCGGGCTTTCATGCCGTCGAGGACGGCTGTCGCGGTGGCCAGAGCAAAGGCGAGTTCTTGCTCCGGTGTCGCGCCCGCCTCCTGCAAATGGTAGGAACAGACGTTCATCGGGTTCCACTTCGGCACTGCCGCATAGGTGTAGGCGGCCACGTCGGTGATGAGGCGCAGGCTCGGTTCGGGCGGGAAAACGTAGGTTCCGCGCGAGAGATATTCTTTGATGATGTCGTTCTGAACCGTGCCTTGCAGCTTTGTAATGTCCGCGCCCTGTTCTTCGGCGGCAGCGACGTAGAGCGCCAAAAGCCAGCCTGCGGTAGCGTTAATGGTCATGGAGGTGTTCATCTGCTCAAGCGGAATACCGTCGAACAACGTACGCATATCGCCCAGATGTGCGACCGGAACGCCGACTTTGCCGACCTCACCGCGTGCGAGAATATCGTCGCTGTCGTATCCGGTCTGGGTAGGCAGGTCGAACGCGACAGAGAGACCCGTCTGGCCCTTGGAAAGGTTGGTTTTATAAAGCGCGTTGGAGGCCGAAGCGGTGGAATGGCCCGCATAGGTGCGCATCAGCCAAGGACGGATTTTGGTATCGGTCATGGGGCAGTCCTGAATATCTTTGTCAGATTTATATTGCAGTGCAGCGTAATCGGATGCAAGAGAAACAATCGGTCGCGAGAGGTTAATTTTGCGTAATTATCGTGCGGGTGCGGCTGGCGGTTTCCAGAATTTGCCTATCGCCGCTGAAACTGACATATAGATTTTCGACAGTGAAATTTACGCGTGAAAGAGCGCGCGGTACAGGGTAAAGCGGAATGAAAGATAGTGTGAACCGCACGCCGGAGGGCATCAAAATCCATAATCCCGGGGATTTCGCCGGGATGCACAAAGCGGGGCGTTTGGTGGCGGAAACGCTCGATATGGTGACTGACGAGGTCAAGCCCGGTGTCAGCACGGCGCATATCGACAAGCTGATCGAGACGTTTATCTACGACCACGGCGCGACCTCGGCGACGATCGGCTATCGTGGGTATCAACATGCGAGCTGTATCTCGCTGAACCATGTTGTCTGTCACGGGATCCCCAGCGAAAAGACGCTGCGGGACGGAGATATTCTAAACATCGATGTGACGGCGATCCTTGATGGGTGGTATGGAGATACCTCGCGTATGTATGTGGCCGGGGAGTCGAACAAGAAGTCCGAGCGGCTGATCAATGTGACTCATGACGCGCTGATGCGGGCGATTGCAGCGGTAAAACCGGGCAATCATTTCGGTGATCTGGGCCACGCGATCCAGAGTTTTGCTGAAGGGCAACGATGCTCGGTTGTGCGGGATTTTTGCGGGCACGGCTTGGGTCGTGTGTTCCATGATGCGCCCAATGTGCTGCATTACGGCAAACCGGGAACCGGACCGATGATCCGCGCGGGGATGTTTTTCACGATTGAGCCGATGGTGAATCTGGGCCGTGCGGGGACGAAAATTCTGGCGGATGGTTGGACCGCTGTGACGCGGGATCGCTCACTTTCCGCACAGTTTGAGCATTCCATCGGGGTGACGGATACAGGATGCGAGATTTTCACGTTGTCCCCGAAGGGCCTGTTTCATCCCCTTAAAAGTGGCGATGCGGTCTGACGATGCCGCCCGAAGACGCGCCCGCCAAGCCTAAACCGCCCTCGCATACCGGACATCGGCAGCGGCTGCGGCTGCGGTTTATGAAGGCGGGAGACGGCGCGCTGGCTGATTATGAGATGCTGGAACTTGTGCTGTTCCGCGCGATTCCGCGTGTTGATGTGAAGCCGCTGGCAAAGGAATTGTTGGAGCGTTTTGGCGATTACGCCGGGGTTATCTCTGCTCCACCCGCGCGGCTGCGTGAGGTTCAGGGGCTGGGTGAGGCGGCGGTGATCGAGTTCAAAATCGTCGAGGCCAGCGCGCAAAGGCTGGCTCAAAATAGCGTGATCGACCGCGTCGCGCTGTCGAGTTGGTCGGCGCTGATGGCTTATTGCAAATCGAAGATGGCGCGGTTGGAGCATGAGGAATTCAGAATCCTGTTCCTCGACCGTAAAAACCGCCTGATTGCGGATGAAGCGCAGAGTAAGGGTACTGTCGATCATGTGCCGGTTTATGTGCGCGAAGTCGTGAAGCGCGCGCTGGAATTAAATGCCTCGGCGGTTATACTCGTACACAATCATCCCAGCGGTGATCCTACGCCGTCGCGTGCGGATATCGAGATGACCAGGCTGATCGCGGACAGCGCAAAGCCGTTGGGCATTACGGTGCATGACCATGTGATCATCGGGCGCGAGCTTGATGCGAGCTTCAGGGCGTTGGGTTTGTTGTAATAAATTGCAACCCGCCGTCATATTTCAAGCCAATTCATATATACGTTGTTTTGTTTTTGTGGTGTATCCGTTGGGAATTGCGTGATCTCGCTCGAATTTGATCGTGGGGATTTGGCGTCTTTCTTGCTTATCACTGTCTATGCAAGCTATGGAAATGAATATGGTTAACGCTGTACGTTCCGCCCTCTATGCGGCGATGATCCTGACGGTAAGTGGCGGTGCCGCGCTCGCTGAGGGAGATCTTTTTGTCCGTCAACTCGAACTGACGCCTGAGCAAGTGGCGCTGCACGCGCCGCGCCCTGACGATCCGTTTGCGTTGGAGCAAGCGTTGTCTGTATCGGTTATGGCCGCCGGAAATCAGCGGCGGTTGCAAGCGGGTTTGGGGAGCTTGTCGATTGATCAGGGGCTTTCTGATGCCGCGACGCGATATAGTCAGAAGATGCGCGATCTGGACTTTTTCGCGCATGATGCGCCGGATGGTGAGACGCTGGCACAGCGGTTGCCGGAAGATCAGCGGTATCGTTTTTCTCGGCTTGGCGAGAATCTTTGGGCCGGTGAGGGCGCGCTGGATTGGCAGGCGGGGGTTTTAGCGGAGCAAGCCGCTGATGACTGGATTCTCAGCCCAAGCCACCGCGATAACCTGCTTGAACCCGCCTACGATGTTGCCGGGGTCGGCGTGGCGATTGGCGGGGATAAAGTTTACGTCACCATGTTATACGCGCGACCTCAGATTGATGCGGCGAGTGCACGACTGGGCGCGATTTACAGTGCGGCCCCCGCTGATCTGTATGGATTGACGCGGCAGGTCGAATCTGAGGCATTGAGCGCGATCAATGCCGAGCGCGGCACGCTGGCGCTTCCCGCGCTGACGAATGATTTTGAATTGTCTCAAGAGGCGCGCAGCCATGCGGAAGCGGTGCTGGCATCGGGCGATTTCTCGAATTCGAGCGTTGAAGGCGAGGTCGTCTTACGCCGGGTGCTGAACAATCCGGAAAGCGGAACGAGCCGTCTGTCGATGCTGATCTGGCAGGGTAGCGGCGCCGTTGTCTGGCAGGGGCAGGCGATTGCGGGCTCGGCGATGAAATCCTGGCGTGATCAAGGTGCGAGCATGACGGATATTCTCGACAGCACTTATAATCGCGCGGGCATCGGCGTGGCCAGCGACGGATCGCGTGTTTATCTCTCTGTTTTGCTAAGTGAGACGGCTCCGGTGATGTCGCAGGTGCTGAGCCGTGCCGAGCCGCTTGAGATGATCAATCTGGGCGATATTACCACTCTGACCGGCGGGAATTTTGTGACGATTGAATAGCGGCGGATTTCGGGGGTAGGGTGCTCTCAACTTTAAGAGAGGGCTATCGCCGTGAAAGCTGCAGTCTACGAAGCCTTCGGGCAAGCGCCGACGATTCAAAATGTGCCTGACCCCACGCCAGATACCGCGGGCGTTGTGATCCGCACAATGGCGTCCGGCGTTTGTCGCAGCGATTGGCACGGCTGGGGCGGGCACGATCCGACGATTCAGCTGCCCCATGTGCCGGGGCATGAGCTGGCCGGAGTGATCGAGGCGGTCGGGCCGGAGGTGCGTAACTGGAGCGTTGGGCAACGTGTAACGGTTCCGTTCGTCGGCGGCTGCGGCGCCTGCGCGGAGTGCCATAGCGGCAATCAGCAGGTCTGCGATGCCCAGTTTCAGCCCGGCTTCACCCATTGGGGGTCATTCGCGCAGTATGTGGGTGTCGGCCAGGCGGATCTTAATCTGGTAGCGCTGCCTGAGGAGATGGATTTTGCGACCGCGGCGAGTTTGGGTTGCCGCTTCGTCACAGCTTACCGCGCGGTGGTCGATCAGGGACGGGTAAAGCCCGGTCAGTGGCTGGCGGTGCATGGTTGTGGCGGCGTTGGCCTGTCCGCTGTGATGATCGCCAAAGCGATGGGTGCGCGGGTTGTGGCTGTTGATGTAGCCGATCAAGCCCTTGTAATGGCGAGAGAATTGGGCGCTGAGGTGGCGCTGAACGCGGGTGATGCGGATGTGGTTGACGCGGTGTGTTCGGTGACCGGCGGCGGGGCGCATATCTCGATTGATGCGCTGGGCATTCCCGAAACCTGCACCAACTCGGTCAAGTCCCTGCGTAAGCGCGGGCGGCACGTGCAAGTCGGCTGGATGTTGGGCGCGGACAGCACGCCGCCGATTCCGATGGACCTCGTGATGGGGTGGGAGCTGGAAATCATCGGCAGCCACGGGATGCAAGCGCATCGTTATCCTGAGATGATGGCGTTGATCGGGACGGGTGTGCTGAGCCCGCAGAAATTGATCCATGAGCGCATCACTCTGGAGCAATCCATCGACGCCCTTGCGCATTTCGAGCGGCATCAGCGGGCAGGGATTACGGTGATAACCGATTTCAGCTGAAGATTCTCATCGCAGCTGAACGATTCGATATCTTGCAGCTTTTGTACGCCAAGAAAGCACATCGCGATGCCTGTCTGAGGCGTGTCGAAACGCATGGGTGCGGTTCTTGCGGGTTGGCTTGCTCCGTTTCAAATGGGTCGTTTCAATGCTAAGATCAAAGATTATTCCATTAGAGTGATTATATAATGCCAACGGCCCCTATAGGCAGACCGGTATAATTTTCCCTGCCCCGCACTCGATGCGGGCCTCCGCAATAATCCGCACAGCAACAGGTCCGCCCGAACCCGTCCGGCGGTCATGTCGACACCAATTTTCCGTCCCTATCCGGCGGATCATGCAGCGCGTAAAGCGCCATCTCGTGACAATCCTTCAGCACAAAATCCACCGGATGACGCCCGCGATCCCTGTGACCGGGCGGCTTTCCGGGCCGCATTGGCGCGATATAGCGACCCGTTTCAGCCCTGACAGCCTGACGCTTCGCTTCCCATCGCGCCAGCCTCCGCGCCTGTTTCGGCACATCGCCCAGCGCCGCATGCAAAGCCCGCAATCGCCGCATCAAATGAGCCGCACTCACTTCATCATCCGGCGAGATCACGACGACAGGCTCAAACACCTGCACCTCATCGAAAAACCGGATGCGCGGCACAGGCTTTCGGCCCTTCACAGACGAGCGCGCCTTAAACGACTTGCGCGCATCGAACAGCGCAAATGCCGGAACCCGCGCGACAGCACCGCCCGAAACGCGCGGAATCGCGGGCAGAGGCCCACGCCGCACGCTCACACCCGCCTCAATCTTCAGAACAACCTTCACCACAACAACCAACCGCCGGAACGCCGCCTCGGCGGGCCGCAAAACCCGCCAAATCCCCGTTCTGACATGCCTCGGCAAGACACCGCCATCGCCCGCCATAACGAGCAAGGCGGCAACCATCCGCAGCAACGCCTCCCGTTGACGATCTATGCCCAATGTCCAATCCATGCGGTGTTAAAAGTGTCCTTCTCTGTTGCTAACTCCGCACCAAATAGAACTATATACGAACAAATGTCAAGCGCATGCTGAAAGTTACATGAAAACTTCTGTTCATTTTTCCCGCCGTCCTCTCCCGTGATTTTCGCGCAAGGAGCTTTAACAGGTCGGCGGAGAACGATTTTATGCCGATAAATACCGTCACTCCAGCGAAGGTGGCAGACCATTTTCGGTTCACTGAGAGACGGTCTTTCAAGATACAAAACTGGATCATCTGCCTTCGCAGATGATGACACCTGTTTCAGTTTGTTATCTTCCTATCGGAGGTGCGCAGCACCGACACGCGCCTGCCCGCCCCACGGCGGGCGCGTTCTGCGCGAAGCGCAGTCCGCCCCCTCTCGGTCAGGCGCTTGAAGTTTTATCGAGGTAAGTATTCAAACACCCCGCCGCCAACTGCCTGAACGCATCCGCCCTGTGGCTCATCGCGTTTTTCGCTGCCGGATCAATCTCAGCAAATGTCTGGTCCATGCCTTCACCGACAAAAATCGGATCATAACCGAACCCGCGCGCGCCGCGTGGAGGGAAGGTGAGGCTGCCGTTCACCAGCCCCTCGAAATCCTCACAATGACCATCCGGCCAAGCCAGCGTCAGGGCGCAGATGAAGCGGGCGCTGGCGCCGCTGCCGTGGCCGCGCCAATCAAGTTCGCTGCGGACGCGATCCATCGCCACACCGAAATCCTTGCCCGGTCCGGCCCAACGCGCGGAGAATATTCCCGGCGCGCCGTGCAGCGCATCCACCGCGATCCCGGAATCATCCGCCAGCGCGGGCTTGCCGGAGGCGGTGGCGGCGGCAATGGCCTTGATGCGGGCGTTCTCGATAAAGGTCGTCCCGTCCTCGACAGGTTCCGGCAGACCCAGCGCCCCTGCGGACTCAACCGCAAACCCGAACGGCGCAACCAACACCTCAATCTCCCGCACCTTCCCCGCGTTATGGGTGGCAAGAACGAGCGCGGGCGCGGTTGCGGGGTCGAGCTTGCGACGGGTCATTATGTTGTTCTTTCAATTGCCCTGATACTGTTTATGGCTTTGACACGGGCGTTATTAAGATTTTTGAGTCTGTCTGTGACCAACCAAAGAGGTTCCTTCTCTGGCTTGTCTAAATACTGCCAGATATCGTGTCGGTAATCGTTTGGCTTTTCTACTGCTTGGCCGTTTGGTGAGAAACTATACTCGAACCAGGCATGATAACGAAGATGCGCTGCCAATGGCCCGTTTTTATCAGTCAATGCGGCAAGCGGTTCTGCAATCATCACAAGATTTGCAAGATGCGTATATGTATCGGGGTTTTGTGAGTCCGCCCAAACATGAGCAAAAAGCCAACCTTTCGGACGTACCGATTTAGTCCACCCGTGCGACCACAGTAGCGCCCAGCGTGGTGTCGTATTGTCGTCTAGAACAACTTCCTGATTAAGTTCACCTTTAGGAAAAGTAATTGTTTGTCCTCGAAAATTTCCCGAGACTTTGTGTTTTTGTAATAACTCTCTATTGCCCCTGATTGCAGGGAACAAAGCTCCCTCGAATGTTTTGACCACATGTTTGTTAGGCAAGTAGAGATGTTGAGCAGCGATCTTTATCAAGTCTTTGGAATCTTTTTCAAGATTCGCTGCCCCGACCTCCAGCCCGTTTGATTTCATGTCCCCATCCCGATCGCCTCTTTCTGCTTGGCGATCAACTCACCGATGCCTTTTTCCGCGAGGCGCATCAACTCGTCGAATTGGTCGCGCTGGAAAACCTCGCCCTCGGCGCTGGCCTGCACTTCGACGAGGCCGCCGCTTTCGGTCATCACAAAGTTGCCATCGGCTCCGGCTACCGAATCCTCAGGATAGTCGAGATCAAGCACCGGACGGCCCGCGTAGACGCCGCAGGAAATCGCCGCCACATGTTCGGTGATCGGCCATTGCGGGATATCGCCCGTGCGTTTCAGTGCCGCACAAGCGCGCCACAAGGCCACGAAACCGCCTGTGATCGCCGCTGTACGTGTTCCGCCATCAGCCTGGATCACGTCGCAGTCGATGGTGATTTGCCGCTCGCCCAGCGCGTGAAGGTCGATGCAAGCGCGCAGCGAGCGCCCGATCAGGCGCTGAATTTCCTGCGTGCGCCCGCTTTGGCCGTTCTTCGCCTCGCGCCGCATCCGCGTGTTGGTCGCGCGGGGCAGCATCCCGTATTCCGCCGTGACCCAGCCCTTGCCCGTCCCGCGCAGCCAAGGCGGCGGGCGGTCTTCGATACTGGCGGTGCAGAGCACATGCGTGTCGCCGAACTTCGCAAAGCAAGAGCCTTCAGCGTGTTTGGTGCAGTCGGCTTGCAGTGAGACGGTGCGTAATTCGTCTGGCGCGCGGCCTGATGGGCGCATGGGGCGGCTCCTGTAACGGTGTATCTTTATTGATTACGTAGCCTGTCCCCATGCGGGCGTCCAGAGGCGCAATTGCGATGTGTGGCTTGCCTCTTGGCGTCGGGGGGCTTACCTCAAAGATATGTCATCAACCGCCGCCACCATTGCCAGCCTCGATAGCCGCAGCCGTGAGATATTCCGGCGGCTGGTCGAGACGTTTCTGGAGCAGGGTGATCCTGTCGGCTCGCGCACGCTGTCAAAGCAGATGGATGACCCGCTCTCCCCCGCGTCGATCCGCAATGTGATGCAGGATTTGGAGTCGATGGGCCTGATCTCCGCCCCCCATACCAGCGCGGGGCGCATACCGACACAGCACGGCTTGCGGCTGTTCCTCGACGGGTTTTTGCAGATCGGTGATATCGCGGCACAGGAGCGTCAGGCGATTGAGACGGCGCTGCGGGATCAGGACCGCAGCATTGAACATGTGTTGGATGAGGCCAGCACCGCGCTGTCCGGTTTGTCCCAATGTGCCAGCCTCGTGATCGCCCCCACGCATGACGCGCCGATTGACCATATCGAAGTCGCCCCGCTCAATGACGGGCGGGCGATGGCGATCATTGTGACGGCGGACGGTAATGTAGAGAACCGCTTGTTCCGGCTGCCCCCCGGTATGACACCCTCGGCGATGACCACGGCGACGAATTTCCTGAACGCGCATCTGCGCGGCAAGACGCTGGGCGAATCGAAAAATGCGATTGCGCGAACGATTGAACAAAGCCGTGCGGAACTCGACACCGCCGCCCAAGCGCTGATCGAGAGCGGTGTTGCCGAATGGGGCGGGGGTGACAAAAGCGGGACGGGCAACCTGATTGTGCGCGGCCTGTCGAACCTGTTGAACGATTCCGGCACGCTGAACGAGATTGAAAGCGTGCGGATGCTGTTCGATGATCTGGAGCGCAAACGCGATCTGGCCCAATTGCTGGAATTGGCCGAAGATGGCGAAGGGGTGCGGGTGTTTATCGGGGCGGAGAGCAAATTATTCTCGCATTCGGGTTCCGCCCTTGTCATTTCCCCTTATATGGACGAAAGCCGTCGCATCGTTGGTGCTTTGGGTGTGATTGGTCCGACGCGGCTAAACTACGCGCGGATCATGCCGATGGTTGATTTTACGGCGAAAATGGTGGGTAAGCTGGTCAGCGGCGGCCCCGCCAAGCGAAACATTAAAGGATAGGTGCAGTCTATGTCAGGCACGGCTCAAAACCCGGATCAGGAAAACAGCCCCGAAGAGGCGCAGCTTGATGACAATGCGCAAGAGAATGGCGCTGCCGAAGATGGCGTGCCGCCTGTCGTCGATGCCTATGAGGTGATGGAAATCCGCATTGCGGAGCTTGAGGCTGAAGTTGCGGAAGCCAAAGACCGTCAGCTGCGTGCATTGGCCGAGGCTGAGAACACCCGGCGGCGGGGTCAGAAAGACCGTGATGATGCTCTGCGTTATGGCGGCGTGAAGCTGGCGCGGGACATTCTGCCCGTGCTGGATAACCTGCAACGCGCGATCCGCTCTGTTTCCAGCGAACAACGCGAACAGGCCGCCGATGTGATGGCGGGGGTCGAGTTGACCGAACGCGAACTGATCGGGGCGCTTGAGAAAAACAACATCATGCGCATCAACCCTGAAATCGGCGACAAATTTGATGCGAACCAGCATCAGGCGATGTTTGAAGCCCCCGTGCCCGGTGCGGCGAAGGGGACCATCATCGAGGTGATTCAAGAGGGCTTCATCTGCCATGACCGTCTGATCCGCGCTGCGACAGTCGGTGTTGCGCGGGCGGTGGTTGAGGCACCGGGCGATGCGCCCGAAACGGATGCCGAAAGCTGAGCGCTACTGACCATCGCCGCAGCAAGCTGCGGCGTGTGCAGATTGAGGGGTATCGCTCAATCTGCTCTCTGACCCTTGATCTGGGCGATCTGACGGTCGTTACGGGTGGTAATGGGGCCGGGAAGACCAATCTCTATCGCTCCTTGGCGTTGGTCCATGCCGCCGCGACGGGTACTCTTGCGCAAGCGATCGCGGAAGAGGGCGGAATGCGGTCTGTGCTGTGGGCCGGATCCGATGATGTTGACCCCTCCCGCGAGATTGTGCTGGCCGCCGATTTGGATGCGCTGCGCTATTCGTTGCGTCTGGGTGTGCCGGGGCCGAAAGATCCGGCGTTGGCGCTGGACCCGATGGTACGTGAGGAATCGGTTGCGGCACGTCTGGGCGACCGTGCGCCGCTGATGATGCATCGCAAAGGCCCGAATATCACGGCGCGCGGGCCGGACGGTAAATGGCAGCCCTATCCGAATATCCTGCTGATGGCCGAAACGGCACTGGCGCGGTTGCGTGATCCACGGCAATTCCCGGAGCTTGACTCCCTGCAACAGCGTTTTGCGGCATGGCGGTTCCATCACAGTTTCCGCACGGATGAGGAATCGCCATTGCGCTGGCCGCAGGTCGCCGTGTGCTCGCCAATGCTGGAATCCGACGGTCGCAATCTTGCGGCGACGCTGGCGACCGCGTTGCATTTAGGGGACAGCGCGACGGCGGCGCGTCCTGATATCGGGCAGGCGATTGATGCGGCGTTTCCGGGTGCGCGCCTGGATTTTGTGGAGGCGGCGGGGCGCTACGCCGTTGCGCTACACATGCCCGGTTTTAAACGAGCGTTTTCGGCACATGAGATGTCAGATGGCACATTACGCTATCTGTGCCTGACGGCGGCGCTGTGTTCCTATCGTCCGCCGCCCTTCATCGCGTTGAATGAACCCGAAGCGAGTTTGCATGACGATCTGATCGAACCGCTTGCCGACATGATCTTGCGGGCGACACGTTCCACGCAAATGGTCGTCGTGACGCACTCCACGCGGTTGGCGGATTTGCTTGAGGCACGGGGCAATGCTGTTCGGATTGCGTTGGAAAAAGCGGACGGGGCAACCGTTTCTTCCGCGTACAGAAGTAATAATAACTCAAAAATGAGCGCTTTATAACAGCGGTGCGCAGTTTCGTTCGTTGTTCAAGATTTGATTTCAGAACTGCCGTGTACGTATAATTATGCTACTGCTGCATGGCCGGAATTGATTGTTCACAGTAAAAATTTACTGCTTGAATTGCAACAGATTCGTATCAATTCGATATTTATCGGCTGCGTTAATAGTTTTATTTTGTATTTTTAAATCGATACTAATTAGTATTTAAGTTTCAGAAAGCTCCTGTGATCGGCGCGTTTTGTGCAGGGCAGCTGACGTCAGACAAATTTTTCGAGGCGGGACGATGGACGGTGGATTGCTTACATACGAGGAACTCAAAGGCGGTCACGGCAAGCGGGTTGTTTATCGTTCAACACGACATGACCCGGCATCCGTCTTTGGTGACGAACTGCCGCGCGTTTCTTGTGGGGATGCTGTCGTTCACGTCGAAAACCTGAGTTCAAGTGGTGTTGCGCTGCGCTGGGACGCGATGTCAAAAACGCTTCCGGCTATCGGCGAGAGGGTCAGCATTTCATTCGACTATGCGGGCGACACGATCCTAGACATGCCCTGCATTGCCTGTCGTGTTGATGACAGTGATGCGGGTGCGGTGGTTGGCTTCAGGTTCGACGGCGATCTGCTGAATATCCCTCAATTGAAGAATCGTGCGCGTCACAGCACCGTAGCGCTGCAGGCGCGCAGGGCTGTTTGTACCGATCCGTCTTTGGTGTCGCTGGAGTATCGCGGATTTTGCGCTGATGTGCTCATGTTCCTCCGCAAATACCGCACGCTCACACAAGACAACGCGGGGATTGCAAGAACGGCTGATGATGAAAAAGCTGTATTCGAGGCTTGTAAGGAGCCTTTTCTGGAAGAATGGAAAGGTCTGAGCGCGCGCGGCAATAAATTGGTTCGCGCCTGTGAGGGTGATGCGGCACGGGCGTTGGCTGAGCGCGAATATGCCGTCGATTTGCTGCGCCCTGAGTTTGAAAGCGCCCGCATTTGGAATGCGCTGGTCTCAAGCGGCGGGCATGGCCTTTCTGTGCAAGACATCGCATCAGGCCGCACGCCACGAATGTATGATGACGCGGGCGCTTTTGAGCGCTTGCTGCAAGAGGCGGCGAATACGGTTTTGAGGGTTTTCAACAACCGGATGGCTTCTGTGGTTGCCTATATCGCTGAACAGGCTCGACGGGCGGAACCCGGCAGCGTCCTACGTGTCGCAAGCTTCGCAGGTGGCGGGGGGGTCGAATTGCGTGAGTTGGAAGTGGCGATTCAAGGCCTGGATGTAATTGTCGAGGTTAATATATTGGATTGGCGCGAAGCCCTGCTGCAAGAATCCTACTCGATGCAGATGGCCTCCGACCCGTCAAATGTCAGGCTGCGCCATACTTTGCTGTCGCCGGAAGCCTTGGCGCAAGGCACGCTGGCTGATCTCGCCCATACCAACGATATTATCTATTCAAGCGCCGTGTGCGATGGGATGAAAGATACCGCTTTTGCAGATCATGTCCGCGCTCTTGAGCAATATGTCCACAAGGCGGGTTCGGTGTTGATAACGGGCCTCATCGACGATGATTTTTGCCCGCGCTGGGCGCTGGAACATTTGGCGGGATGCACCCCTCGCTATCGCGATGCGGATAAAATTTGTCAGTTGCTGCGGGCAAATTCCGACCGCTTGGTTTGCTACGCACATGGCTTGGGTGACGGGGTTGTATGTTTAAAGGGCACACTACCTTAAATTAATCAAATGACTTTATAAAATAGGCATTTAGAGTTTTTTTGAAACTTGTCGTACGAAAGTTGGAAAATGTAAAGCTATCGACCGGATACTCCCGCTAACAGTGAGCGGAGTGCCATGTTTTCGGCGATATTCAAAAACAGACGGTTTGATGATCCGGAGGCGGAGCGTGAGTTTGTGTGCCGTAACCACCGGCGCAAAACTGACTCGCGCGTATTCTTCATGTATCTGGCGCCCATTGCCTATGCGGCGCACATTTTTCTGGATTTTTTCGTCGCCGGCGAGCAAGCGACACAATTCATGCTGCTGCGGCTTTGTGTCGTGTGTCCGGGGATGGTGGCAATCGCCTATCTTTTCCACCAGCACCACAGAAAGTTCGGCACCGAAAATCTGATCTGCGCTTATCTGCTGCTGCCCACGCTCAATGTCCTTTATATGTGCGTGATGGCGGAGGGGATTGCGGCGGATATCTATCCGTTTGGCGTGATGATCATTCTCTACTGTTGCTCGGCGTTTATCTTGCCGAGCTACAGGTTCATGGTGCGCTATTCGATGCTGTTTATCGGGTTGTTTTGGCTGTTTTTCCCGTTTTCAGCCGTCAGCCATGAAGCGGCGATCGCCCACGCGTTCTTTCAAATCATGGGAACGGGCGTCAATGTCATCGGGATATATTTCCTCGAATTGACGGAGCGGAAGCAGCACGCGAACGAGATTAATCTCGAAGAGATGATCTCGGATCTTGAAGCATCAGAGCGCAATATCCGTGAGCTTTACCATGAAGCGAAAAAGGCGGACCGTGCCAAAGGTGAGTTCCTTGCGGTCGTCTCTCATGAACTGCGCACACCAATGAACGCGATTATCGGGTTTTCCGAGATTATTTCAGCTGAAATGCTGGGCAAAGTAGAGCCGGACCAATACCGCGAATACGCGGAGCATATTCATAACAGCGGGCACCAATTGCTGAATATCATCAATGATATTTTGGACTTGTCCCGTGCGGAAATGAATAAGATCGAATTCGTGAAGCAAGATTTTGATATCGCTTCCGCGCTGCGGGCGGCGCTGGCGTCATGCCGTGCCAATGCGGACGAAGCCGATGTCACAGTCATACAGGTCGAGCCGTTTCTGCACGATGTGTGTATCAATGGTGATGAGGCGCGCATTATTCAGGCGTTGGTGAATATCATCGGCAATGCGATCAAGTTTTCCGAACCGGGCGGGTCGGTCGAAATCTCCACACCTTACTCGGCTGAAACCGGCATCGAGCTTATGGTCACCGATTTCGGAATCGGCATCGCGCCGGAAGACGTTGAGCAAATACAAAAGCCGTTTCATCAGGCGGAAAGCGCCTTTGTGCGCAATAATGGCGGATTGGGCCTGGGCCTTGCCATATGCGCGCTTATCGCCGAGGCGCATGGCGGCAAGCTTATTATCGAGAGCACGTTGGGTGTGGGAAGTTCAATCTCGATATCCTTGCCGAAAGATGTCGTTATTTCGCATGAAGCGAATGACGCGAATGACGCGGGGTGTGCTCAGGAAAGCCATCCCCCGCGTCACGATAAATCTTATGCTTAAAGAGCCTCACTCTATGGCTCTAAGCGCTGTTGATCGGTTTTCTCGCAAAGACGACCCATACCTGCTTGTTCTCCTCAAGCTCCACCCGTACGTCCGCGCCCGGTAAATCGGCGAACATTTCCAGCATTTGAGCCTCATTGCGGTATTGGATCGTCCAATCGCAGAGGAATTCAAGGGGCCAGTAGATACCTTCGCGGGCATCATTGACGTTGCAGAATATCAATTGCCCGCCCGGTTTGAGCTTGTCGTAGAAATCACGGGCCATGCGTTTTGCGGTGGCCATTGAGAAATAATCGACCAGGCCAAGCGAGTAGATGATGTCCTGCTGTCCGAGGTGATCCGTGAGCCTGCCTGTGCGGAGCAAATCAGCGAAGGATGCGTGATAAGGGACAATTTTGGCATTGCCGTTTGTGCGGAATTTACCGAGCGCGGTTGCCTCCGTCGCATGTTGAAGCGCCTCCTCATCCTGTTCGATCAGATTGATTTTCAGCGGCTTGTCGATGGTTTTTTCTTCCAGCAGCAGCTTGATTTCGCGGGCGGGACCACAGCCGACATTTAGAATCTCGAACGGCTGTGCGGCGGTTGGATCGCTGCTCTCAAAATCCTTGTAGATGTTCTTCAAGGTGAGCAGCATCCGCGCGCGAATGCCTGCGCCGACGGTGGTGGCGACGATGTGGTGAATGGTCTGATCGAACAACGTGTCCGTCGCGGCAGGTGTCTCGTTCTCATAATTGTAAAGCATCACCTGATAGTCACCGGGATACCCCAACGGTTTCTCAAACGAGCGTTTGACGATGGGGGCGTCAGCGAGGGGCAGGCGCAGGATATTCTCCGTATGCCACTTTATCGCGGCGAAGCGCGGATCGTTGCGGGGGATGGGCCGCACGATCTCATTCATCTCATGCCATAGCAGTTGGAATCCGTCCCGCGCGTCATCCAGCGTTTTACGCATTTTGTCACTGGAGAGGGTTTCGCCTGTGAATTCACGGGCGCTTTCCAGAGCATGAAGACGATCACGCAATCCGTATAGCGCATGGGTGAGCTGTGCACCGAGGACGACGTACTCCGGCGGGATCAGCGCGAACTGCGCGTTGCGGTCGAAAGCGGCGCGTTCATGGATGGCGTGGCGCTGTGCGCTTTGCTTTATCGCGTTCAGGTCGAGCGCGCCGCCGCTGATCTCGCAGCCGAAATCACAGCCGATCGTATCGGGTTTGCTCCATGCAACTTTTGCTTGTGTGCTCACGATTTCTTGATCGCCTATCAGGATGCTGATGTCGATCAGATCGCCGGGTGCCACTTCCGTTCGGCTTCTCAGGCTCATACCCTCGAAACTGATATCGGTGATCTTGCAGGCTACGTCACCGTTATAGAATGCTTTGTCTGTACCCTGAAATATCTCTTGTGCGCGATAGCGATTGGGTCTGAAACCTTTTAGCAAAGCGGTCTCTGAGTTGGCCTCGATCATCTTTGTTCCCCAATGCGCATGACGCAATTCCCCTAATGCGTGTTTAAATCGATATTATGTCATAATAGAACAGAAAATTATATCGATTAGACCGCTCCCCGGCACTGCACAGACTGTGCCTTTTGAAACGTTCGCTTGACCATAGCTTCAGGGTTGTGGTGCCTGTAGGCCGGAAGTGTTTCAGGAGAGATCATCTTGACGAC
>CALFAK010000094.1 GCA_937948985.1 uncultured Neomegalonema sp. | reverse complement strand
AGTGGGCCTGTTTTCTCAGGAATTTCAAAAGGATGCGGGACGCGTGTGCCTGGTTTTGCGCTGCTGGATCCGATGCGGCGTGTTGCGCTGTTCGGGGAAAAGCGGTTGAAGGGGCCGGGGCCGCGCGTCACGATTATCGGTTGGGATGAGCCGGAACCCCGCACGCGACGCGTGGCTTTGCCGGATGATTTGGTCGATGCGCGGCGGCTGTGCCAACGGTTGCGCGCGGTGCAAAACGTGCTGGACGACTTGCCGAAACACACGCGCAGACTGGCGCGGTGGATGGCGAAGCGTAAGCGTGAAGGCACGCCGGGACGGATGCGGCCCATGCGACCCGGTCGCCCGCCGGGGCATCGCGAACGGGGGCGGCATCCGGTGGATGAAACGCTCGCAAACCTCCACGCGCTGGCACTTTATGCATTGGTGCCGCCGTAATTACGGTGGCGTGTTCGGGATTTTGAGGCCGGCTTCTATTTAGAAGCGGGGTCGTCAGGCTGCGCGTTTTGCGATGCCGGATTTTGATCGTGCGAATGATTGTTTGAGCCCGCGATCTGCTTGGCAGCAGTTTTTCCTTTATTTTCAATGCGTTCGCGTTCTTCACGAGCGGCAATATCGCGGTTCAGGCTGTTCATTTGCCAGACATAGAATGCGAGAGCGAGTCCGAAAACGAAGATGAGTTCCACGAGGCCGAAATAATAAGAGGACATGAGGTTTACAGGCGTTCCCGAACGCCTGTGGCCTGATATCGCCGGGATTCTGCGGCGATCATCAGTTCAACAAGGCGCGCCGGGCCTTTTTCCGGTTGTTCCGGCACGCAAACCGCACGGGCCGCGTTGACCAGAAAAGCGGTTGAAGGGTCAGCGGGAGACCGCCCGACAGAGAACATTTGTATCGGTGTTGCCATAGCACGGGCGATAAGGGCGATTTTGCGCCGTTTTGAGGTATGAGCGCGGCGTGTCAGGCTGTAGCCGTTAGCCGCAATCTCGCGCCCGATATCGCGATAGATGAAAGCCGCGCTTTTGATGGCGGCACGGCAATTCACAGGGAGAGCACCCATTCCTGTAAGTGCTTGATCGTAATATACATCTGCTGCACTAAGGAGGCGTTTGGTGATCCCGGCGACCGCCTTGGGATCGGCTGTACCGTCAAGCAGGGCCTCAGGCGAGACATCGTGCTCGCGCAGCCAGTCGAGTGGCAGGTAAATCCGCCCGCGCGCCGCGTCCTCACCGATATCACGGGCGATATTCGTCAGTTGCATTCCCAAGCCGAGGTCGGCGGCACGGGCGAATCCGTGCCTGTCCGTACACCCCATAATCGTTGCCATCATTACACCGACCGTGCTGGCCACGCGCGCGGCGTATTCAAGCAGGTCGTCAAGGGTGTGATAAACTCGTCCGTCTTCGTCCCATTCAAACCCTTCAATCAAGGCTTCGGGGATCGCTTTCGGGATAGAATATCCGCGTACAACTGCCTCAAAGGCCCGGTCACAGGGCAGGTCTTGCGGTTTGGCGTCATAAATCGCGTTCAGGCGTTTTCGCAGATGAACAATGCCGGCGCGGCCCATACCGCCCTCGTCGACCAAATCGTCGGTCGCGCGGCAAAAGGCATAGAGCGCGCGTGATGCGGTTCTTACCTCGCGCGGCAGCAGGCGCGAAGCGGCGTCGAACGATTTTGAGCCGGAGAAAATCGCCTCATCGCATAAGGCGCGGTCTTCATCGGAGAGTAGGTTCGATCTGAACTGAGCGGGCATCATACGCTACCTTATCATCGCTGAGCAGCGCGCGGACAGGCCGATACGATTGCTCATCTGTAAAGTTTGAGTGACAGTATGATGCGTCAATTTGTCCGACGCAAGCCCGTATTGTAATTTCGTTAAAGCGCGGCCTGCGTGCAGTTTTTTATAAGAATATCCGCTATTTCTGCGGGCTCTTGCTCGTGGACAAGGTGCCCGCCCGCCGGCCGTTCGAGCAATTGCGCGTTCTGGAGCCGTGAAAATGCATCGCGTGAATCGGTCGGGGGAACCATCGGGTCATCTTGTGCCGTGATGAGCGTCACAGCGCCTTCATATCCGCCGAAACTCTGCTTCATGCCCTCTAAATCCCAGTTTGCCATCATCCCTAACGCACCCGCAACATGGGCGGTGTTGCAGGCAAGCGCCTGATAAAGACGTATTCCCTCAGCATCAAGCGGGGACCCGGTTCGGGCGAGCAAGGATTTGACCGTGTCGCCGGAGGCCGCGCGACTGGCGAACAGCTTTGGAATCAGTGAGTTGGAGAAAAGCAGCTTGGCCAGCGGAGAGAAAACCGCGTTTCCTTCGATGGGGGAGAGCGCGCTGTTGATGCCGATGATACGCTCAAACGCCCGGTTTTCAGCCATCGCCATGCGAAACAACACAGCCGCGCCAGCCGAGTGACCGACGCCGAATCGCGGTGCGATTTGTAAAACGTCACAAAGATTGGTCAGCGCTTTTGCCATGCCGGGCAGCGAAAGTGCCCGATCTGTGCGCGAATCGGTGAAGCCGTGGCCCGGTAAGTCCGGCGCGATGATCCTGAATTTCGGGGTGAGGCGGGGAATGATGTCGCGGAAAGAATGCGCGGACGCACCCGTTCCGTGCAGAAGGAGCATTGCCGGCGCGCCTTCTGGGCCGGAGACCTGAACATGCCAGTTTATCGCGCCGACGCGCAGAAAACGGCTGGCGTCAGCGTTTGGCCAGTCCTGACCGAGCGTGCTCCAGTCGGGCCGCGCGCGCTTGGTGCCGAACATCTCAACGATCCTGCAAATAAGTCGACACGAGGCGCGAGACGGATTTTGCATCGGTTCGGGGCAGGGCAACGTAGTCTGCGCGCAAGCTGGCGGCGAAGGTGCGGGCGCTCTCGCGGGGACGGGCGGAAATGTCGATCATGATGATTTGCATCGGCAAAACAGCCAGTTGGCGGGCCAGTGCGGCCACGTCTTCGCGGGCTTGCTTGCGGTTCATGCTGCCATCAAGGGCGATATTCGCATTGCCGTCAGTCATGATGACCAGCAGGGGAGATTGCCCTTCGCGCATAACCCGTGCGGTCATTTCAAGCGATTTCGCCATTGCACTGGCCAAAGGAGTCGGCCCGCCGCCCGGCAATCGGCCCAAGCTGCGCTTTGCGCGGACGAGGGAGCGGGTCGGTTCAAGCAGAACATCCGCCTCCAGCCCGCGAAAAGCGATGACCGCGACGCTGTCGCGGCGGACATAGCACTCAGCCAGCAGCATCTCGACAGCGCCCTTTGCTTCGCCCAGGCGGGCGAGGGCGGTTGAACCTGATGCGTCCACAGCGAAAATAACGGTGGATTCTGTTCGATCTTTCAAGCGCCTATAGCGGAAATCGGAGGGGCGGATATCCAAACGTCCGGCGCCTGCGTCGCCGCGCTCCCGTTGTCGTATCCGCTGCCAAGGGGCCGCCGCCCTGAGAGTTGCCAGAATATGCGGTTTCGCGCCGGGATAAGGGGGGCGGGTCGAAAAGCCTATGGGGCGGCCCCGGCGGGCTTGGTCTTTTTGTGCGCCCGCCTTACCGGAACCATTAGCATTTGCGCCCGCTGAACCCGCCGGAAGGACAATGGGGAGTGTCATCGTTCGCGCCGCCTCCGCCGCGATAAGCATGTCTTTCAAGGCATCCAAGTCGATTTCTGATGGTTCGCTTTCGTCTTGATTGTCCTGTTGCTCGTCCGGCGGTGGTGGAGGAGGAGGAGGGGTGTCATCGGCTTCTTCGGCGGGTTCATCCTCGTATTCGCTGAGCATGACCGGGCCGAAGACGAGGCGGATGGCGCGTGAGGCATGGACGGGTGTGACCTCGTTTGATCCGTCGAGAGCGGCGATAATCTTGCTGACCATCGACAACCAGATCACGGGGCGCATTGAGTCCCATCCGGCTTGCTGTGCGGCGGTGGCAAGGGCGGTGAGGATGGCATCGGGAATTGCGATTGTTTCCGGTTCGCTTCGCGGGGCATCCGGGATTTCGAGATCGCCCTGCGCTATGCGGTAGGACACGGTGGTCAGATCAACACGCAAAGCCAGCCTATCGCTAAGTGCGGCGGGCAGATTTTCGGTTTCATCCGCGCCTTCATCCAAGGCAACGAGCGTGAAGCGGGCATTCCGGGGAGCCGATTGTGATGTTTTCCCGGCTTGAGCGGTGCCTGTGTCCATTGCCCCGGCGAGGATGCCGCAAAGAGTCGGTTCCGCACGCTCGGCCATCGCGAGGAGGATCATACCTTTGTCGGCGCGGGCTAGAAGCCCTTCAGCTATAACAGGTTTACCCTCGACCAGCGTGCGCGACAAGTCGAGATCGCCCAGGAGCCGTCCCTCATCAATATCCGGTGAAAAACGGACATGGGGTACGTCTGAGAGAAGGTTTTGTAACCGTTTCAACCAAATATCGCGTACCGGACCCGCCCTCGCGCGCAAGTGAATGCCCCCGACACGATGCCTTGCGACATCGACAATGCGGATCGCGAGGAGGGCGTCTTCCCATGCTGTTTCGCTCTCGGCCATTTCAGGCGTCTAAGCTGGCCATCGCACGTTCGATCCGTGCGACAGACCCCGCTTCATCCAAAGGATCCCGGCGCAAGCGGTGCCTTAGCGCGGAGGGGGCGACTTTGAGAAGATGTGCGCGGGTGACTTGGTCGTCACCATCAAGCGCCGCGCGGGCGCGGGCGGCGCGGATGAGTGTGAGTTCGCCGCGAAGCCCGTCGACACCAAGCGCAAGGCACAGGGTTGCGGCATCCGCGAGTGTATCGTCGGTTGTCTCGATAGAGCTGACGGTTTCCTTTGCGCGTGCGATGCGGCTGCGCACCTTGCCTTCTTTGCTGCGGTATTTTTTTGCGAACCCGTCGGGGTCACGATCGTAGGCATCCCGGCGTTTTACGACTTCGACGCGGTCTTTAATCTCGGTGGGGGACGCGACTTCGACGGACAGGCCGAAGCGGTCGAGTAATTGCGGGCGCAGTTCGCCCTCTTCGGGGTTGCCGCTGCCCACGAGTACGAAGCGGGCAGCGTGGCGGATGCTGAGTCCTTCGCGTTCCACGACGTTTACACCGGAAGCGGCGACATCAAGTAAGAGATCGACGAGGTGATCTTCGAGCAGATTGGCCTCGTCAATATAGAGAAAGCCGCGATTTGCCGACGCGAGCAGACCTGGCTCGAATGATTTTTCGCCGGAAACGAGCGCTTTTTCCAGGTCGAGAGAACCGACAACGCGATCCTCGCTCGCGCCGAGTGGCAGGTCGATAACCGGGGTCGAAATCTTCTTTCGTTTCGTCGCCCCTTTTGACACTGCTTCTCGGCAATGATCGCATTGCGTGGCGGGCAAATCAGGGTCGCAATTGAATTGGCACCCCGGGAGTGCCTCTATCTGTGGCAGCAAGCCGGCCAGTGCGCGCACGGCGGTGGATTTGCCGGTACCACGGTGGCCGAAAACGAGCACGCCGCCTAATGTTGGCTCGACCGCCGCCATCAAGAGCGCATCGCGCATTTCATCTTGTCCGACAATTGCAGAAAACGGGAAGGGTGCTGGCATGGGAACCTGACTTAGTCGCTTCGATACGGGTAAGGGTGTGCCATGATCATGCAAATTGCAATGCGGTGTAGCGGTAAAAAAACTTTAACAGTTCATTAATTTTTGCTGACGCGCGAGAGCGAGGTTTAAATGATTCGGATGTGTGCCGCGATTTTGCGTATCCCGAACTTTGCCTGATATAATCCAGATGAATATTTAGCCTGTACGCAAAATTATTCCGCGATATGGTATTATAAAACCTAATCATCTCAATCAAAAAGATGAAGATGCAATTCTAAAACAATAGCTTGAAGAACGATTGTCCATCTTTTATCTTTGTAAAGGCTTTGTCGCGCTGATCGTGCTTTAAGGCTAATCTCTCTGGGGGAGAGGGACATAAATGTCGGAATTGAATGACAATCAGAGCGAGCGTGGGGTTGAAGGATGGACAGAAACGCTTCTGCCAGCCGAATGCGCCAATTCGTTCGATCCGAAATTTATCCTTGCGCACGCGGTGCGTTCTGAAGTGGTTGACCGTCTGAAATCAGAGCGCCCTGACCTGTTTGGCGACGATGCGCCGGAGGATGTTTTTGGTCCGCAACAGCGTGCGGAGTTCTTGGAAGCGATACTCTCCAAAGATCGCGAGGCGTTTGATAATGCCGTTGAACGCCTTGGTTTGAGAGAGCAACATTTTACGGCCACCCTCAGGCAGTTAATATCGCCCGTCCTGGATGATCTTGGGCAAATGTGGAGCGATGATCGTGCAACTTTTATGGATGTTACGCTGGCGACGTGCCGCGTGCAGACATTTGTTTGTGAGAAGCTGACAGCGACCGCGCAGAGAGATCGGTCCAACGAGCGCCACGGTAGCATAGCGTTTGCGCGTCCCGCTGGCGAGACGCATACACTCGGTCTGACAGTTGTAACCGAGTGCTTCCGGATCGACGGTTGGAATGTGATGGGTGGTGTTGACCTTGAGATCGGAGACAATCTTTGGTCGCTGGTCAGCGATAATGATATTGATGTTCTGGGATTGACCGTTGGTTCCGTTGGGCAAATTCCCGCTGTGGCCGAGGCCATTCGTGAAATCAGAAAGCTGTCCAAGAACCGCAAAGTCGTTATCGCTGTTGGTGGATATTGCGGTATCTCTGACCCGGAAGCGATGGCCACTCTCGATGCGGATTTTATCGCGACCGATGCATTGCAAGCGATTGATAAAGCTGCGTCTTATCTGAGTGGCGTATAAACTACGGTTGAGCGGTTTCGTATAAGTTTCAATCCTGATTCAAAGACGCGTTCCGCTTATGACCACCAATCGAAGATTGCGCCGTGAATCGCGATAAGAAATGCGGCGAAGATGCTGGCGAGGATCAGGCCGTCAAATGTTTCGACGATTGTGCCGCGTCCCAGAAAAAGCGAACCTTTCGGATTGCCCGACATACTTGCTTTAATACGATTGGTGACGGTAGAGGCGAGAACGACCATGATGGCCGTTAGAAATCCTGCGAAAGCAACCCAGATGGCGCTGCCCTCACCATAGAAAACCCCGACAACAAATCCGGCAAAGCCGCCGCAGGCTGTGCTAAACGCGAATTCGGTGCGGCTCATGCGCAACTCGCCAAGTTCTTCAGCAGGCTCATCTCCGTAACCCTTGATCATTCTGCCGCTGAGTTCCGTTGCGGCAACAACGAAGATAAGCCATGCGGTCAGAGCGAGGCCATGTTCGGGGTGGTCACGCAGATAGACGAAGGCCGCCCCGCCCAAGCCGATTGCGAAGATGCCCTTCGCGGCCATCGTGATGGTTTCGTTCTGTCTTGGACCCATGATCACCAGAAATACGGATGCCAGAGTAGCAACGATTATTGCTGCCAACGGCCCTGAAGCAAATGCCATGAAGGGTGGCAGCGCGGCGGAGACCAGCGCAATCGGCATGACCGGTTCGTCAAATTCTTGTTCCTGCGTTGAGAAACGGAACCACTCGTACCCCATTGCAGCGCAGGCGAGTGTGGTTAGAATTGCAGTAGCGCCAACCCCGTATCCTATAAAGATCAAGGAGATGAGCGAGACAATCAGGATGACGATGAAAGTGTCACCGAACTCCAAATCGAAGCCCTTGTAAGAGTTTGGGGTATGCTCGCTCATAGTTCCTGAATTCCTTAATTTATCAAGCTACAGCCCGTGACAACGCACATTGTGACCAAAGCTCGTTGAGCGCGTTCACAAGATGATCGATATCCGCATCCGTGTGCAACGGTGTTGGTGTAAAGCGCAAGCGCTCCGTGCCCTCCGGGACAGTGGGGTAGTTGATCGGCTGGACGTAGATGCCGTAGTTTTCAAGCAGCAGATCGGAAATCCATTTGCACTTGGCCGCATCGCCGACCATCACCGGAACGATGTGGCTGGGGTTTAGCATATGTGGGACGCCATGCCTGTCCAAAGTTGCGCGCAGTCTGGCCACGCGCTCTTGGTGAACGACGCGCTCCTGATTGCTTTGCTTCAGGTGTTGGATCGATGCCGTTGCACCGGCGGCGATAGCCGGGGGCAGGGCGGTGGTGAAGATAAACCCGGATGCGAACGAGCGCACGAAGTCGATGAGATCGGCGGAGGCGGTAATGTAGCCGCCCATGACGCCGAACGCCTTGCCAAGCGTTCCCTCGATCACTGTCAGGCGGTCCATCAGACCTTCGCGCTCGGCAATACCGCCGCCGCGCGGGCCGTAGAGGCCGACGCCGTGGACTTCATCGAGATAGGTCATCGCGCCGTGTTTTTCGGCCACATCGCAGATTTCAGCAATGGGAGCGATGTCGCCGTCCATCGAGTAGACGCTTTCAAAAGCGACCAGCTTCGGACGGTCAGGATCATCTTGTGACAAGAGGCGGTCGAGATCTTCTGGCGAATTATGCTTCCACAGCCGCTTTTCGGCACGCGAGTGGCGGATGCCTTCGATCATTGAAGCGTGGTTCAAAGCGTCAGAATAGATGATGCAGCCCGGAATTTTCGATCCCAGCGTGCCCAAGCCCGCCCAGTTGGATACGTAGCCGGAGGTGAAGATCAGCGCCGCTTCCTTGCCATGCAGATCGGCCAACTCACGCTCCAGCAGCACGTGGGAGTGGTTCGTGCCGGAGATGTTACGTGTGCCGCCGGCGCCAGCGCCGCATTGGTCGATGGCGTTTTTCATGGCTTGTGTGACGATAGAATTCTGGCCCATGCCAAGATAATCATTCGAGCACCAGACCGTGACATCATGGGTGGAGCCGTCTTCGCGGTGGCGTGTGGCACGCGGGAAGTTGCCGCTGTGGCGTTCGAGATCAGCGAAAACGCGATAGTTTCCGGCGTCGTTCAGGCCGTTGAGAGCCGTTTTGAAATATGCGTTTACGTCCATGAGACGCCCTCCCCCTTGATCGATTGTTTCTCCGCGCCTTCGGATGGTTGGAAGCCACGGGAATTGGCATGTTCAGTTGTTTCAGATTTCGGTGCAGCCCATAGCCACAGCATGGAGTCCGGTATCGGAAGCATAAGGAAAATATGTTCCATCACCGCAAGACCCAACAGTGTCGCAACCAGAGCGATGCTGACCGTGCTGTATGTGTCGGTCGCCGCGCTGTGCATCATGCAAAGCCCTATAAAAGCGAGCAATCCTGTGAAGATCACCGCGTGAAGAAACGGGCTGGTGCGGTCGGTCCTGAAATACGTTGTCAGATAACTCAGGCGCGGCGGCATCATCTCGTTGAGCGAATTGCGGGCACCGAGGAAAATCGACAGCTTTGCGCTCACCCGTAAGGTCCAGAGAAGGACGAATGTCCACAAACCCACATGGTTCTGCGCACCCCATGTCAGCGCGACCACCAGCAGGACCGTTGCGGCAAGCATCAGTTCGTGATTGCGTACCGCCGCGAACGCTTCCCGAAAACGCTCAGCACCTGTCAGTCCCGGTGTGGCGGGGCTGTGGCGCGGGCCTGCGACCATGCCGAACAGGAACAGCAATTCGTGCCATGCCCAGATGGTCAGGGCCGCGCCGAAGGCGGTGTAGGCGGATTGAACGGTTTGCGATTGGGCACTGATATACAACATTACCAGCGCGCATACCGCCATAATGGTGGCCGCCAAGGTGATAGCGCGCTGATGCCGCTCTCCCTTACGTGCAATCACGAAAATCAGGCCGGTGGAGAACCACCAGATGAAAATCGCTGACATGATTGCGAGTGCGGAGTGCGACACGTCGTTTGGCTCCTACCAGACAGGCTCAAGACGGCTGGAAACGGGCAGATCGTTCTTCTTTGTCGGGATAAGATACATCGCGACAAAGTTAAGACCCGCAGCGCCCATCCACCGGGCTTTGCGCAGCTTGCCCATCACACCGCCTGTCTGATCCGCAGCGTCGATCTTGGCTGCAATGCGCACCATTTTCGAGAACCGCTCCTGAAGCATCGGATTGTCCAAGTCCAGTTCCAACGGGAAGACCTGCTTGGAAATCTCGGATGTGATGCGGAAGACCTCCGCGTCATACTCGTCGATATCAATCCCCATCGCATCATGAAAAGCGGGCCTGGCGTGGTCACGCACATGCATCGTCGCGAAAACGGCGAGCAGGAAGAACTTGATCCACAGCTTGTTATGCCCTTGAAGCAGCTTTGGATCGCTGCGCATGATTAGCGCAAACGCTTCGCCGTGGCTGAACTCGTCGTTGCACCATTCTTTGAACCACTTGAAAATCGGGTGAATGCGCTTGTCCGGGTGTTTTTCCAGATGACGGTAGATGGTGATGTAGCGCGCATAGCCGATCTTCTCGGACAGGTATGTCGCGTAGTAGATGAATTTCGGCTTGAAATAGGTGTACTTCTTCGCCTTGGCCAAGAAACCCATATTCACGCCGATGTTGAAGTCCTTCAACGCGTCGTTGATGAAGCTGGCATGGCGCGATTCGTCGCGGCTCATGTAGCCGAACAATTCACAGACATCCGCATTGGTTCCGCGCCGCTTCATCTCTTTGTAAAGCACGCAGCCAGAGAATTCCGCTGTCAGTGAGCTGATGAGAAAGTCTACCAGTTCTTTGCGCAATTCTTCCGGGTAAGCATCAATGTCAATCTCGTCCCAGTCTTCAGTGCGCTTGAAGTGGGCCCGGCGGGGATCGGCCTTCATCTGGCCGATCAGCGTATCCCACTCTTCACGGACGGAGCTGACATCAATCCGGTCCATTTCCTCAAAATCGGTGGTGTAGAAACGCGGGTTAAGCATTGTTGATTCGAGCGCGACCTTGGTGCTCTCGTTTTGCACGTCATATCGTGTCTTAAGGTCGGCGGGGTCCACACGCATGTTCATAGGGATGCCCTTTCCGAAAAGCTGAACTCACAGAGTTCCATAAATTCAAAATCACCCGTTGCACGGGTCCACCAGCGTTCAAGCGCGTTGGCGCGGGTGATTGTGGCGCGTCGGCGGAACGTTTCGGTCTCGCCGTATGGTATAGCAATCGGTGCGCCGTGTACGATGACTTCATCGCCGGGATTGACGGTAACACCACCATCGAAACGTACATGGGCGCCAAGGCTGTCAAAGGTGTTGATGATCTCAACGGTGCAATCGACATCCTGTTTGCGGCGTCCGAATAAAGCGAACGGATTCATTTTTTATATTCCCCCCTGTCCTTCAAGGAATTGCGCGAACGCAGCCACGTTATCGCGCCCGAAGGCATCAAGATAGAGGCGTTCTCCTGTTCCGGTATCTGATAGCGACACTGCGCCGCTGCTCCAGCGGATCAACCGGAATGGTTGGGTCTCCGGTACTTCGTTTACGAGTCTGATGCGGCTTAACCCGCGAAAAGCGCCGCGCACGAAACCGCCTTCGTTCTGGGCATAAGCGGCGAGCTGATCTCCGGTAGCGTAATCGGTGACGGTGACGATGTCTCGCGTGGTAGATTTCAGCAGCAAAATGTCACGTACCGCGACGGGCTCACCCGCTTCAACACGAACAGTTCCGATATCGGTTGCCTGCCCGAAGATGACTGCGGCGAAAGCGAATGTAATGAATGCGAATGCGCCATAGAGCGGCATCGTCGGAAAGCGCTCGCCGCGCGGCTCTGGTGTCGGTTTTGTGCGTGTGACCTTGATCTGCTCCATGATTACCCTGCCGCCAGTTCGGGGTGTGTTGTCCCGGTACGGGCTTCATCCGCATTTTGCGCATGGGTGGCTGCGGCGTGCTTTGGTAAGTGGGCCAGCAGTGCTTGTGTTGCCTCGTCAATCTCTGCCAGACAGCGCAAGGCGGGTTCCGGGCGCGATATGTGCCAAGGCCGCGCATGAGGCCATAGTACCAGCCAAGAAAATTGCTGTTCGGTCTTCAGCTGTACCGTCAGTGTGCCTGTGCCATCGGCAAATTCCACACGGTTCACCGCAGCAACTTGCCGGAACGGGATATTCAATGTCAGCGATAATGCGACACCGATCCGCATGACAATCCGTTGGTTTGTGATCGTGTATACGGTCGTTTTTTGCACACCCCATGCGTATAGCTCACACAAGCCGATCAAGACTGCGCCGAGAATTGCGAGGACCGCCACCGAAAACAATATACTGCCCGTGCCGTGCCCGTCATAGAGTGCCGCAATCGCCGCCCAAAGGATCAAAGCCGCGAAATACCCGACCAGCCAGCGTGTCTTCATCACATGGCGCGCGAATGTCTGACTCTTAGGGCTGCCCTGCCAGATGATCCGTTCCCCTTCGGGCAAAACTTCCGGCAAACCTTTTACGGGTTCGTATTCATATTCGGTTGCGATGGGATGGCTCACAGCAACGGCTCCTGACGCTCAGGCGTCGCATAAAGCGTACCGCCGCCGTAATAGCCCATGATCTTATCTTCCTCGAGCAGCGTCACCTGATTGGCGACAGCGTTACCCGGGATATCGGCGAATTGCGCGGCGGTGATGGAGCGGACTTTGAAGTATCGTTGCGCCCCGCGCGTTTTTTCCAGCGTGGTGAAATTATGGGGCAGCAGCACGGTGCGTCCGCCGTTCTCTGCGCTCAGATCGATCTGGAAATAGCGGATCATCTGTTCGGCACGGTCGATCCAAATATCCGAGATCGTACCCGCTACCTCGTCATCGCAGCCGTACACAGGCAAGCCACGCGGATCGGGGTCACCCTCAGCGACTGAGAAATCGGGAGCAATGCTCATAGGCGCGAGGCGTATTTGACCGTCGGCTGCAATATCGGGGACATCCGCGCGTTCGGCCCATGCGGCGGGGCCAACACCATCCAGCATCGGATTGCCTGTCGGTTCAAGCGATGCACCCGCGAATTTCGCAGTGCGCTTGGCGGCGATAGGACGGGTATCACGCTTGCCATTCGGGAAATGAACTTCGCCTGTGCCTTGTGGTAGTACGAACGTCTTTGGTGACGCCATCCAGACCCACGGATCTTTATCATACTTGCCGGTCACATCGTGCTCCAGCGGATATCCTTCGCGACGGTCTTCTTTGCGGATGTACCACAGCAGGGCCGCGAAGAAGATCCAGAACACATAGAGTGTGACCTGAGCGACATCGATATTGCCGACGATTGCGCCTGTTCCCATGACTAAGCTCCCTTATCCGGGCAGTTCGGCGAGGCCGAACTGTCGATCTGTGGTGTGTGTGTGTTCGCTGACGCGGTTCGTAAGTGGACCGATGACGACGAGGCTGATGAAAAGAAGGATGATTTCGAGGTGATAGACGGCGTTGTATCCGGTTGCGGCTGAATTCAGCGCCACGCCTAAATCGCCTGTCGTTGCGGCGGCATTGACTGTGTCGCGGATGATGCCACCCGCTGCGAGGCCGATTCCGATAGCGCTCGCTTGAACCGCGCTCCATGCACCGATGGCAAAGCCGCTGTCACTACGATCCGCCAGCGCCATCGCGGCCAGCATCGTGGATACCGCGAATAGTCCTCCACCGAAGCCGATCAGGCTGACACCTGCCACAAACAGTGGTGTCGAACCGAGCGGTGAGGACAGGATGACAGCTGTAAACGCTGCAATTCCCGCGAGAATGCCGATTGCGGCAACACGGTGCATGTTGAAGCCCCGGTGTAGCAGGCTGCCCGCAAGACCGAAGCCGAGCAATGCGCCGGAGGCCCATGCGGCGGTCAGATAAGTGGTGCCGGAAACGCTCAGGCCCAGGATTTCACCGCCGAACGGTTCCAACAGTACATCCTGCATACTGAACGCTGCCGAGCCAAAACCGACCGCCAGCAGCAAGCGGCCCGTATTTGTATCCGAGCGATACTCGCGCCATGCTTCGCTGAACGAGGGGCGGGCGCGGTCAGCACGGGTTGCTTGCGGATTGCGCGCTTCCTGTTTCCACAGTGCAAACACGTTGACCAACAGCGTCACAACAGCCGCACCCTGAATAACTTGAATCAACCGTGTTGCACTGAATTCTACCAGCAGCGCCCCGAAGGCCAGCGAAGCGAGGATCATACCCAGCAGAAGCACCACATAAACAAGCGCCACAACACGCGGGCGGCTCTCCGGCGCCGCAAGGTCAGTGGCCAGTGCCAGTCCCGCCGTCTGCGCCATATGCATCCCGAAGCCCGTTACCACAAACGCCAAGGCGGCCGCGACCGGTCCGGCCCAATCGGGACCGACAGTTTGCGATTGCAGCAGCAATAGTGCGAACGGCATGATCGCCAGCCCGCCGAACTGCAACAACGTACCGAGCCACAGATACGGAACCCGCCGCCATCCGAGTACAGATTTATACGTATCTGAGCGATGCCCGATCAGCACCCGAAACGGTGCCGCGAGGACGGGCAGAGCAATCATAATCGCCACGAGGCTGGCAGGCACGCCCAGCTCGATAATCATAACACGGTTCAGCGTTCCTGTGAGCAGCACAGCGGCCATACCGACAGACAGTTGGAACATCGACAGGCGCAGCAATCGGCCAAGAGGCAAATCGACCGTCGCGGCATCCGCGAACGGCAGAAAGCGTATCCCGACCGTCTGCCAGAATGCCACCATCTTCGATTTTTGCGCCTTTGTCGTCATCTATGCGTCAGTTCCATTGCCTGAGAAATATAGAAGCCCTTGTTCACCCTCTGCGTGCGGCCCACAGCCCAATGATCGATCACATTCAACTGGTTGGTCAGCTTGCGCGGCGAGACGGGCACTATCGCGGGCGCACGGTCAGCGCGCGGGAAGACTTTTCCAGCGGTGTGCATCGTTGCCAGCAAAGGCGTGCGCGGGGCGAACGTGAAAACGATTTTACGGCTGGTCCGTGCGGCCAGCGCCGACAGCGCCTGAACCGCATCCGCCGTTTGGTAGTGGATCACAGAATCCATCGCAACAACCGCGTGAAAGTTGCCTAATGCGGGGTCCAGCATGTCACCGCTGGTCAGCTCAACCGTCCCTCCACCTGTGATTTCGGGTAGGTTTTCCGTGCCGAACCGCACGATCTCGGGCGACAGGTCAATGCCCAGCACATCCGCGCCGCGTTGTGCCAATTCTATCGACATCGCGCCCGACCCGCAGCCCGCATCCAGAATGCGCCAGCCGCTCAGGTCCTCGGGGAGATAGGACAGCATTGTTGTCCGCATCTCATCACGGCCCGCCCGCACTGTCGCCCTGATTTTGCTCAAGGGTTGGTCGGATGCAAAACGCTTCCAGGCGTCGATTGCGGTGCGGTCGAAATAGGTTTTTATCTCACCGCGTCGCTGGGTGTAGCTGGCATCGGTCATCGTGCCCGCCCCTTATTCAAAGCCCAGGAAATCAAAGATTTCCCGGTCTTTCATCGGCACAGCATCCAGAACCTCACCGCCATCCATCAAATAATCGGCAAGGCGAAGATATTCGTCCTGAATTTCCTTCACACCGGGAATGTCCGTGTCCATCTCGAACATCGTGCATTTCTTGAGGCGCGAGCGACGTACCGCATCAGAATCCGCGATATGGGCGAGGCGCTTCATGCCAACGGCATCGTTGAAGCGGTCAATCTCGTCCGTGTCTTTCGAGCGGTTGGCGATAACACCGCCGATGCGTACGTCGTAGTTTTTGGACTTGGCGCGGATCGCTGCCAAAATCCGGTTCATCGCGAAGATCGAGTCAAAATCATTGGCCGCAACCACCAGCGCCCGCTCGGCATGTTGTAAGGGCGAGGCAAACCCGCCGCAAACCACATCACCCAACACGTCGAAGATCACAACATCGGTGTCTTCCAGCAGGTGATGTTCCTTTAGCAGTTTCACCGTTTGCCCGACGACATACCCGCCGCAGCCCGTGCCGGCAGGGGGACCACCCGCTTCAACGCATTTCACACCGTTAAATCCCTCGAACACAAAATCCTCAGCCCGCAATTCCTCGGCGTGGAAATCGACTTCTTGAAGGATGTCGATCACCGTCGGGATCAGGCTTTTGGTAAGCGTGAATGTCGAATCGTGTTTCGGATCGCACCCGATTTGCAAGACCCGCTTGCCTTGCTTCGAGAAAGCTGCCGAAAGGTTGGACGAAGTGGTCGATTTGCCGATGCCGCCTTTGCCGTAGATCGCGAAAACTTTGGCCCCGTCGATCTCCATTGTCGGATCGAGATGGACCTGAACGCTGCCATCGCCGTCCTCGCCCTGCTCTTTTCCTGCCGCCCGTTTTAAAAGGCGGGCGTTTTTCTGGGCTTGTGAGGGATTGATATGCACATTCATGCCGCGTTCTCCACGATAATGCCTTCTACACGGTCTTCGAGCTCGTCGCCCGCCGCGCGAAGGGCGGCCCAGGTTTCTTCATCCGGGGTCCAATAATTACGTTCGCCCGCTTCGATCAGGCGGTTGGCCAGCTTTGCGCTGGCTTTAGGGTTCAGGTCGGCCAGCCGCCGTCGCATCGTTTCGTCCAAGACGAAGGATTCAGTCAGGTTCTTGTACACCCAAGGCTCTACCTGCCCTGTCGTTGCCGACCAGCCGAAAGTGTTGGTCACATGGCTTTCGATTTGCCTTACGCCTTCATAGCCGTGATCAAGCAGTGCTTCGTACCATTTGGGGTTCAACGTCCGTGTCCGTGTTTCCAGAGCGACTTGCTCTGAAAGCGCGCGAACCTTGCCCGTGCCGCTGGTCTGGTCGCCGACATAGACGGGCAGTTCTTTTCCGCCCGCTTGCTTCACCGCGCGGCTGATACCGCCCAGCGTGTCGAAATAGTGATCTACGCTGGTGATGCTGACCTCAACGGAGTCAATATTCTGATAGCTGGTATCGACATCGCGCAGGATCCTGGACAGGAGTTCCGATTGCTTCACGGGCTTGCCGTTGACGCCGTAAGCGAAGCATTTGCGGCTGGTATAGGTATCAGCGATTTCGTCTTCACCTTCCCAAGCACCGCCGTCGATAAGCATATTGACGTTTGAGCCATATGCGCCCGCCGCGTTCGAGAACACCCGCAGAGCTGCCGTCTCCAGATCGCATTTGCGTTCCTTCGCATAGGCGAGTGCATGAGCGCGGATGGCATTTTGATCCAGCGCCTCATCTGCCTTTGCCGCCAGCAAACTCGCCTCAGCCAACAGTTTGGTGTGTAATGGTAGCAGATCGCGGAAGATGCCCGAAAGGGTCATCGTCACGTCGATACGCGGACGGCCCAACTCCTCAAGCGGGATAAGATCAGCCCCCGCTAAACGTCCGAACCCGTCGAACCTGGGCCGCGCGCCGATCAGGGCAAGGGCTTGCGCAATCGGTGCACCCTCGGTCTTCATCGTGTCCGTGCCCCACAGGACCAGCGCAACGCTTTTGGGTGGAAGGCCGTGATCTTTGATGTAGCGGTCGATCAAGCGCTGTGCCTGTTGTGCGCCATCTTTGATCGCGAACGGGCTGGGCATCCGAAACGGATCGAAAGCGTGGATATTGCGACCCGTCGGCACAATCTCAGGTGAGCGCACAATATCGCCGCCGCTGATCGGGCGGATGTAACGCCCATCGAGTGCTTGAAGGATAGAACCGATCTCAGCATTGTTGCGCAGACCCGCATCGAGCCGCGTCAACCGCTCAGCGGACTCGCCCCTGATTGATTCACCAGCGGCAATCGCGTCCAGTGTGGTATCGTTTAGCCTGTTGTCGCCGAATGCCTCGTTGACCGAGCCAAGAAAATCGCGGCGCATTTCATCCGATGGCGCTTCACCGACAACATGCAGGCCGTGTGGGATCAGTGAGGTTTCATACTCGCGCACTTTGTCAGAAAGGGCGGTAATCTCGGTCACCGCAGTACCATTCCAAACCGTTTCTTCGTCGATCAGATCAATGGCAACGGCCATTTCACGGATCGCGGTGGCAAGCTGTCCGGCTTCTTCAAACGCTTCCGGCGCTAGGCCGCGCCAGCGATCGATGGAGGTTTTCAGGTCCAGCAAACCTTTGTAAAGCCCGGCATGGCCTATGGGAGGCGTCAGATAGCTGACCAACGTGGCCGCACTGCGCCGCCGTGCAATTGTGCCCTCAGAGGGATTGTTGCAGGCATAGAGATAAAGGTTCGGCATATCGCCGATCAGGTAATCTGGCCAGCAATCCGCTGTCATCCCTACCTGTTTGCCCGGCATAAATTCCAGCGCGCCATGCGTACCGAAATGTAAGATCGCATCGGCTTGCAGGTCTTCGCGGATATGACGGTAGAAAGCGGTAAAAGCGTGCGTCGGTGTGAAGTTGTTTTCGAACAACAACCGCATCGGGTCACCCTCATACCCGAACGCGGGCTGTACGCCGACAAAGACATTCCCAAAATGCGCGCCCAGCACGAAAATATTTGACCCGTCGCTCTGATGACGCCCCGGTGCCGGACCCCATTGCGCCTCAATTTCCTCCAGCCGGCTTTCGCGGGCAACATGAGTGTCGGCATCAACTATCGCAGCGACATTTGCATCTTGGCCATAAACCACCGAATTACCTGTTATGATCGCCTCACGCAGGGTGTCGACACTGCTGGGCAGATCGACGGTGTAGCCGTCCGTTTTCATAGCGCTAAGGGTATTATACAGCGAGCGAAACACAGACAGCCCTGCTGCTGTACCGATGGCGCCGCCATTTGGTGGAAAGTTGTAGATTACGGTCGCAACTTTGCGCTCAGCTTTCGGGCGCTGCCGCAGCATTACCTGTTTCTCAACCCGTCCGGCCAGCATTTCCGCGCGCTCAGGACAGGAATGCATATCCGCATTATTGCCTTTGGTGGTAAAATCACACTTGCGCGCGCAGCCTTTGCAAGGGCCGGAATGGTCGCTACGCCCGCCGAACAGAATCGGTCCCGTCGCACCATCAATTTCAGGCAGGGAAACCATCATCGTGGTCTCTATCGGCATCAGCCCCTGATCACTCGCGCCCCATTGTTGCAGGCTTTGGAACTCGCTCGCGAAGGCCGAGATATAAGGAACATCCAGTGCCGCAAGCGCTTGTTCCGCTGCCGCTGAATCGTTATAGGCAGGGCCGCCGACCAGCGAAAATCCGGTCAGCGAAACGACGGCATCCACCGTCGCCGCACCGTCTTTCATAAAGTAAGCATCAATCGCAGGGCGGGCGTCCAAACCACTCGCAAAAGCGGGAACCACTTTTAACCCCTTGGCTTCCAACGCAGTGATCACCCCATCATAATGCGCGGTGTTATCTGCAAGGATATACGAACGCATCAGCAGCAAGCCGATAGTACCGCCCGATGCCGGAAGAACGCTCTTCATCTTGGCGAGATCATCCGTCACGCGGTCTTTGAGTTGCGGATGATAAAGGCCCACATCGGGGTAATGCTTCGGGTCAGCGGGTTTTACAGCTTGGCGCAAACATTCACGCTCGCCCATTGCGTAACGACGGACCAAAAAGCGTATCAGATTAGCGATATTTTCGTCTGAACCGGCCAGCAGATACTGTAGCGTCATAAAATACGCGCGCACATCCTGTGCTTTGCCCGGAATGTACTTCAGTACTTTGGGCAGTTGCCGCAGCAGTTTCATCTGCCCGCGCCCGGCGGACACACCGTTCTTGCTCTTGCCGCGCAGGCGTTTGAGCATCCCTATAGCCCCGCCCGTGGGCTTTGCCATATTGAAATCGCCCAGCTTGGTCTTCTTGACCACATCCGCCGCCGACATCGCCCCGACCATGCAGTCGCAATGCTCTCGCCGCGCCTCTAGCCACGGGGCCAGTTTCAGGGCGTGTTCCTCAAGGAAAATCATATTCGCAACGACGATATCAGCCGTTTCAATATCGCGGCGGCACGCCTCTGATGCGTTCTCGTTGTCACCCCATTCCGCAACAGCATGAATGCTGAGGTCCAGCCCCGGCAATTCCTGACGCAACAGCATCCGCGCGCGATCCGCCGCACCCGACATATGCGAGTCCAGCGTGATCATTGTCACCTTGATCGGGACCACGCCTTGCGCGGCCCGTTTTGCCCTAACGGGCGAAATGGGCTTTTGCATCATAGAGCGTCTCTACAGTTATGAGGGCGAGGCCGTTTTGAGCGGCGAAAGCCTCCGTATTGCGGCGGGCTTTGCCGCGCACGAAGAACGGGATTTTCTTCAATTCCTTTTCAGCATCGGTTGCCCAAGAGGGCGAACCATCGACCATATCGTTTGCGGGTTCTTCTATAACTTTTTCGGGCGCACCATTATTCTGCACCGCTTTCCCGGACTTTGAACCACCGCCACCAATGGTGGCGAGGTGCGAGGCTTTGGCGTCATCATTGAACTCGAAATCATCTCGGAACATCGTCAGCAGGTGTTCTTCGAGACCCATCGTCAGCGGATGAACCCAACTGTCGAAAATCACATTCGCACCCTCAAAACCCATTTGCGGTGAGTAGCGGGCCGGGAAATCCTGCACATGAATCGGGGCAGAGATCACCGCGCAGGGAATGCGAAGGCGCTTGGCCACGTGACGCTCCATCTGCGTTCCGAGTACCAGTTCGGGCTGCGCCGCGATAATCGCATCTTCGATTTCGAGGTGGTCGTCGGTAATGAGCGGCTCAACACCGTATTCCTTGGCCGCCGCGCGTACATCGCGGGCGAATTCACGGGAGTATGTGCCAAGACCGCAAACTTTGAAGCCGAGTTCTTTTTCCGCAACCCGCGCCGCTGCAACCGCATGTGTTGCATCGCCATAGATGAAAACACGCTTTCCGGTCAGATAGTTGGAGTCGATGCTCCGCGAATACCACGAGAAACGATCATCTTCTGATCCGATTACAGGCTCAGGATCGACCCCCGCCAGTGCAGCCACTTCACGGATAAATTTATGGGTCGCGCCAATGCCGATGGGCACGGTGCGTACGCAGGGTTGCTTGAATTCCCGCTCCAGCCATCGTGCTGCTGTATCGGCAATCTCAGGATACAGCAGAATGTTAAAATCGGCGTTCGGCAGACGCGTCAAGTCCGCAGGGCTGGCCCCCAGAGGCGCGACCACGTTCACATCAACGCCCAGTTCCACTAGCAGCTTCTGGACTTCGACAATGTCATCACGACAGCGGAAACCCAGCGATGTCGGGCCAAGAATATTGCAAGACTTGCGCGCGCCTTCGGCTTTCGGTTCAGCCGTACGTCCACCCGCAAACCCGCGCACCAGCTGATAAAACGTCTCCGCGGCGCCCCAGTTTTCCTTCTTCTGATAGGAGGGCAATTCCAGCGGAATCACCGGAATCCCTAAATCGAGCGTCTTGGCCAGCCCTCCGGGATCGTCTTGGATCAGTTCCGCCGTACAGCTTGCCCCGACCAGCACAGCCTGCGGCTTGAACCGCTCAACGGCTTCGCGGCAAGCCGTCTTGAAGATTTCTGCGGTATCAGCACCCAAATCACGGGCCTGAAAGGTTGTGTAGGTCACGGGCGGGCGCGTCTTGCGCCGCTCGATCATCGTAAACAGCAGGTCGGCATAGGTATCGCCTTGTGGCGCGTGCAGCACGTAGTGCAGATCCGTCATCGAGGATGCAACACGCATCGCGCCGACATGGGGTGGGCCTTCATATGTCCAGATGGTCAACTGCATCAGACGGCCACCTCCAGCACAGCGCGACGGCCCAGCGGACGCGCGAACAGTTCGGCGAGATCGCCTGCTTGATCGTAGCCGTGGATCGGCGAGAAGACGAGTTCGATGGACCACTTGGTTGAGCGACCCTCTGCCTCGAACGGATTGCCCAGGCCCATGCCGCACACAATCAAATCGGGGTTTTCGGCGCGACAACGTTCAATCTGCTTGTCTACGTCCTGCCCTTCACTCACAGCAACAGAGTCAGGCAAAAGATCGAATTCAGGTTGCGTGATTTTGCGGTGTAGAAACGGCGTGCCGATTTCCACAATTTCAGCGCCCATTTCGCGATGAAGGAAGCGAGCAATGGCCGGTTCAAGCTGCGAATCCGGGAACAGGAAAACGCGGCGGCCCTCCAGCTGTTCGCGGTAGTGGGTTAGGGCTTTTTTCGCGCGTTCGCGGCCCGGTCCGGTAATGGCATCGAATTTGTCTTGCTGTACGTCGAAAGTGTCGGCGATGGCCCTAAGCCAAAGTGTCGTGCCTTCTTCGCCCAATGGCATCGGCGCTTCGATCCGTGTTGCGCCTTTACGCTCAAGTTCAGTTACAGTTGCGCCGAGGTAGGGCTGAGTTAAGATGTACTTCGTATCCGGACCGATTGACGCGAGTTCGGTGCTGCGACGCGCGGGTAGAAACGCAACATTTTCGAGTCCTAAGCTGCTGAAAATACGCGTGAATTGATCTTCCGCAATATCTGCCATTGATCCGACTACAAGCAACGATGCTGGTGCGGTTTCGGATTTCTCCGGCATGTCGCGCACCAAGGCGGTCAGGAAATTATCCTCACCTTGCGTAAACGTCGTTTCTATGCCACTGCCCGAATAGGACAACACGCGACGGTCGGGAGCGTGTACTTTATTAAGGCGCTGTGCCGCGCGGTCGAGGTCGAGTTTGATCACTTCTGAAGGGCAAGAACCGACGAGAACCAACATTTTTATGTCCGGACGACGCGAGAGAAGGCGCTCAACCACCTGATCCAACTCATCATTCATGTCGGCCATCCCGGCGAGGTCACGTTCCTCAATAATGGCGGTGCCAAAGCGCGGTTCGGCGAAAATCATAACCCCCGCCGCCGACTGCATGAGATGCGCGCAGGTGCGCGAGCCGACGATCAGGAAAAACGCATCCTGCATCTTGCGGTGCAGCCAGATGATCGAGGTCAGACCGCAGAAAACCTCATGCTGACCACGTTCGCGGATAGGCGCAGCTACGCTGGAGCCACAAGCGGCGGATTTGATATCAGGCGCACTCATCCCGGAACCCCTGCATTTGAGAAGGTTTCAGGTGCTTCAAGCCGCGCCATGCGCAGTTTCCAGATGAACTGGCCCGCGTTTATGATGTAAGTCACGTACGCGGCGAGCGCGAGGAACATTAGCGCATTGCCTGACATCAGTCCGCTGAAACTGACGACCAGATAGGCGGTATGGAGTGATAACACCGCCATTGAGAAGACATCCTCCCAGAAGAATGACTTCGCAAACAGGTATTGGCCGAATACCACCTTCTCCCAAATCGCGCCGGTAATCATGATTGTGTAGAGGGTGAACGTTTTTATGACGACAGACACATCCGCAGCCCACAATCCATTGCCTGTAGTCAGGTATCGGGCAATCAAAATCACGCTTACGATGAAGACGAAAAACTGCACAGGCGCCAGAATTCCTTGCACGAGCGTCCACTTCGTCGCATCGCGGCGGCGGCGCTGTTCAGGGGTATAGAGCGCCCTTACCTGTTCTGATGTCCTCTGATCCACCGTTTTTTGATCCCCGATTTCGTGTGGTGCTGAGGAACGGTAACGTCCAATCTGTAAAAGTGTCAACTTAAATTGACGCTTATTAAAGTTTACATTTGTCGATTGTTCATACAAGATGTCTGTTACAGGCTGTTTCGTGTGTTCGATCTGGTCTTGCAGCGCTGAATTTGGTGCGTTAAGTCACGTTAAAATATGAATTTCTTTGTCTGTAGTGCGGCGATTAGCAGTGCCGATTTGTTGAAAACCTGACCCGAACGGAACATTGTTCTATGTCACACTCGGTCCCTGATGATCTTCGGAGCCCGCAAGGGGGAAGCGATTCTGGTGTGGCAGCGCGCACATTTCATGATCCTGAGGCCCATTTTCAAAACATCGATGAAAAAGGTGTTGCTGAACTCGTGTTCAGTGGCTCCGATATTACGTTAGTCTTGTCGCAAAGCGGCGTCATTGAAGACGTTGCTTATCGCGATCGGGCGTTTGAAAAATTGCAGGCGCATTCTTGGGTCGGAAAAAAATTATCTGAGGTTGTTACGTCTGAGTCTAGTGAAAAAATAATATCACTATTGGAAGATGTTAACCGCAGCGGATCAAGCTCTTCGCGCCAAGTAAATCACCCTGTCCGACCTGGCTCTGACCTGCCTGTTACATACAGGCTTGTTCGCCCGTCTTACGGAAAATCGCTTTTGGCATTTGGCGAAAACCAAAGCCAAATCGCAAGTGCTCAAACTCGTCTTTTACAGTCGCATATGGAGCTTGAGGCGGATTATCGCAAACTACGCGAGACTGAAGTGCGGTATCGGACGATTTTTCAGATCTCAAACGACGCAATACTCGTTGTAAACGGTGCGAACCGGACCATTTTGGACGGAAATCGTACTGCTACAAAACTATTCGGGAAAGATATTCAAAAGTTGATTGGTGATCCGGTAGTAAATGTGCTGGATCGCGGCTCGCGTAAAAACGCGGCGGAAATCATGACTGAAGCGCATCACCAAGGTAATTCCAAGAAGTTTGATGCACTAAGCACGCACAACAATGTCCAATGTGCAATATCGGTAGAGCCGTTCAGGGAAAACGGCCAGAATAATTTGCTGTTAAAATTCGATTGCAGCAATGCAGATGCGTCAACCGCGCGGCACGGCGGTTCTGATGAGTTACAGCTATTACGGACATTGCCTGAAGGTGTTGTTCTCCTTGATGGGCAGGGTAATGTTATTGAGGTGAATGAAAAATTTCTCGATTTTATCAATGCTGTTAGTAAAGATCGATTGGTTGATCGCCACATCAGTAACTGGATTGGCGCATCCTCAGTCGATAGCCAGGTCTTGCTCTCGAAATTGAAGAAAGAGGGGCGTGTCACAAATTTTGCGACTGTCGTTCAGGCTGAAACGGGCGAATCCAGTGATGTTTCTATTTCGGCTTCATCTACGACTAATGGACCGGATGCCCAGTTTGTTTTGATTTTGTCTGATGCGCGCCGTCGCGAACCTGGAAAAGTGGCGCGTCCGGTTGGCCCCGAAAGTCCGCCCGGCGGGATTTCTGAGCTTGTCGGACGTGTTCCGATGAAAGAGCTGATCCGGGATTCGGTCGATGTGATTGAGAAAATGTGCATCGAAGCGGCGCTCACGCAGACTAATAATAATCGGGCATCTGCAGCTGATCTCTTGGGATTGAGTCGTCAAAGTCTGTACATAAAGCTAAATCGCTATGGACTTGAAGACTTTGGCCAAGGTGATTGAGGTCAAATCTAAACCATGCGTCAATTTAATTTGACGATTAAAGTGTCACTAATAATTGACACTTTGTAGATGCCGACATACCGTTTGTCATGGTTGAGCAAACGGTTCCCAAGCAATTCACGTCTCAAACGCCCAAACTGGGGGCGATTGTTGAGCTGTTGAAGCCGATCACGTGGTTTCCGCCGATGTGGGCTTATGCCTGTGGCGCGATCTCGGTTGGCGGTGCGCTTTCGGACAGGTGGTTGTACGTACTCGCCGGAATTTTTCTTGCGGGACCAATGGTTTGCGGCGGTAGTCAAGCGATCAACGACTGGTTCGACCGCCATGTTGACGCGATTAACGAGCCGGATCGTGTCATCCCGTCTGGCCGGATGCCAGGGCAATGGGGGCTGTATGTCGCCATAGCAATGACGATTATCTCATTGATTTTCGCCAGCTTTCTTGGAGTATGGGTACTTGGCGCGACGGTCATCGGTGTGTTCTTCGCGTGGGCCTACAGCGCGCCGCCGCTGCGCATGAAGCTCAACGGATGGTGGGGAAATCTCGCGGTAGGGTTGTCTTATGAGACACTTCCGTGGATTACGGCTGCCGCTGCGGCCTTGGGTGCTGCACCATCCGGTCAGACTATGGCGATTGCGGGGCTTTACGGAATTGGTGCGCATGGCATCATGACTCTCAATGATTTCAAGGCGATAAAGGGTGACGTTGAGATGGGCGTGCGCACATTGCCTGTCCAACTTGGCGTCGGCGGCGCTGCAATGGTGGCTTGTGCTGTGATGGTGCTGAGCCAATTAGGTGTCGTTGCGGTGCTGTTTTGGTGGGGGTTAAGTACCCATGCGATGATCGTCGCGAGCCTGCTTGTGATCCAATGCATTTGCATGATCCGTTTCCTGCGAGACCCTGAACAGTTTGCGATTTGGTACAGCGCCATCGGTGTTGGCCTTTACGTCAGCGGCATGATGACCAGCGCTTTCGGCCTGCGCGCGCTGGCAATGATGAATTCATGAGGAACATGAACATGGCACATCAAAACGGACTGAGCTGGTTCTCGATCTTCCGCTTGGGCCTTGTGCAAACCGCATTGGGGGCAATCGTTGTCCTCACGACCTCCACGCTCAACCGCGTGATGGTGATTGAGCTGGGCCTCGCCGCAACCATTCCCGGCGCGCTGGTTGGCCTTCATTACGGCGTCCAGATTTCGCGGCCTCTTTGGGGGCACAGCGCCGATGGCGGGGCAGGGCGCACACGCTGGATCATCGCCGGATTGCTGGTGCTGGCCCTCGCGGGCACGGGCGCTGCGGCGACGACGCTGCTGTTCGAGACGCATTTCGCCCTCGCGCTGATCGCCGCCATCTTCTGCTTTGTGATGATCGGCTTCGGCATCGGCGCGGCGGGTACATCGCTATTGGCCCTGTTGGCCAGCCGCACGGCCCCTACGCGCCGTCCGGCGGCGGCGACGATTGTGTGGATGATGATGATTGCGGGCATCGTCCTGACCGCTGTCATCTCCGGCCGGCATCTCGACCCGTACTCGCATGAACGCCTAATCGCTGTCACCGCCATTACCGGAGCCATCGCCTGCACCTTGGCCGCGCTCGCCGTAACAGGCATCGAAAAGCGCGCCGTGATCGCGGATGAGCCAAAGCCCGACACCCTGAAAATCTCCTTCCGTGACAGCTTTGCGGAGACTTGGGCAGACCCGCAAGCGCGCCTGTTCACCATTTTCGTCTTCGTCTCGATGCTGGCATACAGTACGCAAGACCTGATCCTCGAACCCTTCGGCGGTCTGCTGTTCGGTATGACACCGGGCGAGACGACGCAATTGGGCGGGCTGCAGCATGGCGGCGTGTTCACGGGCATGGCCCTGGTCGGCGTCGTCGGCACGTTGCTGTCGCGGCGCAAGCCCTCAATCCTCAAATTCTTCACTGTCACGGGCTGCATCGGCTCCGGCATCGCACTGGCGCTGCTGGCGTCCTCCACATCCCTTGCCCCCGCATGGCCGTTGGAGGCCAATGTCTTCATGCTCGGTTTTGCCAACGGCATGTTCGCGGTGGCCGCCATCGGTACGATGATGACGTTGGCGGGGCAGGGCGGCGGCTCGCGCGAGGGTATCCGCATGGGCCTCTGGGGCGCTGCGCAAGCGGTCGCCTTTGGCATCGGCGGATTGCTTGGCACAGTTGCCATCGATGCCACGCGTTACATCACGGGCGACACCCCACTCTCCTTTGCCATCGTTTTCGGTGCGGAGGCGATGCTGTTCATCGTCGCCGCCTTCATCGCGCTGCGCGTGGGCGTCACGTCTCAATCGCAGCGTCCTAAAGACGCTCTCTTCATTCAGCCAGCGGAGTAAGTTCATGAATACGGATTTCGATATCGTCGTCGTTGGCGGCGGTCCTGCAGGCGCCACCGCCGCTCATGATCTTGCCCGGCGCGGCCATAAAGTGCTGATGATCGACAAGGAAGGGCGCATCAAGCCGTGTGGCGGGGCCATTCCGACACGGGCGATCCGCGATTACGATATCCCGCTCGACCTGCTCACCGCCCGAATTGGCGCGGCCCGCATCATTTCTCCCAAAGGCGAAAAGGTCAGCATGGAGATCGGTGATCGCGGCTTTGTCGGCATGGTTGATCGGGATGTGTTCGACCCGTGGCTGCGCGAGCGTGCGGCTAAAGCGGGCGCAAGCCGGATGCTCGGCAGCTTTAAATCGCTTGCCTATCGTGCGGATGGCGCGGTCGTGTTGAAGGTCGAAGCTGATGGCGGGGCCGTGCAGGAAATCTCGGCCAAGACGGTCATCGGCGCGGATGGCGCGAATTCCACCGTCCGGCGGTCAATCTTCGGCCTGAAGGCTCGCCCCCCTTACGTCTTCGCCTACCACGAGATCGTCAAATCACCGCCGGGCCGGACGGAGAAATTCGATCCTGACAGCTGTGATGTTGTCTACGATGGCCGCGTCTCGCCTGATTTCTACGGCTGGGTCTTTCCGCATGGCGAGCATACCAGCATCGGCGTAGGCTCCGCGATCAAAGGGCACAGTCTCAAGGAAGCGACGCGCAAGCTGCGCGCGGATGCGGGTTTGTCGGATGCGGAAACGATTCGCGTCGAGGGCGCACCATTGCCGCTCAAACCCATGCGGCGCTGGGATGACGGGCGTGCGATTCTGTTGATCGGCGATGCGGCGGGCTGCGTTGCACCATCATCGGGTGAAGGAATCTACTACGCCATGCTCACGGGTGAGCTCGGTGCGGATGCCGCCGAGGACATGCTTGTCAGCGGTTCCGCCAAAGCCCTGCGCACCGCGCGCAAACGCTTCATGAAAGAACATGGCCGCGTCTTCTTCATTCTCGGCCTGCTGCAACGCATCTGGTATCGTAGCGACAAACGCCGCGAGCAGTTCGTCAAAATGTGCCGCGATCCGGATGTGCAGCGCCTGACATGGGAATCCTACCTGAACAAAAAACTCGTTCGCAAAGAGCCGCTGGCCCATTTGCGCGTGCTTGTGAAGGATGTCCAGCAACTCCTCGGCATCGCAGCGCGATAGATGAAACCCGCACGGATTGCGGGTGTCGCAACACCCGCTCTTGAAAGGCTCATCTGACCATGCCGGACTGGGTCATTTCCCTTTTCACATCCGGGCGTGTCGCGGATATCGCGATTGCCGTTTTAATCATTGAAACGGCACTGCTTTACCGGATGCGGCGGGGGGCATTACGGCCCCTGTTGTTCAACGCGGCATCTGGTATTTCTCTGATGCTCGCGTTGCGCACCGCGCTCACCGATCCTACGAATTACATCATGATTGCGGCTTGGCTGCTCCTCGGATTTGCCACGCATATCGGCGATGTCTTTACGCGAAAATGACGCCACTGCATCGCTTGCGGCGCCTTCGACTCCTCAACCGCCAGTGATGACCTGTGTTGGGAGGGGAAATTAAAACGCTACCGATCATCAAAATTCTCGGCTAGGGTCTACGCGGTTATAGCCGATAACACCATAAAACGATGATTAGGGAGTGAAAAAATGACCAAAGAGAGTATCGACAGCCCTGCAAAGAAAACATCTTCACGTCGCAGCTTTTTGAAGGCGGGCGTAGGCACATTGGCCGCTGGCGCCGGTGCTGTATCAATGCCGCATGTTGCTCGTGCGAAGACAAAAACGCTTAAAATTCAGGCCGCATGGGGCGGTGGTATCTTCCTCGAAAACGCAAAATCCTATGTGGATCGCGTTCATGCGATGGCTGGTGATGCGCTGAAAATCGATCTTCTGCCTGTGAACTCGGTTGTCAAAACCTCGCAGATGCAAGACGCTGTTCACCGGGGCGTTCTCGACGGCGCACACTACGTGCCCGCATACTGGTATTCAAAATCAAAAGCCGCCTCCCTCTTCGGAACCGGCCCGTGCTTCGGCTGGTCCTCGCAAGAAGTGCTCGGCTGGGTCAACTACGGCGGTGGTCAGGAACTGTTTGACGAGCTGATGGGATCACTCGGCCTGAACGTCGTATCTTTCTTCAACTCGCCAATGCCCGCACAGCCGATGGGCTGGTTCAAAGAAGAAATCAAAGACGCCTCGCAGATGAAAGGTCTGAAATACCGGACCGTTGGTCTCGCGGCTGACGTTCTGCTCGAAATGGGCATGTCGGTTGTTCAGCTTCCCGGCGGCGAAATTCAGCCCGCCATGAAGTCCGGCCTCATCGATGCGGCAGAGTTCAACAACCCGACCTCCGACCGTGACTTTGGTATGCAGGACGTGTCGAAAGACTACCACCTCGCCAGCTTCCACCAGTCTCAGGAATTCTTCGAGGTTACGTTCAACAAGAAGACATACGACAGACTCGCGCCGGAGCTTCAGGCGATCCTGAAATACGCTTCCGAAGCCGAGAACTCCAACTTCTACTGGCACAACACCAAGCGCTATTCCGAAGACCTCGTGAAACTGCGCGAGCAGGGCGTCAATGTTCACCGCACCCCGGATTCGGTGATGGCTGAACAGCTCAAAGCATGGGATGTTGTGGTAGACCGCATCGCCGGCGAAGACGAATTCTTCGCCAAGGTCGTGAAAAGTCAGAAAGCCTACGCGGAAGAAGTGATGGGCTACCTGAACCTGAACCAGCCTGACTACAAACTGGCCTATAAACACTACTTCGGCTGATCCCGACATCTACCGGATGACGATATGAGGACCGGGGGGCATAAGCACCCCCGGCCTTTCGTGATAGAAACGCTTCGGGGGAGGTCGCGTTGGTTGGAATTATTCATGGCATTGAGAGCCTGAGTATATGGGTCGGGCGCGCCTTCGGGTGGTGCATCATGATCCTGACGCTCTCGGTCTCCTACGAAGTGTTCGTCCGCTATGCGTTGAACGCGCCTACGGTTTGGGCGTTTGATATGATGGTGCAAATGTACGGCGCGCTGTTCCTGATGGCGGGGCCGTATGCGCTTGCGCAAGACGCGCATGTGCGCGGCGACGTGATCTATCGGTTGCTGCCTGTGAAATGGCAAGCGCGGATCGACTTCACGCTCTACATCATCTTCTTCTTCCCCGGAATGCTGGCCCTGTTCTGGTTCGGCTGGGAAATTGCCGCCGATTCATGGCGCTATAAAGAAGTCAGTTGGAACAGCCCGGCACGCATCCAGGTCTACTTCTTCAAAACCCTCATTCCGATCGCTGGCTTCCTGCTAATCCTGCAAGGCGTCGCCGAGTGTTTGCGATGTTGGAAAGCGATGAAGGAAGGGGTGTGGCTCGACCGCCTCGAAGATGTGCGAGAGACTGAGGATCAACTGATGGAAATGGCATTAGCCGAGCAAGCCAAGCGGGGGAATGTCTGATGACTGAACCTCAAGTCGCTATTGTCATGCTCTCGCTCTTCATCGTGCTCGTGCTGCTCGGGTTTCCCGTGGCGTTCACGTTGCTCGCGATGGGGGTTGCGTTCGGGTATTATGCCTATCTCGATATGGACGACATCGAGACTTTCGGTGATCTGTTCGACAACAATATCTTCTATCTCCTGAACCAGAACACCTATTCGGTTATGGAGAACGACACGCTGGTCGCTATCCCGCTGTTCCTGTTCATGGGCTACGTGGTTGAACGGGCCAGCATCGTTGACCGCCTGTTCAGCTCGCTGCAATTGGCGGCACGCAACCTGCCCGGTTCAATGGCGATTGCCGCGCTGCTGACCTGTGCGGTATTCTCAACGGCATCGGGTATCGTTGGTGCGGTTGTGACGCTGATGGGCTTGCTCGCATTCCCGGCGATGGCCAATGCGAATTATAACAAGTCGTTCGCCTCCGGTGTTATCTGCGCGGGCGGCACGCTCGGCATTTTGATCCCGCCATCGATCATGTTGATCGTCTATGCGGCGATTGCAGAGCTTTCACCACTGCGTCTGTACGCTGCGGCGGTCTTCCCCGGCTTGATGCTGGCGGGGTGCTACATCGTGTACGTGATTGTGCGGGTGACAATTAACCCCTCCATCGCACCGAAGCCCGATCCCGATCCGACCATCACGCGCAGCTATATCTGGTGGTCGCTGATTACGTCGTTTGTGCCCTTGGCGGTGCTGATTATGCTGGTCCTCGGCTCAATCCTCGGCGGATTGGCAACCCCGGCGGAGGCGGCGGCAATGGGGGCTTTGGGCGGCTTGGTTCTGGCCATCCTATACCGCTCGTTGACGTGGACGAAGGTAAAGGAATCCGTCTTCTTGACCGCCAAGGCTTCGGCGATGGTCTGCTGGATGTTCGTCGGCTCCTGGACCTTCGCGTCCGTCTTCTCCTATTTGGGCGGGCATGATGTGATCGAGGGCTGGTTCATCGCGATGGACCTCTCAACGATCCAATTCCTGATCCTGTGTCAGTTGATCATCTTCCTGCTCGGCTGGCCGTTGGAATGGTCGGAGATTTTGATCATTTTCGTGCCGATCTTCCTGCCGATGCTCGATACGTTCGGTGTGAACCCGTATTTCTTCGCAATGCTGGTCGCGCTGAACCTTCAAACCTCGTTCCTGACACCCCCGATGGCCATGTCGGCCTATTACCTAAAAGGGGTATTGAAGAACCAGATCGAGTTAATGGAAATCTTCAAGGGGATCATGCCTTACCTTGCCATCGTTATCTTCTGCATGGTGATGATGTACATCTTCCCCGGCATCGCTCTGTGGCTGCCTGATTACCTGTTCGGCGAGTACGTCGCGTGACGCTGGCGAGCCTTACAGCGTCAGAGGCAACGCGGGATATCCGTGAGGGGCGCATTTCGTCGGTTGATCTTACGAAAGCGTGCCTCGCGCAAATTGACACGACGGATGCGCAAATCGGCGCGTGGGCGTTTCTGGATTCAGATATGGCATTGGCCCAAGCCGAGGCAATGGATGATCTGCGACGACGCGGGCGACCCTTGGGCGCGCTGCATGGCGTGCCTGTGGGGATCAAGGATATCTTCGATACCGCCGACATGCCCACGGGCCTCGGCTCGCCCGCGCATACCGGACGCCGCCCTGACGCCGATGCCGCTATCGTCGAAAAACTGCGAGAGGCGGGGGCGGTGATCCTCGGTAAGACGGTCACAACACCCCTTGCCTTTGCCAGCCCCTCGACAACCCGAAACCCTCATAATCCGGATTATTCCCCCGGCGGGTCATCGTCCGGTTCGGCGGCGGGGGTCGCGGCGGGGCATATGCCGCTGGCCATCGGCACGCAGACGGGTGGCTCGGTCAACCGGCCCGCTTCTTATTGCGGAACATACGGGTTCAAGCCGACACGCGGGTCCGTCTCGCGGCGCGGGGCGCTACAAACATCGCAAACACTGGATCAGGTGGGCGGGTTCGCGCGTTCACTGGAAGACCTTGCGCTGCTCACCGATGTGCTGACGGGATATGACGCCGCCGACAGCGCAACCCATATGCGCCCCAAACCGCGAATGCTCGAAGGCTATCGCAGCGAAACGCCTGTCGCGCCAAATTTCGTCTATCTGGACATCGCCCCCTTCCCGCTGACCGATGCAATGCGCGGCGCGATGGATGAGCTTTGCGAGGCGCTGGACGGGCAGGTTGACCGCCTGACCGCGCCGGAGGATTTCGCGGGCATTCTGCGCGATCAACACACGATTCACACCTACGAGTTCGCCCGTAATCTCGATGGCAATGCGGCGATTGATCCACAGCATACCGATGACATTATGAAAGATCTGGTGGCTCAAGGGCGGGCGGTAACCGATGACGCCTATGCCGCCGCGCGGGCGACTGTGACGGCGGCGGAGGCGTATTTCGCGGCGTTCTTCAACGATTACGACGCAATCTTGTGCCCGTCCTCACCGGGCGAAGCCCCATTGCTCAGCGAAGGGACCACGGGGGATGCCGTGTGTCAGAAAATCTGGACCCTCGCGGGCTTGCCGACACTGACCTTGCCACTGTTCGAAGGCGATGCGGGGATGCCGATGGGTTTGCAGCTTGTTGGCGCACAAGAGGAAGACGCCCGCCTGTTCCGAACGGCCCGTTGGCTGGAGGATCACCTGTTCTCCGCCGATAACGACGGCGAAGATGATGATGATCAAGGCGAGACATAACTAAAGCGATTCCGAGCGCAGCTAATACGCTGCGAGACCGGGAAAGCGCGCCAAAATAAAGACTTAAGGAGCTTGTGATGAGTGATAACGAAAACCGCAAAGGCGACACGGCAAAGCCAATCACGGGTCTGATCGGATTTGCCATTTTCGCGATCTTTATCCTCGGCCTGTCCTACAGCATCTCGACGGGTTTCGCGGGTTTTGAAGGCGGCCTCCCCTTCGCCATCATCGCCATCGCCTGCATCCTCATGGCGCTTTACGACTATTGGGACGAATGCCTGCGCAAGCGATAAGGGTGTCAGTCTACAAGTGATATTTCTTCTTCAGGTGTTGCGTGTATTCACGCACAGCTCTTTCACTGCGGTGTCCACGACCATCGCGTATGTCGATGACGTAGATCGTATCGTCCTTCACGGTGTAGAGTATCGAGAACGGGGTGTTCAGGATTGATCGTTCTGAAACTCCCGCGATACCATCGAAACTTCGTCCCGTTACGGAGTTATCCCGCAGCAGATCTTTCGCTTTTTGGTAACTTCGCGCCGCAGTATCTTTAAGATGCGGACGCTCCCGATAATACCGGCGCATCCATTGAAGGCCGAGGATTGAGGATTCCAGAAATTGGATTTTCATGAAAAGGCTTATTTTTCAAAAGTATCAGCTTCAGGAAAAGCGGCATCCTCCGGCCCGTCAAACCATGCGTCCACTTTTTCCTCGGAGATCGAAATCCCCTTCGCCAGCAATTGCATTCCCACATTAACCAACTCACGTGTTGCCTTGCGCTCTTCGACCATTGCTGTAATCGCCTGATTGGCGAGATGGGAAGCTGAGCTGTCCTCATAGCGGGCAATCTGCTCCAATTCGGCTTTAATTTCGCTATCTAAACGCGTCGTGAATGTCGTGGTTGCCATCTCTGCCATTACCGAAGTTGTACATATTCCGCTGATCGTCCAGTCTATTCGCTTTGGATTGAGAGTCAAAAGTCGGAACTCATGATGGAAAATCGCTTTTCATCTCCCGAAACGCTGAAACTCATTGACCCGCGCCACTGTCGCGATACATCGGAGTTTGTTATACGGGGTCGTAACTTCGTCACAAATTGCATTGCCGAGAGGACATCGAAATGGCTTTTGAACTTCCAGACCTTCCCTATGCCCATGATGCGCTTGCCGCTGGGGGCATGTCAGAGGAAACGCTGCAGTTTCACCACGATCTGCACCACAAGGCGTATTTCGACAAAACCAACGAGATGATCGCTGGCACGGAATACGAGGGCAAGTCGCTCGAAGAGATCATGGTTGCGGCGTACAAAGCCGAAAACACGGGCCTGATGAACCAATCAACCCAAGCGTGGAACCACAACCAGTTCTGGAACTGGATGAAACCCAATGGCGGCGGTGCGATGCCTTCCGAGTTGGAAGCGCGCATCAATGACGGGTTCGGCGACGTGGCTTCGTTCAAGAAAGCGTTCGTCGCCGGCGGCGCGGGCCAGTTCGGCTCTGGCTGGGTCTGGCTGACGCTGAACGGCGATAAGCTGGCCATCCTTGCCACACCAAACGGTGTGAACCCTGAATGCGTAGGTCAAACATCGCTGCTCGGTTGTGATGTGTGGGAACATTCCTACTACATCGATTATCGCAACAAGCGCCCGGCCTATATCGAGAACTTCCTCGATAATCTCGTCAACTGGGAAAACGTGACCGAGCGTCTTACCGCTGCGGGCGCTGCGTGATCCAAGCCGATCCGGCTGAAACTGATACCAAAGGCGCCCGATTGGGCGTCTTTTTTATTGTGATGGCGACGGTAATTTGGGGGCTGTCGCCGCTGTATTACGCACAGCTGAACGCGGTCCCCGCCGGAGAGGTGGTCGCACACCGCATCCTCTGGTCATTCCCGGTGATCGCGCTCTACGGCTTGGCAACCGGACGCTGGGCGCGATTTGTCGAGGCCGGGCGCAGTGCACGTATGATCGGCGCAATGGGTCTTGCTACGTCGATGATCTCGGTGAATTGGGTCGTATTCGTCGTCGCCATCCAGATCGGCCAGACGGCACAGGCGAGTTTCGGCTACTACATCTATCCGATCATCGTTGTGGTGCTGGGCCGTGTCGTATTCGGCGAGCGGATAACCCCGCTACAATGGGCTGCGGCTTCTATTGCGGCTTGCGGGGTGTTTTGGCTTGGTTTGCACTTTGACGGAATGCCGTGGATAGCGATTGTCGTCGGGCTGACCTTCGCGGCCTACGGCGTAATCCGAAAACGCACGGAAATCGGGCCGCTGGTGGGCGTGATGTGGGAGCTGACTCTGGTGATGCCGATACTCGCGCTCTACCTGCTGTGGGTTGGCGGCGGCGTCTTTGGACAGGATATGCGCGTGTCTATGCTGCTGATCGGCTCATCTCTGTTCACCGCGATCCCGCTGGTGATGTTTGTTGAGGCGGCAAAGCGGTTACGGTTTTCCACGGTGGGCGTGTTGTTCTACATCAACCCGACATTGCAACTGGCATCTGCCCTGATATTGGGCGAGGCGTTAAGCGCACAGAAAATAACAGCATTTTGCGTGATTTGGCTCGCTGTGGCGCTCTATTGCTTCGAGTTGCTGCGCGGGGAGAGAGGATGAATCACTCCCCGGCCAGCGGCTTCTCTCCCTTGCCCCGACCGAAATCGGCATCCGCCGTATCCTGACCCGCATCAACAATCCCCTGGCGGATCGCGCGGGTCCGCGAGAAATGCTCGAACAACGCATCCCCGTCGCCCCAACGGATCGCGCGTTGCAGGGCGAACAGATCTTCAGTAACCCGCCCCAAAACCTCCAATGTCGCTTCCTTATTGGTCAGGAACACGTCGCGCCACATGGTGGGGTCCGATGCGGCAATGCGGGTGAAATCCCGAAAGCCGGAGGCCGAGTATTTCACCACTTCACTCTGTGTCACAGTCTCCAAATCGCTGGCCGTACCGACGATGGAATACGCGATCAGGTGCGGTACATGCGAGGTGACGGCCAACACCCGGTCGTGATGGGCGGCGTCCATCACATCAACATGCGAGCCTAAACCCTCCCAAAACGCCCGCGTCCGGGCCACGGCGTCCAGATCAGATTGCGGCAGCGGCGTGAGGATGCACCAGCGGCCATCGAATAACTCGGCAAACCCGGATTCGGGGCCGGATTTCTCGGTTCCGGCAATCGGGTGCGCGGGGACGAGTTCGACACCATCGGGCAGGTGCGGCAGCGCTTGGGCAATCACCGCGCCCTTAACTGAACCGACATCGCTCACAATTGTGCCTTTGGACAGAGATGGGGCGATTTCCTCCATAACAATGCCAATTGCGCCGACAGGGATGCACAAGATGACGAGATCTGCGCCCTCTACAGCCTGAGCCGCCGTATCGGCGATACGGTCGACCACGCCGAGGCGCAGGGCAGTCTCACGCGTCTCCTTCGAGCGCGCCGTGCCGACAATCTCACCGGCCAGACCGCCGCGCCGCGCGGCATGGGCAATGGAGGAGCCGATCAGGCCGATCCCGATCAGAGCGACACGGTTGAAAAGGGCACTCATGCCACGAAGTCTTCGAGTGCGGCTATGAGAACGCCGTTTTCCGCCGCTGTGCCGATGGATATGCGCAGGTGGGCGGGCAGGCCATAGCCTTCCATGCGGCGGATCAAAATACCGCGCGATTGCAGGAATGTGTCGGCGGCCTCCGCACTGTGCGGGCCGGATGTACCGAATTCCGCCAACACGAAATTACCGTGCGAAGGTGTGACGGGAAAGCCGAGGCGCTCAAGCTTTTCTGCTACCCAAGCGCGGGCCTCTATGTTGCCATCGCGGGATCGGGCGATGAAATCAGCATCGGCAATTGCGGCGGTTCCGGCTGCCAATGCGGGGCCGGAAACGTTGAAAGGCCCGCGCACACGGTTCATCGCATCGATCACCGCTTCGGGCGCATAGCACCAGCCGAGGCGCAGGGTGGCGAGGCCGTGGATTTTTGAGAACGTGCGGGTCATCACCACATCATCGCGTTCGCTCACCAGTGCCGCGCCGCTGTCATAGCCCGGTTCAGTAACGTATTCCGCATAGGCGGCATCAATTACCAGTAAAGTGTGGCTCGGCAGCCCGTCCCGCAGACGTCGGATTTCCGTATCCGGAATCAGGGTTCCGGTGGGGTTGTTCGGATTGGCGATAAACACCAGCTTCGTGCGCTCATTCGCGGCGGCGATCATCGCGTCGATATCGGCCATCAGATCCACCTCCGGTACGCTGACAGGATCAGCGCCAACGGCCAGCGCCGACAGCTGGTACATCAGGAACCCGTGGGCCGAATGCATAATCTCGTCGCCCGGCCCCGCGTAGGTGCGACACAAGAAGGTGATGATCTCATCCGATCCGGCCCCGCAAAGGATACGCGCCGGGTCCAACCCTTCGGATTTGGCGATCGCTTCACGCAAAGCGCGCGCGCTGCCGTCAGGATACAGCGCAAGCGTATCCGCGCCGTCTTTGAACGCCTCAATCGCGGCGAGTGATGCGCCATAAGGGTTTTCGTTCGAGGACAGCTTAACGATCCGGTTCGCACCGCTGACGGTGGCTTTACCACCAACATAGGGCGAGATGCGCATGAGGCCGGATTTGGGTTCCGGCTTTTGCGGAGCGGTATTTTCGGGCGTCATGACTGTGCCTCATCGGTTAAAGGGCGCGGATGGATGCCGAGCAGGCCGGGTTGTTCAGGATGATAGCCATCCGTCGCAGTAATCGACGCATCGGGGCCGCTGCGGCTTAAGGTGATATCGTCACCACTCGGTTCCAGCGCCGTGTGGCCGATGCAATAAGCGTGGGTTTCAGGCCCGCAAAAGGGCAGGGCGGCTATAACCCGCGCGCCACCAGTCACAGCATCCGGCCAATTGCTCTCAATTGGCAGCAGGGCGATTATCGCGGGGTCGCGGGCGAGGGCGGCGGTGATTTGATCTTGCGTTTGATACATTTTGATGCGGGCTTGCGCGCCGAAATTATCACGGGCCAGTAGGGCGGTTTCGGGCAAGGTGGCTACGCGCAGCGGCATTTGCGCGGCGGTAAATCCTGACACAATCTCCCGCCAGACCGCGACAACGGTGGCAAAGGCGAGCGGGGGGGTTGTCTCCCCCCGCATCCGGCGCAGCATCTGGATCTCACGCGCGGGGCGAAACGCATTGGCGGGCGGTGTGTCCGCACTCTCCCGCTTCAGACGGCCCACATGCTCCACAATACTTGCGCGGCGGTGCAGAAGATCGAGAATAGCGGCATCGACCGCGTCGATATGCTCGCGCGCTTCGGTCAGTGTTTTGGGAGACCAGTCAGCGTCGTCCATGAATTCGTCCCGATTAACCCCGTGGCCCGATTAACCCCGTGAATAGGGTCTAAGGGTGCGGGGGCGCTGGTTCAATCTGATTTTGATGGTGCGATCATGACGCATCGGATTTGCACTCTGTAACGCATCAACGATTGTACACGGCGTTGGCATATGAACTACTCACGAATACAGAAGAATTAGACAGGGTCGAATTCCACAGAGAGGTGAATGACGTCATCCAAGCGCACCCGAAAAAGATCGCCCGCAACGAAAAGCCGGATAAGGCACGCGACGAAACCTTGCCGGGGCTTGAGCAATCACGTGAAAATTTGCGCTCTAACTTGATCGCTACGACATCTCGGTGGATTGACTGCCCTGCTTATTCCCCACGCCACACAGGCTTGCGCTTCTCGATAAACGCGTCGATGCCTTCAACGGCATCATGGGTCATCATATTGCACGCCATCGTCTCCCCGGCATCCTCATAAGCGGCGGCAATGGGCGCGGTCAGTTGGCGATAGAACAGCGCCTTGCCCATCTTAACCGGAACCGGACTTTTTGCCATAATACTGTCCGTCAGGCGCGTAATTTCAGCGTCAAGCCCGGCGGCGGGGACCGCACGGTTGATCAAGCCCCAATCGGCGGCGGTGGCGGCATCAATGAACTCGCCTGTGGTCAGCATCTCGAACGCCCGCTTGCGACTGATCACACGGCTCAGCGCGACCGATGGTGTTGAGCAGAACAGGCCCAGATTAACCCCTGAAACCCCGAATTGCGCCTCCTCAGCGGCCACAGCCATATCGCAGGTTGCCACCAGCTGACATCCGGCGGCGGTTGCCAGCCCCTGAACGCGCGCAATCACGGGGATCGGCAATTCCAGCAAGCTCTGCATAAACCGCGAGCAACGGGCGAACAGCGCATCGTAGTAGGCTTTTTCGGGCGTCGCGCGCATTTCCTTGAGGTTATGGCCGGAACAAAACGCCTTCCCGGCGGCGGCCAGCACCATCACTTGCAGGTCGGTGCGGGTGCCAATCTCGGCAATTTCCACCTCCAGCGCGCCCAGCATTGCTTCTGACAAAACATTGTATTGGTCGGGATTGTTGAGAGTCAGTCTCACGCATCCCTTCGCTTCTTGACGTAAAACAAGGCTCATATCGTGCTCTCCCAATCGAATACGGGGGTATCGGATGCCGGAGCGAACATCGCGTCAATCTCGGCTTCGGTCACCTCCGGCAAGGTGCTGTGCGCCCAGTGCGGGGTACGATCTTTGTCGATAATCTGCGCGCGTATCCCTTCGAGGAAAGCCCCCGTCTCCACAAACCGCCGCGTAACGGCATATTCTAGACGCAAGGCGTGGGTTATATCCAACCGCCCGCCAAGCCCCAGCATACGATGCGTGACCTTCTGGCTCAACGGCGAGCCGCGTCCGATGGCGGTAAGCTGCTCCTGCGCCCAATCCCCGCCATCGCTTTCGAGCGAGGCAACAATGGCTTCGACGCTGGCTTTATCAAAATGCTGATCAATCTTGCGGCGCGCATCAATGGCTGGAGTCGGTCCGTTTGGAACTTCGTGGACGGAATCCAGTGCCGCCTCCACGGCATCATAAGGCCCGTCACGCCAGTCAACGCCGCGCAAAGCCGTCTCAACTGCAGCGAGTTTATCAGCGGGAACAGCATGGGTTGCGAGACCCAACCCCATCATATCCCCCGCCCCAAGCCGCGCCCCGGTCAGGCCCAACCACATTCCCGCCTCGCCCGGTAAGCGCGGCAAAACATGCGTGGCTCCGACATCAGGATAAAGGCCAATGCCGCATTCTGGCATCGCGAACAGGGCATTGTCGGTGGCAACCCGATAATCGCCGTGAGCCGAAATCCCGACCCCGCCACCCATAACCGCGCCGTCAATCAACGCGACATAGGGCTTGGGAAACCGCGCAACGCGCCAGTTGTTGAGATATTCCGCCGCAAAAAATTGGATCGGCCCCTTGGTGTCACCCGCCTTACGCGCGGTGTAGAGATCACGAATATCACCGCCTGCACAGAATGCACGGCCCGGCGCGGCCTTGATCAGCACGGCCTTAACCGCCGCATCATCACGCCAAACGCTCAACGTCTTCGCCATTGCACGGCACATCCCCAGCGACAGCGCATTCAGCCGCTGTGGCGCGTTGAGGGTTATCGTCCCCCAGCCGCCGGAAACATCGAACAAGATATCGCCGCTCATGCGCGCGCTCCGTTACTTAAAAGAATTTTCTCAGGCGTACTTGTACATGATCAAACGCCTTTGAAAACAGCTTTGCGCTTCTCGTTGAACGCCAGAACGCCCTCACGTCGATCCTTGGTCGGAACTGTCCGGTTATACGCTTCAATTTCATAGCTCAGCCCATCGGCCAGTGACATACCAAGACCGCGATGGATGGCTTGCTTCGCTTGGCGCACCGCAATCGGCGCATTGCTGGCAATCCGCTCCGCCGTCTCCAATGCCGCGTTCAGTAAGTCCGCCTGCGGATGCACCGCGTTCAGCAACCCCCATTCCAACGCCTCCTGCACCGAAAAAGGCCGCCCTGACAGAATCAACTCCTTCGCCCGCCGTTCCCCCATCGCGCGGGCCAGCGTTTGCGTGCCCCCGGCACCGGGAATAATCCCCAGCGTCACCTCGGTCATCGCAAACCGCGCGGTATCGGCCGCATAAAGAAAATCCATTGTCGCAGCAATCTCGCACCCGCCGCCATAGGCCGCCCCGTTCACCGCCCCGATCATCGGCACAGGACAGTCGATCAGCGCCCGCACCATCCGCTCAAAGATCACATGCTGCCGCCTCCAGGCTGCGTCACTCATGCCGTTGCGCTCCTTGAGGTCACCCCCCGCGCAAAACGCCCGATCTCCCGCTCCGGTGACAACGACACAGCGCACATCCCCCGCATCCATCGCCAACCCCTCGAACATCGCCGTCATATCCAGCGACAGCTGCGTATTCATTGCATTCGCCGCCTCAGGCCGCGCCATCGTTACCAGCAACACATGCGGCCGCGGGGTGGTCAGCTTTAGCGTCTCATAAGATATATCCATGTCGGCCCCGCCTCGATAATTTCCCGATCAACGCTTGCGCTTGGCGTGGTTTATGTCAACGCTCACGAAAAAGAACCGGGGCTGCACATGGGACTAAATCGCGAATTGGAGGGCATCTTCGTCGTCTCGCTGGAACAGGCGGTCGCCGCGCCCTATTGCGGGATGCTGCTGGCTGATGCGGGTGCGCGTGTGGTCAAGGTCGAGCGTCCCGAAGGCGATTTCGCGCGCGGCTATGATCGCGGCGCGGACGGGCAAAGCACCATCTTCGCATGGCTCAACCACGGTAAAGAATCCGTCTGTATCGACCTGAACACTCCCGAAGACGCGGCCCTCCTGCGCGCCATGCTCCGCAAAGCCGATGTCTTCCTCAACAACCTCGCCCCCGGCGCACTGGCAAAGCGCGGGTTCAGCGGCGGCACCCTGCGCACGGAGAACCCCGCTCTCATAACATGCGAAATCACAGGCTACGGCGCAACGGGCGCGGCGGCCAAGCGCAAAGCCTACGACTTCCTCATCCAGGCCGAAGCGGGCCTCTGCGCCGTCACAGGCACACCCGACAGCCCCGCGCGCGTAGGCGTATCTATCACCGACCTCTCCGCAGGTCTGACCGCCTTCTCCGCCATCTTGCGCGCCCTGATTCAGCGCGGGCGGACGGGGCAGGGCATCGACCTCTCAATCTCAATGTTCGATGTGATTGCCGATTGGATGAACATGCCGCTGATGGCGCACCGCTATTTCGGCCCCGCGCCCCAGCGCCTCGGTCTCACTCATACGTTTGTTGCCCCCTATGGCGCGTTCGGGGCGGCGGATGGCGTCGTGATGCTCTCGATCCAGAACAACCGCGAATTTCGCACCTTTTGCACTGAAATCCTTAGCCGGCCCGATCTGGCAGACGACCCCCGCTTCGCCGACAACCCCGACCGTGTCACCAACCGCGACGCCCTAACCGCCCTTATCAACACGGCCTTTGCCGTCCACCCCCGCGATGCGCTCATCACCCGCCTCGAAGAAGCCCGCATCGCTTGCGCCCGCCTCAGTGAATTATCCGACCTCTCCGGCCACGAATTCCTCCGCAATCTCGACCTCACCTTCGCGGGCAGCACAATCTCCGTCGCCGACCTGCCCGTCCAAACTGACACGGGACGCCGCGCGCAGGTGCCGGCGTTGGGCGCGCACACGGCGGCCCTTTACGCCGAATTCGGGAAAACCCCATGACCTACCCCCTCGACCATCCCGAAATCCGCGAGGCCGTCGCCAAACTCTGCGCGGGTTTCCCCGGCGCGTACTGGCGGCAGTGCGACCGCGAGCAAGCCTATCCGACAGCTTTCGTCCAAGCGCTCACCGAAGCGGGCTATCTCGCCGCACTGATCCCCGAAGAATACGGCGGCCTCGGTCTGCCGATCTCTGCGGCCTGCGCGATCCTCGAAGAAATCCACCGCTCCGGCGGCAACGCCGCCGCTTGCCACGCGCAGATGTACACGATGGGCACCCTGCTGCGCCATGGTTCCGACGCCCAAAAAGCGCACTACCTCCCCCAAATCGCCGACGGCTCCCTGCGCCTGCAAGCCTTCGGCGTCACCGAACCGACCAGCGGCACAGACACCACAGCACTCCGCACCACCGCCCGGCGCGAGGGTGATCTCTACATCGTTAACGGCCAAAAAATCTGGACCAGCCGCGCCGAACATTCCGACCTGATGCTTTTGCTGTGCCGCACCACCCCGCGCGAGGACTGCGCCAAAAAGACCGACGGCCTCTCTGTCCTGCTCGTCGATATGCGCGAGGTGCGGGGCAAAAGCCTCACAATCCGACCGATCCGCGCAATGATGAACCACGCCACCACCGAATTGTTCTTTGACGATATGCCCGTCCCCGCCGCCAACCTGATCGGCGCGGAAGGCAAGGGCTTTCGCTACATCCTGTCCGGCATGAACGCCGAGCGCATCCTGATCGCCGCTGAATGCGTGGGCGACGCGAAATGGTTTACCGAACGCGCCACCGCCTACGCCAATGATCGCACGGTTTTTGCCCGTCCCATCGCCCAAAATCAGGGGATCCAATTCCCCATCGCCAAAGCCTACACTCAAACCCGCGCCGCCGAACTGATGCTGCGCGAGGCGATCCGGCTCTATGAAGCGGGCGGCAACCCCGGCGAGGAAGCCAATCTGGCCAAAATGCTGTGCGCCGATGCCTCATGGGCCGCTGCGGAGGCGTGCCTTCAAACCCACGGCGGCTTCGGCTTTGCCGAGGAATACGACGTGGAACGCAAATACCGCGAAACCCGCCTCTACCAGGTCGCCCCGATCTCGACCAACCTGATCCTCAGCTACATCGCCGAGCATGTCTTGGGAATGCCGCGCTCGTATTGATTTGGTTGAGAGTGTATGAAGCCCAACACGATGGCGGGGCTTCAAATCACCAAAACTGCCGCAGCGATCAACTACACCCGTTCGTCCCGCCACACGAGTTACACTTCAAACACGCGCCGTTCCTCACCAAAGTGAAGTTCCCGCACTCGCCGCAAGCATCGCCTTCGTAACCCTTCATCTTCGCCTCTGCGACACGGTCCAGCACCTTAGCGCTGGCGGAAGCGGAGGCCGTGGCGACGCGGTCGACAACGGGGCTGCTGACGATCGCAACCGGACTAACCGATTCCACCGCCAGATCACCCGCGAACCCGTCCGGCACACGCGAGCGCAGGAAGCCCGGCGATGCGAACTGCTTGAGGATATCCACCGCAGGGGTCGCCGTTTTCTTCGGCGTTCCGTCCACCGCGCCGGGATCATCCGCCTCGCCCTTGCCCAGCTCGTCAAATCGCACACCGCCCGTATCGACATGAGCAAGATCATTGCGTCCGACGTAGCTGACGGCCAATTCACGGAAGATGTAGTCGAGGATCGAAGTCGCGTTCTTGATCGAATCGTTCCCCTGCACAATCCCCGCAGGCTCAAACCGTGTGAAGGTGAAGGCGTCAACAAACTCCTCCAGCGGCACCCCGTATTGCAGGGCCAGTGAGACGGCAATCGCGAAATTGTTCATCATCGCCCGGAACGCCGCGCCCTCTTTGTGCATATCGATGAAGATTTCACCGAGCCGGCCATCCTCATACTCGCCCGTCCGCAGGTAGACTTTATGCCCGCCGATGATGGCTTTCTGGGTATAGCCCTTGCGCCGTTGCGGCATCTTCTCACGTTCGCGGTTGGCGACATCGCGGTAGATGATCTTCTCGACAATCCGCTCTGCCAACGCTTCAGCACGGGCCGCTGCGGGACGTTCGCTCGACAGCGCATCCGCCAGATCATCCGCGTCTTCATCATCCGCAATCAGTTGTGAGGCCAACGGCTGCGATAGTTTCGAGCCGTCACGATAGAGTGCGTTGGCCTTGAGCGCGAGGCGCCACGACAGGATATACGCCTCCTTGCAGTCCTCAATCGAAGCGGAGTTCGGCATGTTGATTGTCTTCGAGATCGCGCCGGAGATGAACGGCTGCGCCGCCGCCATCATCTTGATGTGACTTTCCCATGACAGATACCGCTTTCCGGTCTTGCCGCATGGGTTGGCGCAATCGAACACGTTCAGATGGTCGTCAGCGAGGTGCGGCGCACCCTCCAACGTCATCGTCCCGCAAGCATGGTTGTTCGCCGCGTCAATCTCAGTACGGGTAAAGCCGATGGCCCGCAGCAGATCAAATGTCGGATCGGTCAGCGAAGCCGCCTCGATTCCCAGCGTTCCCGTGCAAAACTCCTCGCCCAGCGTCCATTGGTTGAATGCGAACTTGATGTCGAACGCCGATTTCAAACCGCCTTCAACCGCATCAAGCTGCGCATCCTCAAAACCCTTGGCGCGCAGCGTGTCGTGATTGACGCCCGGTGCATCTTTCAGCGTGCCGTAACCCACAGCGTAGTTGATGATCTGCTCACTCTGCGCCGCGTCATAACCCAGCGTTTTCAAAGCCGCAGGAACCGCTTGGTTGATGATCTTGAAGTAACCGCCTCCGGCCAGCTTCTTGAACTTGACCAGTGCAAAGTCCGGCTCGATCCCGGTCGTATCGCAATCCATTACGAGGCCAATCGTCCCCGTTGGTGCAACAACCGATGCTTGCGCATTGCGATAGCCGTGCTTTTCGCCCAATCGGACCGCATTGTCCCACGCCTTCGTCGCCGCCGTGATCAGGCGCTGATCGGGGCAATTGCCGTGATCCAGTGGCACGGGGGCGGTGCGGAGCTTTTCAAAGCCCGCTTTCTTACCATGCGCCGCACGTTGGTGGTTGCGCATCACGCGCAACATCTCATCCGCGTTCTCTTCATACCGCGCGAACGGGCCAAGCTCCCCGGCAATCTCCGCAGAAGTCGCATAAGAGACGCCCGTCAGCACAGCCGACAGCGCCCCGCAAAGCGCACGGCCTTCGTCGGAATCGTAACCCAGACCCATCGTCATCAACAGGCCGCCGATATTGGCATAGCCCAGACCCAGCGTGCGGAAATCATAAGACCCCTGCGCAATCGCCTCCGACGGGAACTGCGCCATCATCACCGAGATTTCGAGCGTCAGCGTCCACAAGCGCACCGCGTGCTCATATGCCTTGATGTCGAACTTGCCCTTCGCATCCGTGAACGCGAGCAGGTTCAGCGAAGCGAGGTTACAAGCGGTATCGTCGAGGAACATATACTCCGAACACGGGTTCGATCCGCGGATGGGGCCGGAATTCGGGCAGGTGTGCCAATCATTGACTGTGTCATGGTACTGGATGCCCGGATCAGCGCAGGACCACGCGGCATGGGCAATCTGATCCCACAGGTTCGACGCGGAAATCGTCTTGGCGATTTTGCCATCGGTCCGGCGGATCAAATCCCAGTCTTTGCCTTGCTGCGCGGCTTTCAGGAACTCATCCGTCACGCGGATCGAATTGTTGGCGTTCTGGCCCGCGACCGTCAGATATGCGTCTGAATCCCAATCGGCCTCATAGGTCGGGAATTCGATCTTTTCATAGCCCTGCTTCGCGTATTGCAGCACGCGCTGCACATAGTTGTCAGGAATGCACGCCTTGCGCGCCTCGCGGATTGACGCTTTCAGCAGCGCGTTTTTCTTCGGATTAAACGCATCATCGGCATTGCCGTCCCACGACTTTACCGCCGCCATGACGATGTTGAGATGCTTTTCGTGCATTTTCGATCCCGCGACAAGGGACGCAACTTTCTGCTCCTCTGTCACTTTCCAATCGACGAACGCCTCAATATCAGGGTGATCCGCATCAACGATCACCATCTTTGCAGCCCGGCGTGTTGTGCCGCCGGACTTGATCGCACCTGCCGCTTTGTCACCGATTTTCAGGAAGCTCAGCAGGCCGGACGACCGCCCGCCACCGGACAGAGACTCGCCCTCACCGCGCAGGTTCGAGAAGTTTGTCCCTGTGCCGGAGCCGTACTTGAACAGCCGCGCCTCGCGGACCCACAAGTCCATAATCCCGCCTTCGTTCACCAGATCATCGGTGACAGACTGGATAAAACACGCATGAGGCTGCGGATGCTCATAGCTGGATTTCGCGCGGGTCATTTTACCCGATTTGTAATCCACATAGTGGTGACCTTGGCTTGGTCCGTCGATGCCATAGGCCCAGTGGAGGCCGGTATTGAACCATTGCGGAGAGTTCGGCGCGGCCTTTTGCTTGGCGAGCATCAGCCGCATTTCATCAAAATACGCCCGCGCATCTGATTCAGTGGTGAAGTAACCACCTTTCCAGCCCCAATACGTCCAAGCGCCCGCGAGGCGGTCAAATACCTGCTTCGCCGTGCGCTCGCCCGTGGAACGATCTTCCTCGGCCAGCTTATCCAGAACCTTCTCGTCCGGTGCAGAGCGCCACAGCCATTCTGGCACGCCCTTTTCTTTGATCTTTTTCAGCGCAACCGGAACACCCGCCTTGCGGAAATATTTCTGCGCCAGCACATCACAAGCAACCTGAGACCACGCCTCAGGCGCTTCAACATCATCAAGTTTGAAAACTGTGGACCCGTCAGGATTGCGAATCTCGCTGGTGGTCAATTTAAAACCGATGCTGTCATACGCATCTTTCTGCTCAACAGTATCAAGCCGTTGAATTTCCATCGTCCCTCTCCCCAGTGTGCGCGCGCTCTCAAACGGGGCGGCACTTATCGCTTAAATTTCACCCTGCGAATATCGCCTGAGAAGTCGGTTTGTTAACCGCTTCTAGTCATTCACAATTTACGTTTCGACTTAGAGTCAAATGACGGTTCATACTATATATAGACGTACGCCCGTCTGACACCGCAAACATTAGTGTTGGTCAGTTGTGTCACGCAAGCAAAATTTTCAGAAAATTCGTTAACGAAATGATCCCCTGAACACTGAATACTAACGCCTTGCCATGCCTTGTTTTCCAATCTTTCTGCACAGGCTGTGGATAAAAATTGACCTGATCAAAGAGGTGTCCGTTACCGAAAATTAATAGTTTTCGAGGACTGATTTTGCATATTGAGGTAAATCGCTTTGGAGTTGGCGCATGAACGATCCGATCATTTTTCTCACAGAAGCAAACGAGAATCAGCGTGCCCGGATAACCAACGCGCTTCGTCGGATACCGTTCATAACCATCAGCACATTTGATACATTATCGGCCATGCGTAAGGGAATGCGGGTGCGCCGGCCTGACCTGATCATCGGACCTTGGGCGCAAGGTGGAGAAACATTGCTTGCCGCGCGCGCAACGATGATTGGTAGTGGGGAGGCACGGTTTGTACCCAAAGTTTTGATGCTGACCGACAGAATCTCCCCGGCGCGCATTTCCCTTACGCGGCAAGCCGGTGATGCGGAATTGATTCCATCAGCGCCGTTGGACTGTAACGGCTTGTATAATCGTGTGGTTTTGACCCTGCGCGGTGCAAGTGGCCTGATAGATAGTATGGATGACGAGAATTCATTCACCGAAGCGCTCGAACACTTGCCCGCGCTCAAGCGTCGGCTGGCTGCGTAACGCTCACCGGGGCGCATCATTACTATACTGCGTCGAATGAAGACAGTTTTGCCTAAATTCTAACGGCTTTCTACTTGGAAAGAGACCCCGCCTTAATGCCCTGCGGTCTATTGTATGGCATCGGGACAGTGAAATCGGGGGATTTCCAATGACAGACGGAATTAGCAACCGTCATTCGCATAACACGCGAATTGATGAACGTATCTTAAAGCATCTGCTTGGTGAAGCGGTTGATATGCTTGAGGAATCGCAAACACATGCTCTTGTGGAACGCTCGTCGCCCACAACCACGCATGTTTTGTCGCAAGCAACATGGCGCCTGACCACGACATGCGCATGGATATTCAGCGAACTGAATCCAAGCGGTGGCGATGCGGCTGCACGACTTAAAGCGCCCGCACCAATCTTCGCGCGCGAAACCGAGCCGCTATCGGCGCAACTCGAAGTCTTTGAAGCACGTGTCTTGCGGCTTCATCAGCGCGCTTGCAAATTGGAAGAACTGTCCCGTGGGCCAATGATTTCCACTGAAGTGTCTGCGCAGTCGATCCCTGCCAATGCTGAGGCACGACGCAGTGCTGATATTATTCAGATGTTTGGCGCTACTGGCGCTGAAAAGGAACAAGATAATCCTGTCCACAAAAGCCAACTGCGTCTGAGCTGGGCATTATCTCAACGCTAAATCGCAGCGCGAAAGCCTTGTTCACGCCTGATTTCCCGCTAAAAGAGGAGAAAATCAGGCGTGATATTAGAGGGTAGAATGCGTAAATTTATGACAATCGTCGCGATGGGGGGTGCCTTGGCACTTTCTCAGGTCGCAATGGCACAAACTCAGCAACCTCAACCTGTTCAACCGAGCATCAAGGCGACGCACGGTGCTTGGGAAGTGCGCTGCTATGGTGCCACAGATTGTGTGATGACACAGGTTCACCGTCGCACGCCGGAAACGGCTGACGCTGTGTTCACGGTTATCAAACCTGCCGGATTGACAGATAACAACGGCCGAACGATTGAGGCATTAGCTGAGATCGTTGTTCCGCTGGGTGTCTATCTGCCCAACGGCCTTGGCCTCCAAGTTGACAATGGCGAACCACGTGCCGCGCCATTCGAGCGGTGCATCCCTGATGGTTGTGTCGTGCGTGCGCCTATCTCAAGCGCCATGCTGGGCCAGATGCGGGCAGGGGGCAGCGCTTTCCTGATCCTGTCGCGCAGTCCGACTGAAACGGTCAAAGTGCCCATGTCACTTTCCGGCTTCACGGCGGCTTTCGGCTCACTCTGACGAACTTCGCAGCCGGTGGTGGTGCCTAGGTTCAGGACCCGCGCGCATTGTACAGGTTGACAGCGCGGTCGTAATGTTGTTCCAGTGACGTTCTGGAGAACAAAGCATGGCTTCACTGTCGCGACTCGAAAAACTGAAAATCCTCGCCGATGCCGCGAAATATGACGCTTCATGCTCATCCAGCGGCTCGACAACCCGCGATTCGCGTGGTGGCAAAGGTGTGGGATCGTCTGAAGGCATGGGCATCTGCCATGCTTACACGCCTGACGGGCGCTGTATCTCGCTTCTCAAAATCCTGATGGCAAACTACTGCATGTTCGACTGCCGTTTTTGTGTGAACCGGATCAGCTCCAACGTCCAACGCGCCCGTTTTATGCCCGAAGACCTCGCCCGATTGACCATCGATTTCTACAAGCGCAATTATATTGAGGGGCTTTTCCTCTCCTCAGGCATCATCAAATCTCCCGACTACACGATGGAGCAACTCATTGAAGTCGCACGTATTCTGCGCGTTCGCGAAGATTTCAGGGGCTACATCCACCTCAAAACCATCCCTGACGCAGACCCGCTGTTACTGGCCGAGGCGGGGCGTCTGGCGGACCGCGTATCGATCAATGTTGAACTGCCAACGCGCAGCGGCCTCGCCAAATTCGCCCCCGAAAAAGACGAAACCCGCATCCGCGACGCGATGGCATCAACCCGTGATCAAATCATCGGTTGGAAGCAGGAGCGCAAGCGCATCAAATCCGCACCCCGCTTCGCCCCCGCCGGACAATCGACGCAGATGATTCTCGGCGCGGATGGTGCATCGGACTCGGATGTGCTGCGCTCCAGCACCGATCTCTACGGCTCCTACCGCCTCAAACGCGTCTATTATTCAGCGTTCAGCCCGATACCCGATGCCTCGAAAGACCTCCCCCTCCAACGCCCGCCTCTGATGCGTGAACACCGCGTTTATCAGGCCGATTGGCTCTGGCGGTTCTACGGTTTCGGCCTGCAAGACCTTGATACCGCTATGGAAGGCGGGATGCTGCCGCTTGATATAGACCCCAAGCTCTCATGGGCGCTCCAACGCCGTGATCTCTTCCCGATTGATGTGAACAGCGCCGCAAAAGAACAATTGTTACGCGTTCCCGGCCTTGGCACGAAAAGCGTCGGCTCCATCCTCTCCGCCCGCCGTCACGGGCGGTTACGCCTGGCTGATATCGGCAAGCTGTGTCGTAATATCAGCAAGATACGCCCCTTCATTGTCACGCAAGATTGGCGACCCACAGCGATTTTAGACCGCGAGGGTCTGCGCGGCATCCTCGCACCAAAGCCAAAACAGCTGGAGCTTGCATTCTGATGCGGGTGGTGCGTTTGGAACATGAGACCGATTTTGACGGCTGGCGCGGACAGGCCCGCTCACTCCTCGTCGATGGCATCCCGCCTCAGGATGTGGCGTGGCAGGTCGGCACCGCGCAAGCGGACCTTTTCGGCGCATTGGAGCGCCCGCTCGATCCCCGCGAACCTTCCCGCCGCCTGCGCGTCCCGAAACAGTTTCTCAGCGACGCGAAACTCGCCATCTGCAACCGTGATCGCGGGCGTTTTGATCTGTTGTACCGCCTGCTGTGGCGCATCCAGCAAAAGCCCGAACTGTTGGCAAACAGCGTTGACGATGATGTCTATCAATTTGAAAAATTGATAAAGTCTGTACGGCGCGACCGCCACAAAATGCGCGCCTTCGTCCGCTTTCGCGCCGTCAAAGGTGAGACGGATACTTACGTCGCGTGGTTCGAGCCGGAGCATCGCATCGTTGAGGAAAACGCCGCCTTCTTCGTCCGCCGCTTTGCGAATATGCGCTGGTCAATCCTGACGCCGGAGTGTTCCGCACACTGGAACCGCGAAACCCTCGCCTTTGGTCCCGGCGCAAAACGCGCCGATGCCCCCGATTCTGATGCGCTGGAGGAGATGTGGCGCGGATACTACGCCGCTATTTTCAATCCGGCCCGCCTCAAAGTCAAAGCGATGACTTCGGAAATGCCGAAGAAGTATTGGAAAAACCTGCCCGAAGCGGAGCTTATCAAACCGCTCATGGCCAGCGCGCACCGGGTTGAAACGGGCATGATTGATGCCGAAGCTACCCCCGCCAAACGCCGCGCCAATTACGAATTCGCCGCGAACCCGCCGGAAGTATAATATCAACGGCCCTACCAGGCTGACCGTCACATTTTTCTCCCTGCCCTAAACCCCGATGCGGGGCCTTGTTGAATTGCGTACTTCGCTGAAAGAGGTTTTGCGGCAAGTGCGGGGCAGGGCGATATTCATAAAGATCAGCTTCAAATGCATTGTCTCAATCAAACCACTCATTCCACCCATCCTCATAAAGCTGCGGCAGCGGTTGGTCGAACAGCGTGCTGGGCGGCATATCGAGCCGCCCGATATCGCTGGCAAAATCAAACATCCGCGCCGCGCTGCTCGGGTCCATAAACCGCAACCCCTCCGGCAAATCCCGCAGCGGCTCCCCCCGCAACCGCCCCCCCGCCAGCACAAACCCCCATTCGCCAAAGCTGGGGATATAGGCGTGATAGGGCAGCACCGTCAGCGTTTGGTCCGGGGCCAGCGGCACAGCCGTCGCCTCCAGCGTCGCCGCAATCGTCCAATACGCCTTTCGCGCGTAAAGGGGCGAGGTCGCTTGGGTGATAACTACACCGTCCGCGCTCATCCGGCGCATCAGATCGGTGTAAAACGCCCGCGTATACAGCTTTGAAATCGCGAGGTCTTTGGGGTCTGGCAGATCAAGAATCGCCACATCAAAAACCGCGTTACCATCCTTCAAAAACGCCCAGGCATCACCGTTCACGATCTCCACACGCGGGTCCAAAAGCGCCCCGTCATTCAGCGCCGCCAACGCCGGTTGGTCGCGGAACAGCGCCGTCACCACCGCATCAATATCCACCAGCGTTACGCGCTTCACCGACGGATAGCGCAGCACCTCCCGCACCGCCATCCCATCGCCGCCGCCAAAGATCACCACATGGTCCAGTCGTGGTGCGCGGGTCATTGCCGGATGCACCAGCGCCTCGTGATAGCGGTACTCGTCCAGTGTATCGAACTGCACCGATCCGTTGAGGAACAGCTGATACCGCGTCCCGTCCCGCGTCACCACCACCCGCTGATAGGGCGTGTCTTGTGCGAGGATGATCTCGTTGGCATACAGCCGCCGCTCCATCCCGCCAATCGCGCGCTCACTCGATAACGCCCCTGCGCCCAGCGCCACAAATCCGGCCAAACACGCGGCCCGCAATCCCCATCCGCACTGCGCCCGAAACACCCACAGCGCCATCGCCGCCACAATCAGATTCAGCGACCCGAACAGCAGCCCGGCCCCCATCAGCCCCAGCTGCGGCACAAGGATCAACGGAAACAACAATGCCGCCACCAGCGCACCGATGTAATCAGCGGTCAGCACGTTCGACACCGTCATCCGCAGCGCCCCGTGCCCCTCCAAAATTCGCAACACAAGCGGGATTTCCAGCCCCACCAACGTGCCTGTCGCCACCGTCACCAGCAGCAGAAAAGCCGTGTAATTCTCGATCACAGCAAAGGCCGCGAACAGGATCATCGCCGAAAACCCGCCAATCAACCCCAGCGCAATCTGCGCCGCGACAAAGCTCCGCTCAGGGTTTTGCACATACCGCGACAGAAACGCGCCAATTCCCATCGCGCTCATGAAAAGCCCGATGACCAGCGAGAAATGATAGACGCTGTCACCAAGCAGATAACTCGACAGCGCCCCGGCGATCAGCTCATAGACCAGCCCGCAAATCGCCAACACAAACGTTGCGCCCAGCAGCAGCAGCCCGACATGGCGGTTTTCCGCAGGCGTATCGTCGCTCACCTAACTGTTAATCACATTGGCGATCAGGATCGACAGCGAGATCATCACCGACCCCATTACAATGGCCACCGCCGTATTCGCCTTGCCGGACAGCTCCTCGTGCAGCGAAAACGGGGTCAGCGCGTCGATAATAATATAGCTGATGATCATCAGGCCAAGGCCGAGGAACGCGTAGAATATCGTTGCAATCACCTCTGGCGCGTTAATTCCGGCGAGTATTTCCATGTCGGATTTCCTTCTTATCTCAAACCTTTAGAGCGGTTATTTCACACCGCCGATATAGCCGACCCGTCCGCCGCTGCCGGACCGGATTGATTTGGCGATGGCCGATGTTTCGCCGCCGATGCCGTAAACGCTGGCATAGGTCGCGCCGCCCGTCATCATCGTGAATACCACGAGAAACACTCTAGTCATCATCGTCGCTCCCGTCCTCGCCCCAGCGTTTTGCCTCGAACTGCTTCTCGCGGAACCACATGCTCGCCGCGAGGACGAGGCTCAGGATGAACATGCCCACCATATACCGTACCAGCATCACCTTTTCACGCACGACGATACTCATCGGGCGGTTGTCAGAGCCTTTTTCGATACCTTCAACCGCGATCCGATACGCGCCCTTTGCGGGTGGTTTGAACCGGAATACCGCCTCGTTGGACCCCTCCGTCCATGATCCGTCACTATCGCGGCCATAGTAGTATTCGACGCCGCCATCAAACTCGGCAATCGTCTCGTCACTTTCCTCATGGGTCAGGCTCATATCGTACCACGCCCAGGAGTTTGACACGTTGGTTTTGATTTTGATCGACACCAAGCGGTTCGTCGCGGTCACCGGAAAGGCCAGCGAGCCGCCCGCCGCCGGGTTATCGATCTGTCCTTGTGCAATCGTTTTGCCCCCACCCAGAACCAGCAGGCCAAGGCTGATCGCGGCGGTAATCGGGACGAACATCATCGCGGCCCGGCTGAGACCTGTGTGCAGCGCGCCCGGCTCGAACGGTTGGATTGCATGAATGCCGAACGGCTTGGTCCAGCTGTCTTCCACCCCGAAACTCGCCAAAGTGGCTTGCTGGTCGAGGTAGCTCGACATCTCGAACTCGGTCTCGTTCTCCCCCATCGCCACGGCATAACCATAGGGCGGATCAATCGCCTCCATCACCCGTGTCTGATCGCCCAGCTTCGGAACCCACGTCAGTTCGCCCTCAATATAATTGATACGCGCGTTGTATTGCTCGAACATCTTAAAGGTCCGACCCGCCGCCCCGAAGGTCGATTTCGGCACAAACTGGCTGTTCGGTACAAGGTTCGGCATCTCGCGTGTTTTGCGCGAATGGGTCAGGTGGCCGTCATTCCATGTCAGCCAGCTATAACCGTGGGTTGGGCTGTAGAGTTGATAGTTCGTCCAAGGATAGTCTTCGCCCCATATCCGCGCGGCAACCCCGACAATCCCCACAATCGTATGCGGCACGCCCAGAACCTCGCCCCGCATACCCAGCGTGAACGGTCCATAGGGCCGCTCCATATTACGATAGCGGGCGAGCACCTTGTAATCGTCATGCCGATCCATGACAGAGCCGCAATAACTGCACACCAGCGCCTTGGCCCGATGCCCGGCAAGCGCGGGCAAAGCGGACCCGCAATTCGTGCAATTAATCGCCGCGAGGCGTTGGTTTTGTGTTTCAGTCATAGGGTTACGCCGCTCAAAGCGAAGGCCATATTTTGTTGCGGGCCTGCTCCCTTTCCCCACGCAAGCGGGGAGAGGACTTTAAAGCGCTGCCCGTATGCACTCACCACACTCATGCGGCCACGTTTGAGCTGCGGATCAGGTAGGGGTCAACCCAGACCCCTTCGCTAGCCTGAAATTCTCCGTCACTGTACTCCAGCGTCACAATCCGCGCGCGTTCGCCCGACAAATGCCAGTAGCGATAGGTTTGCCCGATCCGGATCGGTTCCGGGAACTCCCCGCGTAGCGCTTTACAAGTTGCAGTGTCAGCTTCGGTAATGCGGAAACGCTCGTCTTTCAGGATCACGCTGCTGCCGACGGTCAGGGCATCGGGATTGAATGTCACTGTGATGGGGTAGGGGCGTTCGATTGCGATTTCGCCCTCATCGACACTCACCCAAACACCTTGCCCGTCCCCGCCGATGGCCCAAAATTCATCCCACCAGCCGTTTGCATAGCCAAAACGCGCTTGGCCAACTGGGAGGAAGCTCTCGTCTTTATGGATGATCTCGCGGCCCAGCACGAACAGCGACGGCTCCTCCGCCATCACACCGGATTTGCCGACTTTGCGCACCGTTTCGTCTTCCAGCAGCACGGTCGATTCGCAATATTCGCACGCGACCATCTTTGAATGGCGCAGTTTGCACGACAGTTCGGCGCCGCAGTTGGGGCAGTTGAAGCCGTCATCAAAGCTCATACCAGTCACCCTCCATCGGCACGCGTTGACCTCCGTACAATGTCGGTATCAGGGATGCCCCGTTCAAGGCAAACCCTTCACGCATCAAGTTTTCACTGGAATGGTATACAAATTGGTGTTCAGGTCGCGGGCGGTTTTGGCACCCGCAGCGCATCGGAGATTAGACAAATGACAGTTCACGAACGCATCCGACCCTTCAACACCAAAGAAACCTACCCTGAGCAAAGCCTCGACAATGACCTCGCCCAAGGCGTCAAAGCGCGTGGAACAATGGTTTTCTTGCGCGGGCAGGTCTCACAAGACCTCGATAATCGTGAAAGCCTGCATATCGGTGATGCGGGTAAGCAGACTGAAAAGACGATGCGGAACATCAAAATGCTGCTTGAAGAAGCCGGATCTGAGATGTCGCATATCTGCCGGATTGTCGTTTATTTGACAGACATCCGCTACCGCGAGGCCGTGTATCAGGAGATGGGTAAGTGGATGAAAGGCGTTCATCCCTGCTCAACGGGCCTTGTCGTTCCGGCGTTGGCCCGGCCTGAATGGGTGGTGGAAATCGAGGTCACCGCCGTGATACCGGACTAGGAGGATGCTTTATGGAGACCAGAGAACCCGCAACATCCGCTCTCCTGAGTCATCTCGCTGAAATCGCCGCCCGTCCGCTGGAATATGCCAGCGGCCTGCCCGCCGCTCTCTATCGCAGCGAGGACGTGCAGGCGATAGAGCGGGAGCGCATCTTCCGCCGCGCGTGGGTCTGTCCGGGTCTGGCCGCTGAAATCCCGAACCACGGCGACTATCTGACTTTCACCATCGCCGACGAACCGGTTTTTTGCACCCGCACCAAAGACGGCGCGATCAAAACCTTCGCCAATGTCTGCCGCCACCGGATGATGCGGCTGGTCGAGGGTAGCGGCAGCACGCGGCGCATCGTCTGCCCCTACCACGCATGGACCTATTCGCTGGATGGAAAGCTGGTCGGCGCGGGGCATATGGAAAAATCCTGCGGCTTCAAGAAATCCGATCACCGCCTGCCCGAAATCCGCACCGAAATCTGGAACGGCTGGATCTATCTCACCCTTGATGAAGACGTGCCTCCCGTCGCCGAATTGCTGTCGCCGCTGCATGAAGTCGTGGGCCGCTACGCGATGGAAGGCTATATACCCGTCGTACAGCAGGAGCATGTGTGGGAGACGGATTGGAAGCTGCTGACTGAGAATTTTATGGAAGGTTATCACCTCCCCGTTGCTCACAAAGCCACCGTCGGCGCGTGGTTTCCTGTTGAGGCGACGCGGTTCCCGTCAGAGACCTATGATGCCTTCACTTATCAAACCTTCGTCAAAACCGAACAAGCCGCCTATGGCCGCGCCCATGACAGCAACACGCGTCTGACGGATGAGTGGCGCTATACCTCTGTTCTGCCCACCGTTTTCCCGACGCATATGTATGTGCTGGCCCCGGATCACCTGTGGTATCTCACCCTGCGCCCGAAAGGGGTGGGCAAAGTCGATGTCCGCTTCGGCGTTGCCATTGCGCCGGAAGTTGATGCCGCGCTGGATGATCGTGAGGCATGGGTCGCTGATCTGATCAAATTCTTCGACCACGTGAACGGCGAGGACCGTTTTGTGGTCGAAGGCATCTATGCGGGCGCCCAGTCCGGCTTTGCCTCGCCGGGGCCGTTAAGCTGGCTGGAGCGGGAAATTCATGACTTCCAACGCTACCTCGCGCGGCATTTGACTGATACGACAGGAGAGACGACATGACATTTTCGATCGCGGGCCGCTGTGCGCGCACAGGCATGGTCGGCGTTGCCATCACCACCTCCTCAATCTCCGTCGGCTCCCGCTGCCCCCATGTCCGCGCGGGCGTTGGTGCGGTGGCCACGCAAAACATTACCGACCCGCATCTCGCCACGCTGGTGCTGGACGCGATGGCGCAGGGCGCGGATGCCGCATCCGCGATTGCCACCGTGGTGAAAGACCGCCCGAATATCGACTACCGCCAATTGACAGCTGTGGATGCGCAGTCGAATACCGCGCATTTCACCGGGGCGCATATTCTCGGCACAAACGCGATCAGCGAAGATGCGGGATGTGTGGCGGCGGGTAACCTGCTCTCAAGCACTGCCGTTGCGAAGGGCATCACCGATGGGTTTATGGCCAAGCCCGATGCTCACCTCGCCGAACGCTTGTTGCAAGGCATTGAAGGCGGGCTTGCCGCCGGGGGGGAGGAGGGCGATGTCCACTCCGCCGCGTTGCTGGTCGCGGATGCCATGCCGTTCCCGCTGGTCGATCTGCGCGTTGATTGGGACGACGACGATCCCATCGCAAAACTGCGCGCGCTGTGGTCCGCTTACGAGCCGCAGATGCAAGACTACCTCAACCGTGCCATCAATCCGGTGATTGCCCCCAGCTACGGCGTCGCGGGCGATCCTTAATCCCCGTCCGCCACACCCTGCGCCCGTAAACTTGCACGCCGCGCGCGGTAGCTGGGCAGCAGCACGAGGCCGGAACCTGGAATCCCCAGCGTCAACAGCGGCACAAACGATCCGGTACAGGCCGCGTTATTCGCACTCTCCGGCGCGGCCAGTCCTTTGATCGAGCCTTTGCCGAACTGCTCCTGCTCCGCCTTCGGGGCGATGTTCAAATCGGGTTGCGCTTCATGAACGGCGGCAACGCCGCATCCATAGAGAAGAATGCGATGTAGCCGTAGACGAGGCAGATCAGCAGAAAGATGAGGGCAATCCAGCGGTCGAGCGCCATGAGGGATTTCCAGTCTATGCGAAAAAGCGTTGTCATTCCCCGCGCAGGCGGGGAATCCATACATCCGCAAGTCTTGACGATTTGATCGAAGCGATTGCGAATGCCAAAGCGTTTTGAGAAATGGATACCCCGCCGCCGCCAACCGCAACTTTGCTCGGGTCTTTCTTATAGGCGGCCATGAAATCATCCATCGAGCCGATATCGCTGTCTTTGCCCACATCAATCGCCGCGTAATCGCCGATTGTACCGGCAACCAGCGTCAGATCGCGGAAGTTCTGCGGGAATACTTTGGTCAGCGAGCGGATCACGATGGGTGTCGAGTTGACCATCAGCGTGCCGCGTTGGCTTCCGCGTTCTCGATCAGATAGCCGACGGCTTTGCCGCCGCCGCCGGGAAAACCTGTGGGCCGGGTTTACGACCCTTTCCAATCGGGTTTGCGTTTGCCGAGGAACGCTTCCATCCCCTCCTTGAAATCAGCGCTCATATAGCAAGACGTGACCAGATCGGCGTCTTCAGCGCCGGGGCCGTCGAGGCGCAAGCGACGCAGGGCTTCCTTTGTCGCGCGTAAGGTAAGCGGGGCGTGGGTTGCCAGTTGTGCGGCCAATTCTTCCGCGCGGGCGATCACGGCGTCCGCATCCGGCATGATTTCTGAGACAAGGCCAATCGCGAGGGCTTCCTCGGCTTCGATCAAACGCGCGGTGAACAGCATCTCGCGCACCCGCCCCTGTCCCATCAGTGCCGACAAACGCGCAAGATTGGCGATAGACAGACAATTGCCCAAGGTGCGGGCGATGGGAAAGCCGAATTTCAGCCGTGCATCGGTGATCCGCAGATCACAACAGGCGGCAATTGCGCCGCCGCCACCCGTGCACGCGCCCGTGATGGCGGCAATTGTGGGCACGGCGCAGCGTTCAATGGCGGTGAAAACGGCGTCCGAGTTTTTCTCGTAATCAAGCGCTTGTTGTGGTTCGGAGAAGCCGCGAAACTCGGTCATATCCGTCCCGGCGGCAAACGCCCGCCCGCCCGCACCGCGCATGACGATGGCTTTGACTGACCCGTCTTCGGGCACAGCGGCGCAGATTTCGGCGATTCCCGCATACATCGCAAAGGTCAGCGCATTGCGCTGGTCGGGGCGGTTCATGGTCAGCCAACCGATGCCGTCTTTAACTTCGTAGAGCAGATTATCCATCGGGGGCGTCTCCTATCATTCGTTTTATGTGTAAAAAAAAGGCCCCGCAGGAGCGAGGCCTTTTTGCATTTCAGGAGCACATTTATCAGTTTGAAGCGCCGTAGTCTGGCACGTCCGTATTGCTCTTCTCTCCGAGCGACGCACCGTATTCGCCCATCATCGACTCGCCGTAGAGCGGTTTTTGAACCCCGTTATGGCATGTCGAACAACCGATTTTCAGCACATCACCTTCCGGTCCCAGATGAACTTCATCCTTCGGGAAGAGTGGCGTCAGGCCGACCATGTAATCAACGTTCAACTCACGCGCCATACGGATGCCGTGCCAAGCGGTGACACGTTGTGGCGGGCTTTGATCCCAATCGTTGAACGCGCGGCTGTTGTGACAGGTCACACAATTTGCGCCCAGCGATTCAGACATATGCATCATCAGCGACCAAGTGTTCTCCGTCTCCTTGGTTGTCGCCTTTTGCGCACCCGTGGGTAGAGCGGTATCGGCGTGAACACGGATTTCCTCATCACCGAGCAGATAGTCCTCGAGCGCGTTTTGTGGCAGCGAACTGTTACCACCGAACATCGCCGCGACGTTCTGACCACCGCGATAGCCTCTGCTGGCTTTTTTGGGTTCTATGTCGCGATACCATACCTCTTCTGGCACCGGATTACCCCTGTGACAGGTGTAACATGTCACCCCGGTGTCACCAACATGGGCCGTCCAATCGACGTTGATGGCTTGGTTCATCTGGATCATCCGGCGCGCGACGATCTTGGTATAGACCTCATCAGACGCCATGTTTTCGAGGTTGTGGCAGTATTCACAGCTCGCCTCCGGTGAGACCCACTCGGTGATCGAGGCCATGAACTGATCGAACTGATCTTCTGACAGATGTCCTAGAACCTGAACGTTTTCATAGACTTCACTGGCGCGATCCCCTTCGGGGTCCGCCTCCCAAGGGGATTCGGGGACCACGTTATTCGCCCGCCCGGCCGCTGCTTCAGCCGCGTCTTTGGTCACATACATGCCGGTCCCGCGATACCCGACCTGCTCCGTCTCAACAGGCGGCGCGTCCCAGTCAACCCCGACAACACTGGCGATACCGAGCAGGGTTGCCCCCGCTATAGCGAAAGGAAGAGCGAAATTCATTGCACACCCCCTGCGGCAACCGCCGGATCAACCACGGTTGGATAAAGATCGGGCAATGGCGCGACGATGCCATGTTTGATGCCCCACAGATACCAGTTATCGACCACCGTTCCGGTCAGCAGGATACCGATCGCGCCCGTAACTGGCGTCAGAACAGCAAACCACCACGCCCAACGGTGTACCGACTCCATCGTCGCGTTGAAACCCATCGTCCAGCGCCAGAATAGGGCAGCGCGTTCAGAGGCCGTGCCACGATCAGTAATCTGCTCCAATTCACGTTCGCCGCCGTAACGGCTGACCGCCAGAATGGTCGCCCCGTGCATTGCGAACAGCAGGACCGAGCCATAAAGGAAGACGATCGAAAGGCAGTGGAACGGGTTGTAATAGAGATTGCCGTAGCGGATCGAAAACGCCGCCGTCCAGTCGAGATGCGGGAAGATGCCGAACGGTACGGCCTCAGCCCAACTTCCCATCAACAGCGGGCGGATGAAGCCCAGAACGAGGAACAGGAAGATCGCTCCCGCAAAAGCCCAAGGCACATGCGTTCCAAGGCCCAGTTGCACCGCCCGACGATACATCCGTACCCACCAGAGCAGCACTGAAACGGTCAGGAAGAAGCCCGCGATGATCCACCAACCACCTTGGTTAAGCGGTGGGATAATGCGAAAGCCCCATTCCGGCCCCGGTGGTTCCAGTCCCAGCCAGAACAGCTGACGCACGAATTGAATAGGATCCCATCCAACCGATGCGAGCATATTAAGCCCGATAATCAGGAAGGCCACCAAGCCGCAGAAAAGGGAAACGGACCCCAGAAAGCCAAGATAGATCGGTCCAATCTGGGCATTACCGATTTTGCCGAGCCAATAATTATGGAATGGCTTGCCGGAGCGATCAGCGTCACCTTTCGGCAGCGGTATACCCTCTTCGAGATGCCCGCGAACCTGGATCGCCGTGAAGATGTTTTGATATTCTGGCATTGTTTCTAGCTCCAGATTGGCAGGTTGAGCCACCAGGCCCACCATTGTGGCCAGCCTTCATTCCAGAACGGGCCGCTGATAACGATGCAGATCGCACTCCAGAACCCCGCGTTAAGCGCGAGAAGCAGGCCGACGCGGTGAATGCCGAGTGCGCCGACGGAGTAACCGATGGTGTCACGGAAGAATGTGTCTTCGTATTCGGGTGTCTTCACTTCCTTCTGCTCGTTGGTCCACCCGCTTTTGCGTCCGGGATTTGCCGCCGATAGGATCAGACCACCATGCAGTGACAGAGCCATGGTCGTCGTGAAGAACAGTGAAACCGCCAGCATATGCGCCGGATTGTAGTGGAAATGCAGGTATTGGTACCCGACATTCGATACCCAATCGAGGTGACTGAAAATCCCATACGGAAATCCGTGCCCCCAGGCGCCCATTAGCACAGGGCGGATCACAACGAGTGTTACGTATGCGAAGACCGCGACGCTGAAAGCGAAGGGTACATGAAAACCCATGCCCAGTTTGCGGCAGATTTCCACTTCCCGCAGCGCCCAAGAGCCGAATGCCCCGATTGCACAGATCGTGATGATCTGCCACAGCCCGCCCTCAGCGAGAGGTGCGAGCGCCAGACCGTAACTCAGATCAGGCGGTGCAATCGATATGCGCCAGATATTCCAGGTCGGCCCGATGGCCGCGCCATAGATAATCAGCGCCGTGCCCAAAATGGCAAAGAACAGCGTCGTGATCCCGAAAAAGCCCACGTAAAACGGGCCGACCCAAAAATCGAAAAGATCACCGCCGAGGAGCGTTCCTCCCCGCACGCGGTATTTTCGTTCAAAACTGAGTAATGCCATTGCCGACCCCTCCAGATAGCGTCACGCGCGGTCGCGATTTTCGTTTATTGATTGACGGCGGCCAGAGAGCCCGCCCGCCGTCATGTCTTTGTCAGCCGAGTAGAGTTGTCCGCTCAACTGTTGAGATCGATTGCTCAAGGCTTGCCGTAGTGGCGGCGCCTTCAAGCCAGTTGAAGCGATCCGTGCTCAGCAAAATGAAGTGAATCAAGATTGCCAAGCTGAACAGTCCAACCGCCATAGCGACAAGCACACGGCGGGGATCAAATAGTAGCCATATTCTCCACATGCCTTTTCCCCTATGCGATCATTGTCAGGAGTGCCGAGGCAGTTTCCGTTGCGCTGTTAAGCGCCGCGTAACCTTCGTCGCCGGGAATCCACGGGCGCCACATCCAGACCAGGATATGCGCCACGGTAGCAACCGCCGTGAATATCATGAATCCCTGGATGAAGTACTTGTGGTACTCCTGAGCTTCGTGCTCGGTCAGACCCGAAAGTGAGACGTCAGCCATGAACGTTCCCTCCTAGTCTAGTTACTGCGGAACCCCCGCAGCAGGGTGTGCCGAAACGACTGTGAACAGTTGATCCGGCGTTTCATCGGGTTTACGTCCGATAAACCGGGGTGCCGCTATCGCTGAAATGCATAGCCGGCGGCGGTGTGAGCCATTGATTTCGCTTCCGCGACAATCGATTGCCCTGCTTCGCTGGAATTCTTGCCAAGGGCGCGCTTAACAGGCGTCGCCACCATGCTGAAAGCGAACACGACGCTCCAGATGAAGCGGTATTCAAAACGATCCCAGAAGTTTTCCCGGTTCGCTCTGCGTGGCTCGGATTGTACAAATGCCATATCGCCGTCTCCTCCTCGTAGCTGATCTGATGATCAGCCTGTTTCATCAGGCCGCGTGTTCCACGGTTCTGTTTGTGGTTTCCAAGTGTTCAATCTCGACCTGTTTCGCGCCTGCACGTCGTGCAATCGCTTCGGTCGCATCGCGCATTTTCTTTGCCGCCGAGATCCGCACCAGCACAGGCTCGCGTTCGACCAGCGCGTCGAGTTGCGCTTTCGCTTCCACGCTCCACGGCAGATCGACCCGATCCCGCGACAATGTCGCATCGATTTTGTCGAGTTCAGTGCCCAGCGGCAGGATGTTGAACAGGGCATCGAACAGCCCGTTGCATACTTCCTGAATCGCCCACGTAGCACCCGAATAGCCCATCATCGGCGTCCCCGTATGTCGCCGGATGATCGCGCCGGGGAAGGAGGCGGGCACGTAGATTGCCTTGCATCCCGTCTCCGCCATATACATCCGCTCGTTATACGAGCCGAACATGATCAGCGGTGGCGTATCCTTGATCGCTGCACGGATCGCATCATTGTCAGGCTTCACGCCGGGGCGGCGTTGAAAACTGAACGTGCAGGGCAGGCCCATTTCCTCTTCGAGAAAATTGCGCACTCCGCGCTCATAAGTCTCCGTTGCGACGATGGCAAAACTGGCTGTACCGAAGAAATCTTGCGTGACCGAGCGCCACAGATCCCACATCGGTTTCAGCGTCGTGTGCTTCTCGCGCTGAATGAAAGGTTGCGGATCAATCTCCAGCAATTCGCCCAGCTTTTCGAGGAACGCGGTGGTCGAGTGGATGCCTATGGGCGCTTGCAGGTAAGGGCGCTCCAGCGTTTCGCACAGCAGCCGCCCGAATTCGCGGTACATGCAGATGTTCACTTCCGCATCGGCCAGCTTCTTCACGTCGGCAAGGTGTGAGCCGAGCGGAAAGACTACATTGATTTCCGCTCCGATGCCTTCGACCAGTCGGCGGATTTCCGCCAGATCAGACGGCATATTGAACGTGCCATACATAGGGCCGATAATGTTAACCTTCGGCTTCGCGCCTTCCTTGCGGGGCTTTGGCGCACGAACTTTCTTGGTCCCGTATTCCGTCCACAGCCATTTCAAAGCGCGGTCGGCACTTTGCCACTGATCTTCGTCGATGGTGCGGGGCAGGAAGCGCACGATATTCGATCCCTCCGGCGTCACACCGCCACCGATCATCTCGGCAATCGATCCGGTAACGACGACAGCGGGCAGGTCGGGATCAAGCACTTTGCGCGAGCGGCGCATTGCGCCTTCGGTCCCGTGCTGGCCCAGTTCCTCCTCGCCCAGACCCGTCACAACGATGGGTAGTTCATGCGGAGGCAGACCGTCGGTGTAGTGCAGGACCGAAGTGACAGGCAGGTTCTCGCACCCGACAGGGCCGTCAATGATAACTTGCAAGCCCTTGATCGCCGTGAAGGCGTAGACTGAACCCCAGTAACCGCCCGCGCGGTCGTGATCGAGTACGAGGGTCATGTTCCCACCGCCTCGCCGGCATCAACGGCGTTCTTGGACATCTTATTCTTCGCCGCATTCTTCTTGCGGAAGGCCACGGATTTATCTGAAGGCACATCTTCCCAGACACCCGCCGTATCGCCGGTGCCGACGCCTTCAAAAAACGCGGTCATTTTGTCGAAGCGCGGCTTGTTGGCGATGGCTCCGTTGATCACTTGCGCCAATGATCCCGCTCCAGCTGGTCCCATCAGAGGACGCGCGGAGATCAGGTTAGTGAAGTAAAGCGCGGGTGTCGCGATCTCCTTCGCCTTTTGCACCACGGGCGTTGTGCCAATGGCCAAATCAGGCTGAAACTCGTGCATCGCAGCAATATCCTGCTCCAGCGAGGCGCGATATTGGACATACACGCCTTTCGCGCGCAGCCATTCCGCATCGTCCTCGGAGTAGGGCGTTTTCGGGCAGGCCGTGCCGACATACCGTAAATCTGCGCCACTCTCGACCAGCAGACGCCCGACCAGCAATTCGGACCCTTCATAGCCCGACAGCGTAATGCGCCCCTTGATCGGTGTCGCCGCCAGCGCGCCTTTGATGGCGGGCAGCATCTTGTTACGCACCGCATCAATTTTATCTTGCGCCACGTTACAGGTCTTGCCGATGGCCTGAAGCCAAGCATCTGTCCCGTCATACCCCACAGGGGCGGAGCCAACGATGGGTCGCCCGGCGGCGCTGAATTCGCGGAACGAAGCCGTGTAGAACGGATGAATTGCGGCCACCGCCGCGCAGTCGAGCGCCGAATACAATTCCCGCCACTCACGCACGGGCGTCACCGGACCTGCCGCCAAGCCCATTGGTTCCAACATCGCGCCGATGGTCATCGGATCGACCGGGAACATTTCCCCCACCAATGAAACGCTGGGGCGTTCCTCGATACCGTCGCGGGGTGCTTGCACCGGGCCGGCGGCGGCCTCTTCACGGGCACGTTTGAGCATGGCGCCCGACAGCACGTCTTTCGCCTCTGCATGGGTGGGGATACCGAAACCGGGTACATCGATGCCGACGATCCGCACGCCGTTGATTTCGCGTGGCAACATTTGCAGCGGCACGCCTGAGGCGGTCGGCACGCAAAGGCTGGTCATGATGACGGCGTCGTATTTCTCAGGGTCGGCCATCAGCTCGACCGCTTCGCGGATATCCTCGTACAGCTTTCCGGTGACCAGAGATTCCGAATTGAACGGCACATACCCGACCGTGCGCTTCGCGCCGTAGAAATGCGACGTGAAGGTCAATCCGTACACGCAACAGGCCGACCCTGACAGGATCGTCCCGACGCGACGCATCCGCAAACCCACACGCAAGCTGCCAAAAGCGGGACACATCGATTGCGGCTGATCGTGCGGACCCATCGGATAGTCTTTTTCAAAACCTTCCAACAGTTCCTTCTTACCCGATGCAATCGCGGCGGCCTTCATTTGCTCCGCGCCCGCGTGACAGCCGAGGCCTTGCGCCTCGTCTGCCTCGTTTGTGGCATCTAGGATTGGTGTGCCATCCATCGTTCAAACCGCATCATAGATGATTTCGAGGGATTCTTTATTCAGGGACCCCGCCGCGCACATATCTTCGACCGATGCGGGTTCCAGCTGAAAATCTCCGCCTGTATCCTCTGTATCGAACAAGGCGATCAAACCGTCCTGATCCAGCGGGTTGGGCAGGGTGGGCGGTGCTTCGGCAAGGTTTTCGGCCAATCCCTCAAACAGATCGCCCCAGCGTTCTCCGGGGATGCCGACGATTTGGTAATTTGCGCTTTTCTTGCGGATGTCATCATCTTGCGGGATCGAACCGATGACAGGGATGCCCACGGCGTCTGCAAAGGCTTGTGCCTCGCCGGAGCCGTCATCCTTGTTGATAATCATACCGGCCACGCCGACATTGCCGCCCAATTTGCGGAAATACTGGACCGCCGAACAGACGTTATTCGCCACATACAGCGATTGCATATCGTTGGAGCCGACAACGACCACTTTTTGGCACATATCCCGTGCGATCGGCAGGCCGAACCCGCCGCAGACCACATCGCCCAGGAAGTCTAGCAGAACGTAATCGAAATCCCACTCATGAAAGCCCAGCTTTTCGAGCAACTCAAACCCGTGAATAATCCCGCGACCGCCACACCCGCGACCCACTTCCGGCCCGCCAAGCTCCATCGCGAAAACACCGTCGCGTTTAAAGCAGACATCGCCGATATGCACTTCCTCACCCGCCGCCTTCTTGGCCGAAGATGTTTCCAAAATGGTCGGGCACGCCTTGCCGCCGAACAGAAGCGAGGTCGTATCCGATTTCGGATCACATCCGATCAGCAGCACTTTCTTGCCCTGCTGGGCCAGCATGTAGGAGAGGTTAGCGAGCGTGAAACTCTTGCCGATGCCGCCCTTGCCGTAGATCGCAATGATCTGCGTTTCCTTTGTCACTTCCGTCGCCACAGGGGCATCCGGCTCAACCATCGCTTCGTCGCGCAGTTGATCGGTAAAGGCCTCAAGGGTCATTTCACCCATACCATCGGTCATGAAAAAGCCCTCCAATCCAAGATCATTTTTAAGCAGTCAGGGTCATTGAACGCCGTATCATAGGCGTCTTTCGCACTATCGGGTGCGGCGCGGTGCGTGATGAGGCGGTCCAGGCTCAACCGCCCGTCCGCCAGCAGCGCCAGCACAGCGTCCACATCAAAACGGTCAAATTCAGCGGCCACCCGAAAGCGTGCTTCGCGCATAAAAGCGGGCGGGAATGCAAACGACAGCGGTTCGCGGTAGAAACCCGCAAGAATGATTTCGCCGCCTTTGCCAAGCCGCGCGATGGCCTTGTCGAGAATTCCGTGATCGCCACTCGCATCAATAATGCACCGGTAATCCGTAATCGGGTCGTCGGCACCGTCAATCACGTCATAGCCTTCATCGCCGCCATATCGGGAGGCATTCGCTTCCCAAACAGTCGGGGCCGGATTGCCCAACGCCACAGAAACCCGCGCCAGCAAGCGCCCCAAAACACCATGCCCGACAATCAGTTGCGCTGGCGTCGGGCCGCGCAGAGCCAGCGCATGATGCGCGGTGGCGGCCAGCGCCAGCAGCGTACCTTGCTCACCAAGGTTTTCAGGCAGCGGGACAACTTTTGACGCGCTTGTCACCAGATGCGAGGCACTCGCGCCGAACAGGCCGAGCGCGTCAACATAACCGCGCGCACCGGGCACAAAAACCAGATCGCCGACATCGGGTCCGCCCTCTGAAGACGCCTGTATTACGCGCCCCACAGATTCGTAACCGGGAACCAGCGGATATCCCATACCGGGAAAGGGTGGCATCGTACCTTCCAGCAACATGCGCTCAGTGCCGGAGCTGATACCGCTCCAATGCGCTTTAACGACAACCTCATGTCCACCCGGCGGGGTGACGGCGATTTCCTCAACCCGCAAGTCACCGGGTTCACGAAAGATGATGGCGTTTGTTCTCATTGAGCTTTCGCGACCCTTTACACCGTTTTGGTGATAGGTCGCCTCCCTAGTGTCACTTTAAAAAGACGCGACAAAGTGTCAATTAAAATTTACATACTGCCTGTCGGTTTTGCGATAATGACACGCGCAAAAAGCGGATTGCGGGTTGATATCTTCCGCGAAAGCGTGAATCCCGCCGTTTCCAGTAGAGATTGAATCTGCTGTGGGCTGCGGCAGGCACCTGAGCGCATCGCCAGAAAGTAAAGACCGAAATAAGCTGCCGCGAGCGAGTCGCCCGAATCTGACCCATCCATCGGCTCCGCGATTAACAATGTGGATGAGGGTGCAATACTTCGACGTATATTTTTCAGCAGCCGCAACGCCGCCGCATCGTCATGATCGCACAGCACACGGACCAAGGTTATACAATCGGCATCCGCAGGAATGGCGTCAGTGAAGAAATTCCCGCCATGCGCCTCGAACCGGTTTTTGTAACCCGCATTGGCCATGATCTCTTGAGCGCGCGCAGCAACCGGTGGTAAATCAAATGTCGCGAGTCCAATATCCGGGTGCCGTGCGCCGGCCGCTGCCAGAAACGCCCCCTCACCGCCGCCGATATCCAGAATTTTCCGGTGCTTGCCCAGCGGATAGGCATCCAGAATCTCTGTCGCCACAAGATCCTGACTCGACCGCATCAGCGCCGAGTAAGTATGCGCATCCTGGTCGGAAACACCTTCTCCGGCCCGTGCCCCCGCATAGGCCCAGTAATCCGCCGTTTCTGTCTGACGCCCCGGCTCGCGCAGCAAGCCAACCGGATCCGCAAGATCGCGATACACCATCCCGTGATGCCGGATCATTGCGCGAATGCCTTCATTCCCAAGGATCACCGCACCCTTATCATCCAGTGTCCACGCGTCTTCACCCGCAGGCCGGATCACGCCAATCGCCCGCGCCGAGGGCAGCAATCGCTTTGCGGACGAAAGCGGCAAAGACGCCCGCGTCGCAATCTCTTGCGTCGAAACCGCCCCTTCGGCGAGGATGTCGAACAAACCGATTTCCACACAGGCGAACAGGATTTGTGACTGCACGAAACCCGTCGTCACGCGGAACATGTCCTCGGATTGTTTGCGGGCAAACCGCCGCGTCAGCGGAAACCGCGCAACCCGCCGCTGAAAACCCGCATCCGCAACCAGCTTGTTGCGCCAGTTGCGCAGCCTTTGGCTCAGGTCCGGCTTGCCGCCGTTGTCCGTCACGCCCATATGCTCGGATATCGTCACTACCGGTTAAGCCGCCGACTGTGCGAGTTTGCGCGGCGTCAGGCGTTTGACCTCACCCTTGATCAGATTACGCAACCCGTCCGATCCCGGCACATCCGGCACGGCATCAATCGCATTGGTCACGTAGTTTTGCAGCTTGGCCAGACAGGCCGGAACGCCCAGTTCATCCACCATGTTGGGCTGTTCATTCCCCGCATCCTGCCCGCAAGGCTTACCGATTTCTTCCGCCGATCCGGCCAGATCGCGCAGGTCGTCGGCCACCTGATAGGCCGCGCCGAGTTGGCGCCCGACCTCCATCCAGGGCTGCGGGTCTGAATCCGCCGCAATCGCGCCTGCCGCCGTCGCGCCCACGAACAATGAGGCGGTCTTGGTGCGGTGATATTCCTCAACGCAAATATCCGTCTCACTCTCCCAAGCCTGTCCGGCAACAATGCCGTTCGGCATCCCCACAGCGCGCGCAACCGTTGAGATCAGCGGCGCCAGACGGTGCGGGGTGACCGCACATTCACGGGCCAAAGTCTCAAACGCGAGCACGATCAACGCGTCGCCCGCCAACAGGGCCAGCGGCTCACCGAAAGCCGCATGAACCGAAGGTTTCCCGCGCCGTAAATCTGAATTGTCAAAGCAAGGCATATCATCATGCACCAGCGATGCGCAGTGCAGCAGCTCAATTGCGCTTCCCGCTGCGGTCGCCGCTTCGGGATAGGGGTCGCCGCAGGCTTCTGCCACCGCAAGACACAGCCGGGGCCGTACCCGCGCGCCGTCCGAAAACACCGCATGATTAACCGCCTGACACAGCAATGGCGGCCTGTCGCCAGCCGTTGCAAACGAAAGCGCACGCTCCAATGCCCGTTCGATCCGCTGTGTCGCGTCCATGACCCGCTCCTTGTCGTTTGTAATAGACAAATATATGTGTCAATTTAGAGTGACACATTTTGAGGCGATGTCAACGCAATGAACGAAATATGAGTAAAATTCAGAATCGCGGCGAGCGTGTTGTGGTCGTCGGCGCGGGAATGGGCGGCTTGTCCGGCGCCATCGCTCTCGCCGGAGCCGGCTTTGAAGTCACTGTTCTGGAACGCCAATCCTATCCGGGGGGCAAAATGCGCGAGGTTGAGGCCGCCACGCGCCCTGTTGACTCCGGTCCGACCGTTTTCACGATGAAATGGGCGTTTGACGCTTTATTCGATCAGGCGGGCCTGTCATTCGACGATCACGTTTCGCTGATACCCGCAGAAATCCTTGCCCGCCACGGCTGGCGCGATGGCTCCGACCTCGATTTGTTTGCGGATGTCGAGCAGACCGTTGAGGCGATCAACACCTTCGCCGGAGCCGAAAATGCCGATGGCTACCGCCGTTTCGCGCGCGACAGCGAACGGGTTTTCAAGACCCTGCAACACAGCTACATCAACGCCCCGCGACCGGGTCCCATGCAGCTTGCCGGACGGATTGGACCGTTAAATATCAGCGAGATGCTGGCCCTGAAACCCTTCTCATCACTGTGGAGCGCGCTTGGCGGCTACTTTCCGGATTACCGCTTGCAACAACTTTTCGGGCGCTACGCCACCTATTGCGGCTCTTCACCCTATCAGGCTCCGGCCACGCTGATGCTTGTGGCCCATGTTGAGCAAGACGGCGTGTGGTTCGTCGAAGGTGGAATGCACGCCCTTGCCCGCGCGCTGGCTGATGCGGCGGTGCGGCTGGGGGCAACGGTTCGCTATAACGCTGATATCGCTACAATTTCTACCACAAGCGCGGGCGTCGATGCGGTCCTGCTGACCGATGGAGAGCGGATCGGGGCGGATAACATCATCTTCAACGGCGACGCCTCTGCCCTCGCCGCCATGCTTCCGACCGCCGCGCCCAAGCCTGTCCCCGCCGCCGCGCGCTCGCTGTCAGCGCTGACATGGTCGATGCGGGCAAGAACACAGGGTTTTCCGCTCTCCCGCCACACAGTCTTCTTCTCGGATAATTACCGCGCCGAGTTCGACACCATCTTCCGCGATCGCGCGCTCCCCGGGCAGCCCACCGTCTACATCTGCGCCCAGGACCGTGACGATGCCGGCAATCTGGCGGTGGGGGCGGAGGAGGGCGAGCGCTTGCTTTGCCTGATAAACGCGCCCGCCGACGGTGATACGCACAGATTTACGAAAGACGAGGTCGATCAATGGCTTGGCAAAACACGCGATCACTTGGAGCAATGCGGCCTTTCGCTGGAGCCGATTTCCGCGATCCCCACGGGTCCGGCGGATTTCGAGGCTCTGTTTCCGGGATCTGGCGGCGCGATTTATGGCCGCGCTTCTCATGGCTGGATGGCCTCGTTTCAGCGACAGGGATCGCGGACGAAAATTCCGGGTCTTTATCTGGCGGGGGGCAGCGTGCATCCGGGGCCGGGTGTGCCGATGGCGGTACTTTCCGGCAAGCTGGCGGCGGAGAGCCTGGTCGCGGACCGCGCTTCGACGCGCCGGTCCCGCCCGGCGGCTATCTCTGGTGGTACTTCGACGGGCTGAGTGAAGATGGGCAGCACGGCATTGCAGTGATCGCTTTCGTCGGTTCGGTTTTCTCGCCGTATTACGCATGGTCCGGGCGCGGAAATCCTGAGAATCACGTCAGCATCAACGTCTCGCTCTACGGCCCGAACTCGCAGCGCTGGGCGATGACCGAGCGGGGCAGGGCGGCGCTTCACCGGGATGAGGTCAGCTTTACAGTCGGCCCCAGCGCTTTGCACTGGCAAGACGGCGCGATGACGCTTGATTTTGACGAGATCAGCCTGCCATGGCCGACCAAACAACTGCTCCCCAAACGCATTCGCGGCTCTGTCACCGTGCGTCCGAAAGCGGTGACAGATCAGGTTTATGATATTGATGCCAATGGCTTACACCGCTGGTGGCCCATTGCCCCCGAAGCTGACATCACCGTTTCCAGCAGCGAATCCGAATGGCGCGGTCACGGCTATATGGATTGCAACTGGGGTACGCGCGGCTTGGAGGATGATTTCCACCACTGGGACTGGTCGCGCGGCACATTGGCCGATGGCCGCCCGATCATCCTCTACGACACCCGCCGCCGCGATGGATCGCATGGCCTGATCGCCTTGAAATTCGATGAGAACGGCATCGCCTCCCCCTTCGATGCTCCCCCCGCGATCAAGGTAAAGCGCGGCTTTTGGGGCGTTAGCCGTGCCATGTCCACCGATCCCGGCCATACCGCCAGCGTCGAGAAAACCCTTGAGGACGGCCCGTTCTACACCCGCTCCATCATCAACACGCATCTCATGGGCCAGAACGCGCGGATGATGCACGAGAGTTTCTCCGGCGACCGATTTGGCTCGCGCATCGTCAAGCGAATGCTGCCTTTCCGGATGCCGCGCCGACGCTGATGAGCGACGCCCACACCAAATGCCGCCCTGATCACTGACCGGAGCGTGCAAATCTGCTTGAATTGTAATGCCGATCACGTATCCGGCGGGTTCAATAGATACCGCGCCAGATCATGACAATCGCTCAGGATTTGATCCACCGGATGCGTGTGCCGCGTCCTATGACCTGGTGGTCTGCCGGGTCGCAAAGGCGGATATTTGCATGCGTCAGGCGGTGCAGCATCCCGTTTCGCTTGCCACCGCGCCAGTCTTCGCGCCTGTTTTGGCAGATCATCCAAGGCAATCTGCATCGCCCGGATACGCCGGCACAGCCGAGTCGCATCGAGCAAATCATCCGCCGACGGCAGCGCCTTCTTCACAAAAACCGGATAATCCATCCCCGGCTGCCAAACGCGCGGATTGCCCCGCGTCACGCGCGGTGTCCCCTTGAAATTAAAATGCTTTCTACGATCAAACAGCGGAAAGACTGGCGCGCGTTCGCCGCTTCCCCGCACAATCTTCTTCGGGATAGCGCCAGCCGCTCGTCTGGCCACGGTCCGGATCTCCACTGCCATCTCATGCGCCGCGATTACGATCAAGCGCCGCAAAGCCGACTCGCCGGGTCGCAACCCGCGCAGGATTGTCAGTCGGACATGCCTTGGCAGCACGGCAACCAAACCGCCGCCCGTCATCGCGAGCAGTGTCGCGATGAGCTGTAGCAGCGCATTACGGTTGCGCGTGATTGCCAAAGTCCAGTCCATTCAGCCCCATTCCTGTGTCATACAAGCACTAAATAGAACTAAATAAGAACATTTGTCAAGGCGAAAAAATACACTGCCACTACCCCAGCACCGCCAGCCAGATCGCAATGCTGAAAATTGACACTGCTGTGCCGAGCAAAAGCGCATTTGCCGCAAGGGCTTGCGAACGTTTATAGAGAGTTGCAAAGAGATAAATATTTATCCCGCCGGGCATCGCCGCAATCATAACGGCCACTTTCGCCGCCACCGGATCGATACTGAACACACCGAATGCCAGAATCGCCACCAAGATCGGGCGCAGGATCAGCGCCAGCGCCACATACACGCTCGTAATCCACAAATCGCCGGCGAGGCTATAGCGGGTCAGCGTTGCGCCAATCGAAAACATGCCCAGCGGCAATGCCGCTTTTGCCAGCAATGCCAACGCCTCAACCGCCGCTGTGGGCATCGGAAGTCCGATCAGATTTACAAAAATCCCCGCCGTCACGGCGATCAGCAGCGGGTTATGCGACAGCGTGAACGCCACCTTACGCATCGCCGCAACGGGGCCCGTCCCATCCCGTGCCGCGCTTTCCATCGTCACGACACCAATAAAGTAGATCAACGGCGCATGGATCGCTACAATCGCCAAACCGGCGGCCAATCCGGCCTCGCCATAAGCGCGCTCGACAATCGGCAAGCCCAAGAAAACCGAGTTCGCAAACAGCGCGGTAAACCCCGAAGCCACCGCTTCACCGGGGCGTTGGCGAAACAACTTACGCGCCACCACGATGCCGATCACAAAAACGATGAATGCCGATAAATAGTAAGAGACCAGCATCGCCGGATCGAGCGCTTTGGCCAAATCAAGCGTTGCTGTCGCCTTGAACAACAAGGCGGAGACGGCAAAATGCGTTGTGAACCGTAAGATCGTGTCCACTTCGGCATCCATAATCAACCGCAGCTTTGACGCGCCAAAGCCGAACAGGACGACGAGGAAAACCGGGGCAACAATTCCCGCTATTTCGAGCATGGCGCGCTTTCAAAATGCGTAGCGTAAGCGTCACGCCTACAACATCTCCGGCCCGGTGTGAACAGCGGTCTCTTTGAACCGCTGCGGTCTGAAAACCGGTTTACGCGCTGATTTTCTGCTCTTCAAAATATAACGCGGCTTCAATTTTCGCGATCAGGTTGGTCGGTGAGATCGGTTTGGTCAAAAAATCGTCCATTCCGGCGTCAATACACCGTTGCATATCCGCGTTTGCTGTATGCGCCGTAATGCCGATGATATGCGCATGGCGATCGGTTTGCGCTTCAAATTCACGGATCGCCGCTGTTGCTTCAAGGCCGTTCATTTCCGGCATTGATACATCCATCAAGACCAGTCTTGGCTTGAGTTTCTGATATAATTCAGTGCCCTCGCGGCCATCCTTCGCGATTTCATAGCTAAAATCTGTCGCTTCCAGCGTTTGTGAAAACACAAACCTGTTCACTTCGTTGTCTTCACAGATCAGAATATCAATCGCATCCCTGACAGGTATGTTTTCCGGGGCATCCGCCGGATTTGCGCCCTTGCGCGGAATCGTGTTTTCACAGGCGTCCTCAGAATCCGTCCCGGTGGTTTTCAGGTTACAGCGTTCCTGTTGCGGATTTTGCGCAGCGCGTGCGCGATCTTTTTGCAGCACATCCACAATCGTATTGCGCAGCGCCGCAGAGCGTGTCGGCTTAACCAGATGTGCTTGAATGCCAAGCGTCTTGAACTGCTCCCCTTCCGCAGTTTCTTGCACAGAGGTCAGCATAATGACCGGAATATACGCCAGCGCGGGATCGGAACGGATCGCACTGACAACCGCCGCGCCATCCATACCGGGCATCTGATAATCAAGGACGACAGCGTCAACACGAATGTCGCTCGCCACCGCTTTTCTGAGCATCTTGATCGCATCGGACCCGTTCGATACAGCGCCGCAGCGGAATTGCCATGACGTTAGTTGCTCGATCAGGATCGAACGGTTTACCTCGTTGTCATCAACAATCAAAATCCGCGAATCCGTCACATCATGCGGAACGGGTTGTTCTGCTTCTGCGGGCATATGCGAGGGTAAGCGGATCGCGAATTTAAACGTGGACCCGACGCCCAATTCTGATGTCACCTCTATCTCACCACCCATCAACTCGACCAGCGAAGCGGAGATGGCCAGTCCCAGCCCGGTCCCCTCATGCTTGCGCGTAGAGCTTTCGTCGACTTGGCAGAATTTATCAAAGATCCGCTCACATTTTTCCCGTGGGATGCCGATGCCGGTATCCCTGATCTTGAATCTCAGATCATAGGTGTTTTGCCCGTCGTCACCCTGATCAAGCGCGCCTTTCACCTCGATGAAGACATGCCCCTCATCCGTGAACTTCACCGCGTTGCCGAGCAGATTCGTGATGATCTGCCGCACACGGCCCACATCACCGATAAATTCGTCGGGCAGCGTGGGATCGACCCGCACGATCATCTCAACATTTTTCTCGGATGCGGCAACGGAAATCAGTGTGGCAACATCTTCGACAGCTTCCATCAGATTGAACGGCTCAAGGTCCAATTCCAACCGTCCGGCATCAATCTTCGAGAAGTCGAGAATATCGTTGATAATCGTCAGCAGTGAAGTGCTCGACTTCACAATGATATCAGCGAACATCTGTTGTTTCGCGGTCAACTCCGTTGCGGATAATATCTCCGCCATCCCAAAAATCCCATTCATGGGCGTGCGGATTTCATGACTCATATTGGCGAGAAACTCGGATTTGGCGTGTTCGGCGGCGGCGGCTTTGACGCACATGTCTTCAAGCTCGCGCTCGCGATTTTTGATGTCAGTGATGTCGGTCAGCGTGATCGTAATGCCGCCCAGTGAGTTGGGCACACGGTCAGCGCGAATAATCCGGTCGTTTCCGGCCTTGCGCTCAATCTGGGTGACTTTGCGCTCTTTGAAGGTTTTCAGTAACTCGCGAAAGAAAACGCGCCCTTCTTCGCCATCACCAAAATCACCGCGCTCGTATTGGTATTGGAAGAAATCCATCCAAGGCTTGCCGACATCAAGGATGTCATGCGGCACACCATTCAGTTCCCGCGCACGGGGATTGCACAGCTCTACATACTCCTCGCCGAGGATGATGATCCCTTGCACACTGGCATTGGCCGCTTCTTCGAGCAGTTTATGCGAGCGGGCATGTTCACTCGTCGCGGCTTTGGCGGCCACGCCCGTTTCGTGTTCTTTGCCGGAGTCCACCTCGAACATATCGCTTCCAGATCAGGGAAATTTATATGTTCAAGGTATGAAATACTGCTGAAAGCAACGTTAATGTCAGTCAGTTGCCATATGCTTTAATTGCAATTTGACGAAAGATTATCATAAGAATCTTAGGTATTTTGCTTCACTCCGCCGCTTGCTTACGGGCGTGCAGATCGTCAATCGTGTCGATATCACGCAAAATGTCCAACATGGCGACTTTGCTTTCCGGGGGCAGTGTCGCCAGCGTATCAGCCAGCGTATCCTCCGTCGACCACCGCACCCCGCGCATGAATCGCGGCGGCACGGCACGGCTGCGCTTTAATCCGACCAGCCAATATCCGCCATCATCGGCGGGGCCGAACACCGCATCATGATCCCCCAGCGCCCGAAACGCCTGCTGGATATGCGCGGGTGAGATGTCAGGAATATCCGCCCCGATAATCACCACGGGACCATCAGGAAACTCGCGGAAAACACGCCCCATCCTGTCGCCCAGATCACCACGCCCCTGCGGCCAGCG
>CALFAK010000093.1 GCA_937948985.1 uncultured Neomegalonema sp. | reverse complement strand
GGCCTGGGCGGATGCGGATTTTGCCGAGAAGAAAGTCATCGATGCGATCTTCACCGAAGAACGCACGATGTCGGAAGAAGAAATCGGTGCGTTTTGTGCGGTGCCGTTCGATATTCGCGGCGGGCGCAATATGACGTTACGCGAGTTGTGGCGCGGCCTTGATGCCGGGCGTTTTGCCTCTGACCCGCACGCGCCATTGGATGCCCGATGGGGGCTGGCCGCTGAACCGTGGACGCCGCAATGTCGGAGTGCGCAGTCGGAGGGCTGATTGCGGCGGCGTGTCTTACAGGGCAATTTGCCGACCCCTCCCCGCGATGCGATTTATGCCGATAAACAATGTCACGCCAGCACAGGTTGGATTCCATGCTGTCGTCTGTCCTCGCCGGGGGTGGGGCATGGCAGGTCATCGCGCGCTTGACCAATCGTAATTTGTTCTCCTATGTTCGGCACTTGTTTTGTTAAACACGGGGACGGCGGACGGTATGGATTGGGCACTGGTACGGGAGCGTCATCTGGCGGCATTGCTGCGCGTTTTGGCGTTTGTGTCCGGTGTTTTGGGGCTGTCCGGTGATCGTTCTGTGGGCTTTGTGCCCCGGCATGTGCATTCTCGGGTGCTGCGAATTTTGCGGCCCGCTGAATCGGCGCTGCGGCGGGTGATTGTGATTGAGGCGCGGGAGCTGCGCGTTGCGCCGCCTCTGAAGCGGGCGGCTGTGGGGCGGGGTGTGGTGTCGCGCGGCGCTGTGACGGCGGTGCCCAGCTTTGCGATTGTGGAGCCTTTACAGCGGGTTGGCCCTGCGAGGCCGCCCGTCGCGAAGGGCTATGGGCCGCGTATCAGCTTTTTTGACGGGTTCGATGAGGCGCGTGAAGCGCCGGCTTTGGTGCTGCCCGATGATCCGGTCGATGCGGGGCGGCTGTGCAAGCGGGTGCTGTCGGCGCAAGCGGCGCTGGCGGATTTGCCGAAACAGGCGCTGCGGCTGGCCCGCTGGTATGCGCGGCGGGATGCGGGAATGCTGCGCGCCGTGCGGACACGGGCGCTGCGGCCGGGACGACCACCGGGGCACCGGCAGCGCAGGATACACGAGATTGACGACGTGCTCGCCAATTGCCACGCGCTGGCACTCTACGCGCTCGCCCCCGCACCCGAACCGTGACGGGGTTTGTGAAAATTTTGGCATATTTCACCTCCCGCAATCAGCCGCGGGAGAATGCGCATCTGCGTGCGGCGTTTACATCACGACAAACACGACCACCAACGCAACAACGGCGAGGACGACGCTGATCAGCAAAATATTGCGGACACGCCCGGTTCCTTCGCCTTGGCGGGCTTCTTCAGGGGTAAGATGGGTCGGTTTATCATCTGACATTGTGCAAATCCTTTGGTGCAATCGCTCGTAACATAAAATAGAGGAAGCCACTATTTTCGCCAGCTATAACGGAATGCATTATGAAATTGCAATCGCACCTGCGGCATCATGCCTTTATTGTGAGACTTGAAGACCATCTGTGACGCACCGATCTGATTTTGCATTGCACAATTTAATGAGGGGAGAACGGTATGGCCGCAGCGAGTGACTCAGGGGGCATGAGTGCAGAAGCGAAAGCGGGGCTTTTGCTCGCTATGGCGGCAATACTGGGCGTTTTAGCGGAGAATATCAGTGCGTTACGCCCGCTTTACGATACTTTCCTCAACACGAAACTGACCGTAGCGGTCGGTGAAAATGGCATATCCAAGCCGCTGTTGCTGTGGATTAATGACGGGTTGATGGCGATTTTCTTCATGCTGGTCGCGCTGGAAATCAAGCGTGAAGTCTATGAAGGGGCGCTTTCGACGTGGAAACGTGCGGCCCTGCCCGTTTACGCCGCGATTGGCGGTATGGTTGCCCCGGCACTGATTTTCCTGTGGATTGTTGGTATCGATAGCGAGGAAGCGCGCGGTTGGGCGATTCCAGCCGCGACCGATATTGCATTTGCGCTGGGTGTTTTGAGCCTGTTCGGCAAGCGCGTTCCGGCAGAATTGAAGACGTTCCTGTTGGCACTGGCCGTGGTCGATGATCTTGGTGCGATTGTTATTATTGCGCTTTTCTATACCAGCAAGTTGTCGATTGCAGCGTTGCTGCTCGCGCTGCTGGCCGGTGTCGGCCTGATCATGCTGAACCTGAGCAACGTGAAGCGTCTGACCCCTTACGTCCTGCTTGGCATTATATTGTGGGTTTGCGTCCTGAAATCAGGTGTTCACGCGACGCTGGCCGGTGTTGCGCTGGGCTTTGCGATCCCGCTGGCCCCGGACGCGAGTGGTAAATCGCTGGCGAAATCGGCGGAGCATGGCTTGCATGGCTGGGTTGCCCTGTTGGTGATGCCACTATTCGCGTTTGCCAATGCGGGAGTGCCGCTGGAAGGTCTGAGTGTGGAGCTGTTGATGGCGCCGCTGTCGCTGGCCATTATGATGGGCCTGTTCATCGGTAAGCAGATCGGCGTGTTCGGCTTTGCCAAAGTGGCGATCAAGCTGGGCCTTGCCGAAGCGCCGCGTGAGGCGAGCATGTGGCAGTTATACGGTGTCAGCCTGCTGGCGGGTATCGGCTTTACCATGTCGCTGTTCATCGGCGCGCTGGCCTATGTTGACCCTGAGCATCAGACGCTGGTGCGGATCGGGGTGATCTCCGGTTCGATGCTGTCGGGTATCCTCGGCGCGTTGGTCCTGACATTCGCCAAGCCGAAAACGGTCGAGTGGGGCGAAGGCGTTCAGCGCAGCTGATCTATCGCGAGGGGCGGGAAACTGCCCCTCGCACATTACGGCGTGGTCTATTATAGCTTCTGCGACTCACTCAACAGAGAAGCCCTATGACACGCATCCTCATCACATCGGCGCTGCCCTATATCAACGGGGTCAAGCATCTCGGCAATCTGGTCGGCTCGCTGTTGCCCTCCGATGCCTATGCCCGTTTCATGCGGATGCGCGGGGCCGAGGTAATGCATATCTGCGCGACCGATGAGCATGGCACCCCCGCCGAACTGGCGGCGGCAGCGGCGGGAGAGCCTGTGGAGGCCTACTGCGCGCGGCTGCACGAGGTGCAAAAATCACTCGGCGAGGGATTCCGGCTGGAATTTGATCATTTTGGACGCTCATCCTCGGACCGGAACCATCGTCTTACCCAGCATTTTGCCAAGGCATTGTTCGAGCAAGGGCTTATCTATGAAGTGACCGAGCAGCAGATGTGGTCGGAATCCGATGGCCGTTTTCTGCCGGACCGGTATCTGGAAGGCACTTGCCCGAACTGCGGTTATGAGCGGGCGCGGGGCGATCAGTGTGAGAACTGCACAAAGCAATTGGACCCCACGGACCTTATCAACCCGCGTTCATCGGTTTCCGGCGCGACGGATGTGGAGGCGCGGGAGACGAAGCACTTGTATCTCAAGCAATCGGCGTTGCAGGAACAAATCCGCGCGTGGATTGAGACGAAATCCGACTGGCCCGTGCTGGCCACGTCGATTGCGAAGAAATGGTTGAACGACGGCGACGGCCTGCGGGATCGGGGTATCACGCGCGATCTGGACTGGGGCATTCCGGTCAAGAAAGGCGATGAGGACTGGCCGGGGATGGAGGGCAAGGTCTTCTATGTCTGGTTCGACGCGCCCATCGAATACATCGCCGCAACGGCGGAATGGGCCGATGCGCATGGCAAATCCGAGGCAGACTGGCGGCGCTGGTGGCGCGAGGATGAGGGTGCGCGGGATGTGCATTACGTACAGTTCATGGCCAAAGATAACGTGCCCTTCCACACGCTGAGCTTCCCCGCGACGATCATGGGATCGGGGGAACCTTGGAAGAAGGTGGATTTCCTCAAGGGATTCAACTGGCTGACCTATCAGGGCGGCAAGTTCTCAACCTCGCAAGGGCGGGGTGTGTTTATGGATCAGGCGTTAGAGATTTTGCCATCGGATTACTGGCGCTGGTGGTTGCTGTCGAATGCGCCGGAGAGTGCGGATAGTGACTTCACGTGGGAGGGGTTCCAGTCCGGCGTGAACAAGGATTTGGCGGATGTGTTGGGCAATTTTGCCTCGCGGGTGACCAAATTTTGCCGCTCGAAATTCGGTGAGACTGTACCCGAAGGCGGAGAGCCGGGCGAGGCGGAGGCGGCACTGGCGGTTGAAATCGACACGCGGTTGAAGGGCTATGCGGCCGCGATGGAAGCGGTTGAGATGCGTAAGGCGGCGTCAGAACTGCGCGGGCTGTGGGTTGCGGGGAACGAATATCTGCAACATGCCGCACCGTGGAGCGTGTTCAAAACGGATGAAGCTCAGGCGGCGATGATCACGCGCACGGGGCTTAATCTCGCGGCGCTGTATGCGACGGTTTCGCGGCCCTTTATCCCTGATGCCTCCGATGCGCTGGCCGGAGCGATGGGCATTGCGCCGAACGGGGCATGGCCGGAAAGCGCCGCTGTCGCGCTGTCGCAACTTCCCGCCGGACACGCGTTCTCTGTGCCGGAAAACCTGTTTCGCAAGATCGAGGATGCGGAGCGCGAAGGCTGGGAAGCGCAGTTCGAGGGGGCGGCTACATAACCGACGGATACTCAAGCTGATTACAGATAAGTCTAATCCAACGCGTGACATGCCGCCATTGCGCCGCCGCCTGCGTCGCGCAGCACGGGCATCTCGACACGGCAGCGGTCGTGGGCGAGGGGGCAGCGGGAGGCGAAGGCGCAGCCCGCAGGCGGGTTGACGGCGGTGGGGATTTCGCCCGGCGCGCGTTCCGCGCTGAAGGCTTGCCCGCCGATGCGGGGAATCGCGCTGAGGAGGAGGCGGGTATAGGGGTGTTTCGGGCGCTCGAAAATCTCTGCCACATCAGATAATTCGACCACTGAGCCGAGATACATCACCGCGACGCGATCGCCGAAATGCTCGACCACAGAAAGATCGTGGGTGATGAAGAAATAGGTGAGGTTGCGCTCTTGGCGGGCTTTGCTGAGGAGGTTCAGCACTTGCGCCTGAATCGAGACATCAAGGGCGGAAATCGGCTCGTCCGCGACGATGAAATCTGGATCGGTGATGAGCGCGCGGGCAATGGAAATCCGCTGGCGCTGGCCGCCGGAGAATTCATGCGGCAAGCGCGTCAGCCATTCTTTGCTGGCCCCGACCGCCGCCATCACATCGTCGATTTTGGCGCTGATGTCTGCGGCGCTCATACCGTCGCCCAGCATTTTCAGCGGTTCGGCCAGAGTTTTGGCAACGTTCATGCGGGGGTTGAGAGACGCGTAGGGATTCTGGAAAATCATCTGCATCTTGCGCCGGAACGGGCGGCGGTCGCCCTCGCCAAGCGTGTCGATACGGGTTCCCTCGTAATGGACCTCGCCCGCCGAGGGTTCGAGCAGGCCCATGATAACGCGGCCCAGCGTTGTCTTGCCGCAACCGGATTCGCCCACCACGCAAAACGCCTCGCCGCGTTGAATATTCATATCCACACCACGCAGGGCGTGGAGGACGGGCTTTTTGAGTTGCAGGAAGTGCGACGGCATCGGGAAGCGTTTTTCGACGCCTTTGACGGAAACGAGGGGTGCGTTCATACCGTTTCCTTCAGCGCGCCCGCATGGATACAGGCCACATTCTGCGCGCCCAGCGGCCGCAGCTCAGGGATCGCGGTTTTGCAAGCTGCGTTGGCGAAATCGCAGCGCGGGTGAAAAGCACAGCCCTCCGGCAATTCGCTGATCCCCGGCATCGTCCCCCGGATTTGGGTAAGCAAGCCGCCGCGACTGTTCATCTGCGGCAGGGCGTTGATGAGGCCGCGTGTGTAGGGGTGCTGCGGCGCCTGGAGGATGGCATTCACCGCACCCTCCTCAATCACCTTGCCCGCATACATCACCGCAAGCCGCTGACAGCTTTCAGAGACGACCGCGAGGTCGTGGGTGATGAGTATCATGCCCATGCCCGTGTCCTCGCACAGACGGATCAGCAAGGCCATGATCTCGGCCTGTATGGTCACGTCGAGGGCGGTGGTCGGCTCGTCGGCGATGATGATTTCGGGATCACAGAGCAGGGATATGGCGATGACAACACGCTGCCGAAGGCCGCCGGAAAGCTCGTGTGGATAGCTGTCAAAGCGGGCCTCCGCCGAGGGAACGGCGACGAGATCGAGTTTTTCAATAGCGATGCGCCGGGCTTCAGCAAAGCTGATCTCGCGGTGGGCTTGCAGCGTCTCAACCATTTGTGTGCCGATGGTGAGGACCGGATTGAGCGTCATCATCGGGTCTTGGAAGATCATCGCAATGCGGTCGCCGCGCACTTTGCGCAACTCTTCAGGCGGGAGGGTCGCAAGATCACGTCCGTCGAACCGGACCGAACCGCCGGAGATCCGCCCCGGCTCGGAAATCAGGTTGATGACCGCAAACGCCGCCATCGACTTGCCCGCCCCGGACTCGCCGACGATGCCCAGCCGCTCGCCCTTTTCCAAGGTGAACGACACCCCGCGCAGGGCCTGGTGTTTGCCGAACGAGACTTCGAGATTATCGACTTCGAGCAGGGGCATCAGTGACCCTTGTACAGCTTGGGGTTCAGGGTATCGCGCAACCAGTCGCCGAGCAAGTTTATCGAAAGGATCAGCAGCACCAGCACGATGGCGGGAATGGTGGTGATCCACCATTGGCCAGAGAAGATAAATTCGAACCCTGAGCGGATCAATGAGCCGAGGGAGGGGCGGTTGACGGGCATTCCGAGGCCGAGGAAAGACAGTGCGGCCTCTGATACGATGGCGTTGGCGACTTGAATGGTTGAGATCACCAGCAGCGGGGTCATTGTGTTGGGCAGGATATGGCGCAGCATGATGCGGCGGGCGGGCATTCCGGTCAGGCGGGCCGCGTCGACATATTCTTTCTTTTTCTCGACCAGCACATTCGCACGAACGGTACGGGCGTATTGCGGCCATTCGGCGATGCCGATCACGAGGATGAGCATATAGAGCGCGAGGCTTTCATAGGTGCCCGGCCCGAAGGCGGCTTGGAAGATCGCCAGCGCGATGATCGCGACCATCAGGGTCGACAACGACAACTGAATATCCGCGAGGCGCATCAGGAATGAGTCTATCCAGCCGCCGTAATATCCCGCCAGCAAACCGAAGGTGATGCCAAGGAAGGCCTGCACCATAACCGCGCCGACGCCGATCATCAGGGAGATTCCCATGCCATACATGACGGTGGAGAGCACGCCGCGTCCTTGGGCATCGGTACCGAAGACGAATTGCTCCTCGCCGCCCGGCTCCCAGTAAGGGGGCAGTTCGGAATTCATGATGTCGATTTGCATCGGATCATAAGGGTTTTGCGGCGCTATGAACGGGGCCAGCACCGCGAGCATGACAAGCGTCAGCAGCAGTAGTGCAGCGAAGATTGCGCCGGGGTCGCGGAAGAACCGTGCTGAAAATTCGCGGCGTGTCATGCGGCGGCTCCGGGGAGTTTCATCATCGGGTTCACCAGCGTGTAGATCAGGTCAACGATGGTGTTCACGACCACGAAGATCAGGCCGACGATAATGATGTAAGCGATGATGAGAGGGGTATCGACACGGTTGATCGCCTCCAGAAACAGAAATCCCATGCCCGGCCACTGGAACACCGTCTCGGTCAGGATCGTATAGGCGATGAGAGTCCCGATCTGCACCCCGCCGACAGTGATAACCGGCAGCAAGGTATTGCGAAAGGCATGGGTGAGCCAAACGCGCTTGCTGTGCAGACCCTTGGCCCAAGCGAAGCGGACATATTCGGTGCGCATCGTCTCCATCATTTCCGCGCGGATCAGGCGGATGAACAGCGGCAGCATGATTGAGGCGAGCGATATAGCGGGCAGGATCAGATGTGAGAGGCCGTCGAGGCTGAGGAAACCAGTCTCCCACCCCCACGGCATCTCAACCGTATCGCCGCGCCCGAAGGAGGGGAGCCAGCCGAGATTGACTGAGAATATCGCGATCAGGAAGATGGCAGTCAGAAAGACCGGAACCGAGATGCCGACGATGCTGGCACTCATAATCAGACGCGCGCCCCATGATTTCGGATGCAAGGCGGCGTAGATGCCCGCCGGAACCGATAGGGTAAAGATCATAATCGTTGCGGCAAGGACAAGCTCGAACGTCGCAGGGAATTTATCGAGGATGACTTCGAGGGCGGGTTTTTTAAAAAAATATGACGTGCCAAGATCGCCCTGCACCGCGTTGCCGATGAAGCGGGCGAATTGGGTGAAGAACGGGTCATTCAGACCCATTTGATCGCGCAACACCTCACGCTCAGCCTCGGACACAGATTGACCGACCAGCTCACGCAGCGGATCGCCGAGATTGCTTTGAATCGAAAAGCCGATGATGCTGATGACCAACATAACGATGATGGCCTGGAACAGCCTCCGGATCAAAAAAGCGAGAAGATGCATGGATCATCCGGGATAATGTGTGAATACAGGTCTTGATACCACAGAGTGAAAGTCCGGCAATGGGCTATCTCGCGCATCTCCGCCGACAATTACGTGACGACAAATAAAAACGGCTGACCCGGATGACCGGATCAGCCGCATTTTCTTTAACCGCAAAACACGCGCTTATTCCATCACGAGATCACCCAAGTATGGGAAGTTCATCGCGTTGACGACTGCGCCGATATTGACACCCTTGCGTGCACCCCATGCGAGGTTTTGCCAGTGGAACGGCACGAATGCGGCGTCGTCATAAAGGATTTGCTCAATGTCTTGCAGCATTTCCGCCCGGCGCGCATCGTCGGTTTCCTTCAGCGTCGCCTCGGTCAGCGCATCGACCGCCGCGTTGGAATATGCACCGGAGTTATACTGCCCGCGACCCGTGTCCGTGTTCGGCGTCATGGCGAGGAATTCATAGAAGTTCGCCGAATCCTCGGTATCCGAGTGCCAACCGATCATCATGATATCCGCCGCACGCTCATCGAATTTAGGCCAGTATTGCGCTTTTGGCATGGTCGTCAGTTCGATCTTGATGCCGATTTTCGCCAGCATTGCCGCCGATGCTTCACAGATTTTGAAATCGTTCACATAGCGGTTGTTCGGGCACATCATCGACATTTCAAGACCGTCACCATATCCGGCCTCATCCATCAGCTTTTGCGCGGCGGCAACGTCAAAACGTGGCTTCAGAGCGGGGTTGTAGCCCAGATAGCCTTCAGGGCTCATTTGCGCTGCCGGGGTTCCGAAACCACGCATGATCTTTTTGACGATGCCCTCGTTGTTGATGGCATGAACAATCGCTTGGCGAACGCGTACGTCTTTCAGCGCTTCCACACGGTCCTGGTTCAGTTGCAGCGTGATAATGCGCGTACCGGGCATCGTCACCAACGTTGTGCCGTCGTCTTTCTCAACACGGTCCAAATCGTTCGGCGGCACGGGCGCGATGAAGTCGACATCACCCGCCAGCAGAGCGGCGACGCGTGTTGGTGCCTCTTTAATCGGTGTGAAAACGATCTCGTCCACATTGCCCGGAGAATCGGTATCCCAATAGTCTTTGTTACGCTCGAACACGAGTTTGATGCCCTGCTCGCGCTCTGTCACCATGAAAGGGCCTGTGCCGGACATGTTTTGCGAGGCAAAGCTGTTGCCGTGTTTGGCGATTTCCGACTTCTCAGCACCATCATCAGTTTTGCCCGAGTAGAACTTGCTGTCCATCGGGAAAATATAGGTCGAGTTGTGCAGGACCAGCGGGAACGGGCCGTCTGTTTTGATCTCGACAGTATAGTCATCAACCGCTTTCATGCTCTTGAACGGCACGAAAACGCCTTTGAAATCAGGGCTTTCTTTGATGCGATTGAAGGTCCAAACCACATCAGCAGAGGTCATCTCGTTGCCGGAGTGGAATTTCACGCCCTCGCGCAGCATGAAGCGCATTGTCGTATCGTCAACGCGTTCCCAGCCCGTGGCAAGGCGCGGCTCGAAGCCGAGTTCCTGCGTCCAGCGGATCAGCGGGTCGAATACCATATGCGACAGTTGTAGCGTACCGCCCGAAAGCTGCTCGTGCGGGTCCAGCGAAACGGGGTCCGCGTCATAGGCCATTCTCAGCGTGTTTGCTTGCGCGCCGCCAGCAACGCCGCCGATCAGCCCAAGCGCGAGCGCTGCGGTTAAAAATGCTTTTCTCATCGACCTTTTTCTCCCAAAAAGAATGATGTCATGCCGCACTGGTTGTGTGGTCATTGGCGCGGAATGTTTCACCATTCGTCTTGCTTGTCACGGGGTACGGCATAAAAAACGTGGAAAATTTCGCCTGCTGCTAGGGTCACAAGGCACGGAGTAACGTCGCAAATCCGCCATCCTGCGTCGCGCGTTATCCGCCGTCTGTGCTAAGGCGGGCATAAAGACGCATCGAAGCGATTCAAAATAATCGGGAGAGTCTCATGAAAACTCATGCACGGGCGGTTGTAGTTGGGGGCGGCGCAGTGGGCTGCTCGATTGCCTATCATATGGCGAAAGCGGGCTGGACCGATACCATCCTGCTGGAGCGGGACGAGTTGACCGCAGGCTCCACATGGCACGCGGCTGGCCTGCTGCCCTATTTCAACATGAGTTATGCGACGACGCATATCCACGATTACTCAATCAAGTTCTACAAGACGCTTGAAGAGGAAACGGGCCTGAACGCGGGCTTTTCGGTGGTTGGCAACCTGCGCATGGCGCAGAGCAAGGCGCGCATGGACGAGTACATGGTCTATGCCACCACCGCCGAAACCTGCGGCGTTCCTTACGAATGGATGACGCCTGACCAGATCAAAGAGCGCTGGCCGCTGGTACGCACTGAAGATCTCGAAGGTGCGATCTATCACCCGACTGACGGCTACATTAATCCCGCCGATGTCAGCATGGCGATGATCAAAGGGGCCAGAATGCGCGGTGTTGAGGTTGTTCGCCGTGCGCAAGTCGACGGCTATCGCCGCGAGGGCGATGAATGGGTTGTCGAAGGACGCATTATGGCCGAGCGCGGAAACTCGCTGATCGGCTCGGAAGAGACATTTGAAATCCGCTGCGAGCATGTCATCACCGCAACCGGAAACCATGCCCAGCGCACGGCAGCAATGATCGGAACCTACATTCCCGCAATTCCCGTGGAACATCAGTACATTGTGACCGAGCCTGACCCCGCGCTGCAAGAATACCGCAAAACCCACGGCGAGCATCCCGTCCTGCGCGATGCCGATGCCAAATGGTACGTCCGCGAGGAGCGCGGCGGCTGGATCCTCGGCCCCTACGAGCGCAATGCCCCCGCTTGGGCGACTTGGGGCGTGCCGGAGGGCTTCCGCGCCGACCTGCTGCCGCTTGATCTGGAGCGCATCGAAGAGGAATACACTTCCTTCATCCACCGCATCCCGTCATCTGAGGAATGCGGTCTGAAAGATGATTTCAACGGCCCGATTTGCTACACACCGGACGGAAACCCGCTGATTGGCCCTGCGCCCGGCGTGAATAACTTCTGGTTCGCCGAGGGCTTCTCGTTCGGCATCACCGCAGCGGGCGGGGCGGGGCATTATCTGGCCCAGCTCATCACCGAAGGCGAGGCCGAGATTGACATGTGGTCGCTTGATCCGCGCCGTTTCGGCAAGTGGGTCAACCGCAACTACGCGGTCAAGAAGAACGAGGAAGCCTACGAGCACGTCTACATCCTGCATCACCCGGACGAGGAACGCCCGGCGGCACGCCCGCTGCGCACGGCCCCCTGCTATGACCGGATGAAGGCGGAAGGTGCGCAATTCGGCTGTTCCAACGGGTGGGAGCGTCCAAACTACTTCGCGGAGCCGGGCTTCAACGACCACGATTCGCGCAGCTTCCGGCGCGGCGGCTGGTGGGAATACGCGAAGCGCGAGGCCGAGGCCGTGCGTTCCGGCGTTGGCCTGTTCGACGCCACGGCCTTCACCAAACACACCGTCGAGGGGCCGGGAGCCACGGCTTTCCTGGACTGGCTGACCTGTAACAAGCTGCCGAAAATCGGGCGCATCAACCTGACCTACGCGCTGTCCGTCGCCGGAACCGTGCGTACCGAATTCACCATCGTCCGCACGGGTGAGCAGAGCTACTACCTCGTTTCGGCGGGGGCCGCGCAGAGCTATGACTCTGATTATCTTCACAAAATGGCTGAGGAGAAGCGTGCCGAGTTCGGTTGGATCAGCGTCCATGATGTCACCACGCAATGGGGCGTTTTTGCGCTGGCCGGACCGAAATCCCGCGACCTCATGAAGCAGATCGTCTATGCGGAAGACCCTGAATCTGCGTTTACAAACAAAGCCTTCCCGTGGCTGAGTGCGAAGAAAATCGATCTGGGCATGTGCCCGACCCACGCCATCCGTGTCGCCTATACGGGCGAGTTGGGGTGGGAGCTGCACCATCCGGTCGAGATGCAGAACTATCTGTATGACCGTATCAGCGGCGCGGGGGAATCGCTCGGCCTTAAGTTGTGTGGCGGGCGGGCGCAGAACTGGCTGCGGATCGAAAAATCCTACCGCGCGTTCGGCACAGACCTTGGCCGCGACGCCACCCCGCTGGAGGCCGGCCTGCCGCGCTTTGTCGATTTATCCAAGGAATTCAAAGGCAAAAGCGCGATGCAGGAGACGGGCATCCGCTCAAAATGCGTCACCGTCCTGATTGACGGACCAACCGATGCCGATCCGTGGGGCCGCGAGGCGCTGTATCTGGAGGACGGGACCACGCGCATAGGGCGACTGACTTCGGGCGGTTATTCGGTCCATTTCGGCAAAGCCATCGGTCTGGCTTACGTCAAACCCGAACACGAGGCCGTCGGTACGAAACTGAAAGTCCGCATGTTCCGCGATCTCTACGATGCCGAGATCGTCGAAGACAGCCCCTACGATCCGAAAAACGCCACCATCCGTGTCGACGGATAAGACCAAACTTCACGTTGCCGTGATAACGACGTGAGAAAAGAGGCATCCGAACCGCAACCGCCGTTTCGGATGCCCTTGGTGCACCAGTGTCGCACCGTTATCGCGCCAGAGCGATATCAGTTCACGCTGGCCGAAGCACCGTGCGGTGCAAAAACTCAATTTTTGCGTGTAGAAAAACGTATTTTGAATACCAAAACCACGTCAGCGCAGATAAAAAACAGCCATTTGCAACCAAAACACCACGAATACCGCCCCTAAAAACACTGAGCGAGCTGAAAATCACGCATAAAGTGTATTTTTAGCTGAATCACGCTGGTTTTTCCGCGTTTCACGAAAGTCAATCTGAACTCTGATTCAAACACCTTCACCGTGATACCCGCCATAAGTGCATCCGCAGCACTTCATCTCAAATCCACTCAATCCAGCAGCACCGCAATCTCTCTCAATTGCGCAGCTGTCTCAGGAACTCCCGCCCGCTCCAACGCATTCAGATATTCTGCGGTTGATAAAGGTGGATTACGATAACGCCGCTTATCCTGCCGTACGGCTTGCGTGAACAATTCAGGTGCAAGCGTGTATTGGTCTATCAGAAAATCATCGGGATGACGTGCTTCCAAACGCAAAGGCGTTAAAATCCTGGCTGGAAAATCCTTCAAATTAAACGTCACAATCATACTGGCCCGTGTCAATACAGCGGCGGCAATAACATGCCCGTCATCCGGATCAGGCAATCCGTCAATTGTTATAGCTTCATGTCCAGTGACCAGCGCATCAGGAACCGCCAAATTCATATCAGCGCGCCGTTTACTCACTTGCTCTGAGGAAATATCGGGCCTGTTTGCGATCAGGTTTCGCATCCACTCCTCATGGATGTCATCCGTCCAACGCGCCCGAAACATCTTTTTCACGGCAAGCGACATCAGCAAACTTATAAGCCTGACCTTATACAAGACATTCGCATCCAGAATGACCGTGAATGTCGAGATCATTCCAAATCATGCTCTCGGGCGAAATCCGCTAAATCACGCATGGCCGTGTCACTCACAGCTTGGCGCTCTTTTTCATAGATCAAAAGATCGCTGTATTTGACACGCCGGTGCGACCCGACCATTTGAAAGGGCATATCTCCCGCTTGTAGCTTGTTGACTAAATACTGTCGTGAAACATTCAGATAATCGGCAGCTTGTTGTGTTGTCAGCATCGCATTAAACGGGATGATCGATACAGGTGTCTGCTCGGCCATTGCCTCAAGTATCAAAAGCATTTGAGCGACTGCGGCGGCAGGAAGCGGTACGATAATATCCGCCTGTTCCTGCACAACCATGCGAATGTCTTGCTGAGATGCCGCAACAGGGCGCAGTTTTTCAACCGCACGTCTGGCGATCAAAGCGTCATCGTCAGTGACTGCAACAGGTTCGGCTGTTTGATCCATCAGGGCAAGCACAGGTCAACTCCGGTGTGAATTTGCTAACAAACGCTATAAACACCACGAAAGTTGCCGAAACATGGCCACAGCGCAATCGCGCGATGCGCTTTTCGGGTGTTTTCAGGCTTAACTGTTGGATTGAGAGTCTTAAACGAAACACTTTTCCGGCTTCGTTCCTGCCTCAGCCCACCAACCGCTCCGCCTCAATAATCACCGCGCCTTTGCCAAACATCCGTTGCTCCGCACGGGCGCGGGCTACGGCGTAGCAATCCTCGATATGCTTATTGCCCAGATGCCGCATCAGCCAAAAGCTGATCGATGCCGCCGTCGCCTGGCCGATAATCGGCGTAAAGCGCGCCACCTGCTTGCCCGCGACCTTCGCGCCCAGCCGCGATAGCACGGCCATTACCGCCCGCTGAGTCACGACCCGGCCGACAAAACTGTCACCCAGTTTCTTCACGGTTGTATAAACAACCGCCCGGCTTTCGGGATCCAGCGCTTCAATATCTTTCGGGGTCAAATCGAACTCGGCGCTGATTTTCGGCAGCATCCGCATCAATATCCCCAAATCCGCCGCCGCATCCAACATCGGCAGGGGCGTTGCCGCAACCACACCGGACAACGCCGCGCGCCGCTTCACAAGGCGACGGCACTGTGCGCGAATGTCATCAAGCTCGGCGAGGGTCATGGTGCTCATATTAATCATATCGGCACGCAATCATGCGCTTTCAAGTCAAAGTGTTTTCAAGGACAACAGGCTCATTGCCCGACCCGGAAAACGCGCCAAACAAAAAGACGGCAAGCGGTTAATAACGCATAATTCAGGCGGTTTTTCATATCTCTGTACAGACAGCGGTGCATCCCCCGTTACAATAGGCTAAGACAGTTCCGAATCGCGCGCTTTGTTAATATTTTTGCTGCAAAGCGTATCTCGTCCGCCGGACGCGCGATCATGCGGCCCGGCACTTTAATCGTCCCAAGGGAGCACGCGGGGCAAATCCCCGCGCGGCCAAAATGAGCAAAACCGAAGACAACCGCACAGACGGTAAAGCACTCTTCGAGCCATCTTCTTTCCTTCACGGCGCCAACGCGGTCTACGTTGAAGCCATGCACGCGCGTCACGCGGATGATCCGTCATCCGTTGATTCCGAATGGCGCGCGTTCTTTGAGGGATTAGGGGATGACGCCTCCACCGCAAAAGCCAACGCGAACGGCGCGAGCTGGCAGCGCGCCGACTGGCCCCCCGTCGCCAATGGCGAGCTGGTTGCCGCGCTTGACGGACAGTGGGACGAGGTTCCCTCCGAAAAAACCGTCGCCAAAAAGATCACCGATAAAGCCGGGGCAAAAGGCGTAAAGCTCGACGAAAGCGCCCTGCGTGCCGCAACGCTCGATTCGATCCGCGCGATCATGTTCATCCGCGCCCACCGGATCCGGGGCCATCTGGCGGCCAATCTCGACCCGCTGGGCATCGTTAATGTCGAACATGCGCCCGAACTTGACCCCAAATCTTTCGGCTTTACCGAAGCCGATCTCGACCGGCCGATCTTCATCGACAACGTCCTCGGCCTTGAAATCGCATCGATGCGCGAGATCAATACGCTGGTCAAACGCACTTATTGCGGCACGTTCGCCCTGCAATACATGCACATCTCCGACGCCACCGAAGCCGCTTGGCTCAAGGAACGGATCGAGGGCTATAACAAAGAGATCAGCTTCACGCCGGAAGGTCGCAAAGCAATCCTGAACAAGCTGGTCGAGACCGAGGGTTTCGAGAAATTCCTCAACGTCAAATACACCGGCACCAAACGTTTCGGCATTGACGGCGGTGAGGCACTGGTCCCCGCGATGGAGCAAATCATCAAGCGCGGCGGCGCGATGGGCGCCAGCGACATCATCGTCGGAATGCCCCACCGGGGCCGCCTCAACGTACTGGTCAACGTCATGGCCAAGCCGTTCCGCGCGATCTTCCATGAGTTCCAGGGCGGCAGCTTCAAACCGGAAGACGTGGACGGCTCCGGCGATGTGAAATACCACCTCGGCGCATCCTCCGACCGCGAGTTTGACGACAACAAAGTCCACCTCTCCCTGACCGCCAACCCCTCCCACTTGGAGGCGGTCAACCCCGTCGTGCTGGGCAAGGCCCGCGCGAAACAGCGGCAGACAAACGATGACACCAACCGCACGGGCGTTATCCCCGTCCTGCTGCACGGCGATGCCGCCTTTGCGGGTCAGGGCGTGGTGGCCGAGTGTCTGGGCCTGTCCGGGCTGGCGGGTCACCGCACGGGCGGCGCGATCCATGTGATCGTGAACAACCAAATCGGCTTCACCACCGCCCCCCGCTTCTCGCGCTCCTCGCCCTACCCCAGCGACATCGCGTTGATGGTTGAGGCACCGATTTTCCACGTCAACGGCGACGATCCCGAAGCCGTGGTCCACGCCGCCAAGGTCGCGACCGAATACCGCCAGACCTTCCACAAAGACGTGGTCATAGACATCTTCTGCTACCGCCGCTTCGGCCATAACGAGGGCGATGAACCGATGTTCACGCAGCCCTTGATGTACAAAAAGATCAAGAGCCACCCGTCCGTCGTCGAAATCTACAGCAAGCGCCTGATCGATGAGGGCGTGATGACGGCGGAAGAAGTCAAAACCATGAAAGACGACTTCCAGCAGCATTTGCAGGAAGAATTCGAGATCGGCGCAAACTTCCGCCCCAACAAAGCCGACTGGCTCGATGGCCGCTGGTCCGGGCTTGAAAGCGGACGCGGCGAATACCAGCGCGGCGCAACGGGCTATGACATCGATGCGCTCAACGCGATCGGCAAGACCCTGACCACCGTGCCTGAGGGGTTCAGCCCCCACCGCACCGTGGGCCGCCTGCTTGAAGCCAAAAAGAAGATGTTCGACAACGGCGAGGGCTTCGACTGGGCCACCGCCGAGGCACTGGCTTTCGGTTCGCTCATCAAAGACGGCATTCCCGTGCGTCTGTCGGGACAAGACTCCACGCGCGGCACCTTCTCACAGCGTCACTCCGCGTTCATCGATCAGGAAACCGAAAAACGCCACTTCCCGCTCAAACAAATCGGCGAACACGCTGATTACGAGGTCATCGACTCGATGCTCTCCGAATACGCGGTGCTGGGCTTCGAGTACGGCTATACCCTCGCCGAACCCAACGCGCTGGTGTTGTGGGAGGCGCAGTTCGGCGACTTCGTCAACGGCGCACAGATTATGATCGACCAGTTCATCTCGTCCGGCGAGCGCAAATGGCTGCGCATGTCCGGCCTCGTGATGCTGCTGCCGCACGGCTACGAGGGACAGGGACCGGAACACTCTTCCGCCCGCATCGAACGGTTCCTGCAACTGTCCGCCGAGGATAACTGGATCGTCGCCAACTGCACGACGCCGGCAAACTACTTCCACATCCTGCGCCGTCAGATGGCCCGCGATTACCGCAAGCCGCTGATCCTGTTTACGCCCAAATCCCTGCTGCGCCACAAGCGCTGTACCTCGAAGATCGGGGATTTCGGCCCCGGTTCCAGCTTCCACCGCTTGCTGTGGGATGATGCACAATACGGCACGTCCGAAGTAACGCTCAAGCCGGACGATCAGATCAAACGCGTGGTCCTTTGTTCGGGCAAGGTTTACTACGACCTGCTCGAAGAACGCGACGCGCGCGGCCTTGATGACGTGTACCTGCTCCGCGTCGAGCAGCTCTACCCGTTCGCGGCCATGTCGCTGATGCAGGAACTCGGTCGCTTCAAACAGGCGGAATTCGTCTGGTGTCAGGAAGAGCCGAAAAACCAAGGCCCGTGGTTCTTCATGGAGCCGAATATCGAGTGGGTTCTGACCCGGCTCGAAGCCACCAACAAACGCCCCCGCTACGCGGGCCGCGCCGCATCCGCCTCCCCCGCCACGGGCCTCGCCTCGCAGCACAAAGCCCAGCAGGAGGCGCTGGTCGATGCCGCGCTCAGCGATCCCGAATGAGGGATCGCGCATGATCCGGGCAATCGAAAGATTGCGTGTCAAGAACCGGGTGCGGCGCGGCATGTCCCGTGCCGCCCGCTTTGACGGGCTGGAAGACGAGCTGCCCTTCGTCCAATTTCTGGTGGATGCCAAGCGCAACGCCATCGATGTCGGCGCGAACAAGGGTCTGTACTCCGAACTCCTCGCCCCGCTGTGCAAGCATGTCACCGCTTATGAGGCCAATCCCGCCCTCGTCGCCCGCTTGCGCCCCGCCCTGCCCGAAAACGTGGAACTGCGCCAAAAGGCGGTCTCCAGCGGGGCCGGACAGCTCACCTTCTACGTCCCGCTCGACGCAAAGGGCAAACAACAACCCAATATCGGCTCGCTCGAAGAAAGCAGCGGTCCCGGTGGCCGTGATGAAATCCCCACGGAAGTTTGCGCGCTCGATGCCGAGAAATTGACCGATATCGGCTTCATTAAAATCGATGTGGAGGGGCATGAGCTTGATGTCCTGCGCGGCGCGAAAACGCTGCTCGCCACCGAACGTCCGAACCTGCTGGTCGAAATCCTCGACAAAGATACCGCAGAAACCGCCCAAATCGGCACAATGATGCGTGATCTTAACTATGTTTGCCTTGAGCTGCGCCAAGGCATTCTGCGATACATTGGCGAAGACTTGTCTCTCGCCAAACAAAAGAACCTGATTTTTCTACCGAATGACGGGCATCACGCCCGCACAGCTTAGGAAACACCATGAGTACTGAAGTCCGCGTCCCAACCTTAGGCGAATCCGTAAGCGAAGCAACCGTGGCCTCATGGTTCAAAAAGGTCGGCGAGGCCGTGTCAGCCGATGAAATGCTGTGCGAGCTGGAAACCGACAAAGTCACCGTCGAAGCCCCCTCCCCCGTTTCGGGCGTGCTCAAAGAAATCGTCGCCGCTGAAGGGTCCACCGTCGAAGCCGGCGGATTGCTGGCGATTGTTGAGGAGGGCGGTGAAGCGACCGCTGCTCCCGCCGAAGAGAAATCAGAAGCACCCAAGGCCGCCCCCGTCATGTCCGCCCCGACGCCATCCGGCTCCGGCCGCAGTGATGTGGAAGACGCGCCCTCCGCCAAGAAAGCGATGGCCGAAGCGGGTATCAGCCGCGATCAGGTTCAGGGCACAGGCCGCGATGGCCGCGTAATGAAGGAAGATGTGGCCAAGGCCGCTAAATCGGCCCCTGCCACCGCTGCCGCCCCGCAAGGCGAGCGCGAAGAACGCGTGAAAATGAGCCGCCTGCGCCAGACCATCGCGCGCCGTCTGAAAGAAGCCCAAGACAACGCCGCCATGCTCACCACCTTTAACGAGGTGGACATGGGCGCGATCATGGAGTTGCGCAACGAATACAAAGAACTGTTCATCAAAAAGCACGGCACGAAACTGGGCTTCATGTCCTTCTTCGTCAAAGCCTGTACCCATGCGCTGAACGAAGTGCCTGAAGTGAACGCCGAGATCGACGGCACGGATGTGGTTTATAAAAACTACTGCAATATCGGCGTTGCCGTGGGCACACCAAATGGCCTCGTCGTCCCAGTGTTGCGCGATGCGCAGGATATGGGCTTTGCAGAGATAGAGAAAACCATCGCCGCCTACGGCGCAAAAGCCCGCGACGGCAAGCTGACCATCGCCGAAATGCAGGGCGGCACGTTCACCATCTCGAACGGCGGCGTCTACGGCTCGCTGATGTCCACCCCGATCCTGAACCCGCCGCAATCCGGCATCCTCGGAATGCACAAAATTCAGGACCGTCCGATGGCGATCAACGGCAAGGTGGAAATCCGCCCGATGATGTATCTGGCACTCAGCTACGATCACCGCATCGTCGACGGCGCGGGCGCCGTGACCTTCCTCGTCCGCATCAAAGAGGCGCTCGAAGACCCCCGCCGCCTGCTGATGGACCTTTAAGACTTTTCACTGTCACCTTCGGACTTGTTCCGAAGGTCCAGTTCCGGCGGAAGTGCAGCTCTGGATTGCCGGAACAAATCCGGCAATGACCGCTGCTGATACCGTTCCCTTGACCCGGCGGCTTCCAGAAGGCAAACCGCTGTAAAATATATCGTCTGTTGCCGGAGTTTATGATGAGCGAAGCCCCTGAGAGTGCAGAGCTGGGAAGTGCCGACCTGGAACGCATCATGCGCATGATCCCGCATCGTGCGCCTTTCCTGTTCCTCGACCGCGTCCACAGCATCGATAAATCCAAATCCGCCGTGGGCGTCAAAAACGTTACCTCTATCGAGCCGCACTTCGCCGGACACTTC
>CALFAK010000092.1 GCA_937948985.1 uncultured Neomegalonema sp. | reverse complement strand
ACCGCCATCGCCGGCCAAAACGAGCAACGCGGCAACCATCCGAACCAGCGCTTCACGCTGACGGTCTATGCCCAGGGTCCAGTCCATGTAGCGCTAAATATGTCCTTCTTCGTTGCCAATTACGCATCAATAAGAACTATTAAGGAACATATGTCAAGCGAACGCTGAAAATTATGTATATTTTTTTCAGGGGTGCCCGGAGAAGCGCGCTTAACCTAATCAGAATCCCGCCCCTTCCATCACCCCCCGTTAAACCCCATGTGCTAATCTCACACCAACGATCCACCAAGGGGCGAGTGCAATGGCCTGTTCGTATTGCGGCAATTCCTACCACACCAGCGCGCCAACCTGCGCGGGCTGCGGTGCGCCGCGTGTGGGCCTGTCGCGTGAGGAAACCGAGGGCCGTATCGAGGGCGAAGTCTACGAAAGCATTGGCCGCGCCCTCGTCGCGCGTCAGCCGAACGAAAAGCTCAAACAGATTCTCGGTGCGAAGGACGACTCCGCGGAAAGCCTGCGCAACCGCCGCAATGCACAGATCACGATGGTGTTTATGGGCCTTCTGATGTTGCCGGTGCTGCCTTGGATGCTGGTGTGGATTTTCCCGTTCTTCTTCCTTTTCTACCTGCCGTATAAATCGATGAAGAAACTGGTTGAGAAGGTTCATGATACCGTCGACGCGGCCCAATTTACGGGACGGCGTTCTTAGGGCATAACCTCCGCAAAGGAGACGCCCATGACCCATTCCCCTATCTACCTTAACGGCTGCGGTCGCGGTCTGCCTGATGGTGACGTCTTCGCGCGGATGCAAGCGCATCACCGGCTTGAGGGCCAAATCGGTGAACCCGCCGCCAAAGCCCAAGCCGCCGACGCACTCCAATCCGTTCGCGACAGCGTCGCCACACTCATCGGCGCGTCCCCCGACCACACAGGCTTTTCGACCAGCACCTCCGCCGCATGGCTCTCAATCACCGCGCAAATGCCGCTGGAAGGAAAACGCATCCTCGTCGCCCCGCATGAATGGTGGAGTAATCTCAAAGTGCTCGACCGCGTCACCCGCACAGGTGGCCCGCAGGTCGAAGTGCTGCCCCCGCTCGATTTCGCCAACCCGGACCTCAGGGCATGGCAAAACCGCATCGATGACGATGTCGCCGCCATCTTCGCGCCGATGGTCACCAGCGTCACAACCCTGCGCTATCCCGTCGAGGCAATAGGCCACCTCCAACGCCCCGCGCATACCGCTTTCATCATCGACGCCGCCCAAGCACTTGGCCGCACGCCCGTCGATGTCGCGAAAATAAACTGCGACGCCTTGGTCGGCACGACCCGCAAGGGCACACGCGGCCCCAGCCAGACCGCGCTCTTCTGGATGTCGCCCGCCTTCATGGCGCGCGCGAATATGACCATCCAAGCCGTGGAGCCGTTCGACTTCAACACCGCCACCCGCCTCGGCCTCGGCGTTGCAGTGGACCAAGTGCTCGCGCGGGGGGTGGACACGATTGAGGCCGACGTGACCGCGCTTACCGATCACATCCGCGCCAGCGCCGCCCATGTCGGCCTCACCTGCATCGACTCCGCCGAAACCACCATCGGCGCGGCAACGCTCGCGATCCCCCGTACTAAAGCTGATGCGATCAGCGCGGCCCTCGCCGCCGACCAAATTACCGCAAAATGGGCGCAGCCTGGGGCGGAGGAGCCGCATTCAGCGGTGGACACCACCCAAAACCTGCCCCTGCGCGTCTCGCCGCACCTCTATAATACGACAGCGGAAATCGACCGCCTCTTCACCGCAATTGCCCCGCATTGCTGACACCGTCCGCGTAAAAAACGCGCGACCGCCGCTCTTTTCGCCTTTCCCTGCTGGTATGCGGCACAACCTTTGGCTATGGTCCGCTCAAATTGCTGGATCAGGATTTGTCATGGACGACTACACGCTTGTGCGCGAGGCGATGGTGGACTGTCAGGTTCGCCCCTCGGATGTAACCCGCCACGCCATCATCAACGCGATGCTTGAGGTGCCGCGCGAACGCTTTGTCCCGCCGTCACAGAAATCTGTGGCTTATGTGGACGAAGATATCCCGCTGGGCAAAGGTCGTAGTCTGCTGGCCCCGCGCGTATTCGCCAAAATGCTGGACACGCTTGAGATTGAACCACATGAGACGGTCCTCGATATCGGCTGTGCGCTGGGCTACTCCAGCGCGGTGATCGCCCGTATGTGCCGGGGCGTGGTCGCGGTTGAGTCGGACGAGGCGATGTTTGCCAGTGCGGAAACCACCCTCGCATCGCTTGCGGTGGACAACGTCGCGGTCGTCAACGGCCCGCTGGAGGCGGGATTGCCGGATGAAGGCCCGTTCGATGTCATCATCATCGAGGGCGGCATTGGCGCTGAACCGGTTGCGCTTTACGATCAATTGCGGGACGGTGGCCGTCTGATCGCAATCTGGGGGTCGGTTGATGCCGGACAGGCACGCTTGTCGGTAAAAACCGGCGATGAAATTGCCACGCGTTGGATTTTTGATGCCTCTGCCCAAGTCTTGCCGGGGTTTGAAGCCAAACCTGCGTTTGCGTTTTAAACGCTTTAGTTGAAGAGTTGGCGCTTCGGCGCAGGTTTTGGAGGATTTGATGCGGAGATTCGGGCGCGGGCTTGCTTCAGCCTCATTGGTTGCGCTGTTGATCGGTTCTGCAACACCGCTTTATGCCGAAACGCTGGAAACCATCGCCCGCGATGCGTATCTCTATAATCCTTCAATCGACAGCGCGCGTGCCAACCTCCGTGCGCAGGGTGAGAACGTTTCGATTGCGAATGCCCAGCGTTTGCCTGATGTTGAGATTAATGGCACGGCCCAATTGGGGCAAACCTTTCGCTCGCCCGGCCCTGACGAAATCACCGCACCTTTGACTTTGGGTCTTACAGGCCGGTTGCCGATTTATGACGGCGGGCGTGCCGCAAACTCGATATCCCAAGCGCGCGCATCCGTTGATGCAACCTATGCACAGCTTGTCGCCCTGGAGCAAACCACGCTCCAAAACGCGATAACCGCATTTTTTGATGTGCTGCGTGACAAGGAAACGCGGGATCTCAGCCGTGAAAGCCTTAAACTTCTGCTGGAGGAGTTGGAGGCCAGCGAGATCCGGTTTGAGGTCGGTGAAGTCACGATTACAGACGTTGCCCAGACCAAAGCACGCGTGGCGGCGGCAAATTCCAGTGTGATCCAGGCTGATGGAAATCTGCGTGCCAGTGCCGAAGGTTTTCGTGCGGTTGTCGGGCGTCTGCCGGGCGAGTTGGAACCGCCCGATTATCTGCCCCAACTGCCCGAAACTGTCGAGGATGCGGAAAGCGATGCGCTTGCGACCCACCCTAGCATTCGCGCCGCGCGCTCCGCTGAACGGGCCGCGATCTTCGCCATCAAAGTCATCCAAGCTGATAAGCTGCCGACGGTACAGCTCAGCACATCTTTGAACGGTAACCTCAACGACGGTTTATCGAACAGAGATAATTCCGTAGGTGCCAATCTTCAGCTCAGCCTGAATGCCCCCGTTTATCAGGGCGGCTCCGTCAGCAGCCGTGTACGGCAGGCGCAACACAGTGCCGCTCAGGCCCGTGCGGATTATCACGCGGCGGTGCGCGAGGTGCAGCGGTCTGTAAATGTCGCCTGGTACGCGCTCGTAACGGCTAAGGGGGCAATTGCCTCCGGAGAAGAACAGGTTGCGGCGGCAAAACTGGCGTTTGACGGCGTGAAAGAAGAATTGTTGGTTGGCTCGCGCGCTACGATTGATGTGTTGAACGCTGAACAGACATTGTTGAATGCCCGCATTGCGCTGGTAAACTCCGTGCGTCAGCTTAATGTTGCGTCATATACACTCCTCGTTGCAATGGGACGGCTCGGGCCGGACTTTTTCGGCATCCCGACATATTCGGAAACGGGCGGTGGTACGGCGGGTGTTGAGCCGCGAAGTCCTTATGCGATACTCAAAGAACCGAATGTAAGTTGGCGTTTTCCTTGGCGCCCTTGAGGCTTCTAATTGCCTGTTAACCAAAAATGATTAAATCTGTTTTCTAATTGATGCTGCGGCGACTCACTTGGGATACGGGTAACGGGTCAGTTTTTACGCAGGGTCGTCGCACACCGTTGATTGTTCGTGGTAAATCCACGGCGAGCTTGGATAGAAGGGTGCCATGAGCGAGAGCACAGCAAACGCAAAAGAGCCGAGCATGGAAGACATCCTCGCCTCTATCCGCCGAATTATTGACGAAGAAGAATCGCGTGATGGCGGTAGCTTGGGGTCTGACGAGGAAACTCTCGACCGGCTGAATACCATTCCGGGCGATGATAGCGGGCAGATCCCGGTTATGGCCGCCGCGTCAGGCAATGGCCGTGATGTGACCGCTGAGACGGCGGAGGGTGATGGCGGGGATGAAACCATATTCCCTGAACGCGAAAGTTTGTTCTGGTCGCGCGCGACCGGGCGCAACATCCCCGTGCCGCCCTATATAAAGCCGACTGAGGGCACCGCTAAATCGCGTGAAGATGACGCATCTGACGAGAGCGATGCGCCCGGCGAAAGTGACATTTTTGCCCGCGCGCGAAGCAAGCTCGACTCAAATTCACGGCTCAGCCCGCGTGAACGGATGCAAGCCCTCGCCGCCCGCGCCGAAAGTCGCAGTGAAGCGGCGGCCGCGGAAATCAAAGACACGGTTTCTGACGAAGTCCAGAATCTCGATACGCCTGATTTGTCTAACGTCGAAACGTTTGGTGCTTCAGACACAAATGAACACACAGACAGCGACGCGGATGTTCTGGAACTGACATCCGGTCTTTCTGAAGCTGAAAATCAGGCAGATGGTGATTTTGTCGCCGCATATGCTGACGCGCCCGTTTCCTCATCAGGCGCGGATGATGTGAATCCCGAAGATCAGGGCGGGTTAAAGGATCGGTTGGACTCAGAGGATGAAGTCGAGCCTGAACAGGCCGATGCTCAAGACTCTGACGATCACACCAAAGGTTTTGGTGCCGGCCTCGCCACGGCGGCTGCGGCTGGTCTGGGACTTGATGCGCTGCGCAAAAACGCCGCTGATAAAGCCGCCGACGTGTCGGACAAGGCCGAAGGCGCGTATCGCGGTGTCTTTGAGAAATCTGATGACAGTGCAGAGAGTGCAGCGGAATCTTTTGAAGCCGCCGCTCATGTTGAAACGGCTGAAGCTGTTGATATGGTATCTGAAGATCGTACACTCGATGCCAAAGACGCGCCAGACGAGGTGTTTGACCTTACTGACCGTCTTGATCAGGACGAAGTTCACGACCCTGAGCCGACAGTGGTTTCAGAACCCGCCGCCGCCTCTAACCAAGATGATGCGGAGCCGGAGGCCGAGACTTCCGTCAGTGTTGCGAACGATGGCATTGACCCGCTGACGCCGCATAGTGGTCTCTACGGGCGTGGCGATGACGACATTCCCGACACGCGTGACGAGGAAGAAGTCGTCGACGTCACCGACATGAAAATCGATACACCGGACGTATCTGATTGGAATGCACAAGCGGATGCGGACGAAGTTTCAAGCGACGACGCGCCGTTTCAGGCTGCTGACGTAGACGAGTCCGAATCCGTCGATCATGTTGAAGCTGCCGATCTCGATGAAAATCCATCTGATGCTGATGCGGCGGTGCGGTTTCCTGACACATACGGCGCATCGGATGTTTATCACGATGATCCGCCGCCTCTTGACGACGATTATTCGGCCAGCTTTACAGAAAACACTGCTTCCACAACATCTTACGCTGGTGCGGGTGCGGCGGTGGCTGGCGCTGCGGCAATGGCGTCGGCTACCTCCTCAACTTCTTCAAGCGATGATGAAGATCTCGAAGCGGTTGGCGGTATGGTGCGGGACGCAATGGAGCGCGAACCACTGGACTATGCTGAACCACAACCGTCTGCGCTCGTCTCGATGACAAGCGAAGAAATTTCGGCCCGCGCCTTGGCCTCCCTTTCCGACCCTGATAGCGAAGCGACACGGCGTGTCTACGGCGCTTTGCGTTTGACCGACGAAAAAGGCTCTCAAAGTCTTGAAGGCATGATGCGCGAGATGCTTCAACCGATGCTGCGTGAATGGCTGGACGATAACCTGCCGAATGTTGTTGAGGGCATTGTCCGGGGCGAAGTTGAACGGATCAGCGCAAAGTCCCACCGTTATAAGTCTGATTCTAAAGACTGATTTCGGATAAAATTTTATGATGACACGGCGCGAAGCAATTCGCGCCGTTTTGATTCGGACCGGAAAGAAATCATGACAGAAACTGCTCCGGCACCAACATCGGGCATTCTCGCCGACAGTGTCCATGCCCTCCCCGCACGTGTTTATTGGGAAGATACAGACGCGGGCGGTATCGTTTATCACGCCAGTTATATCAGGTGGATGGAACGTGGCCGGACTGAATTTTTGCGGGTGATTGGCCTCCACCAAACCGACCTGCGCGCCCGGCACAATTTGCTGTTCGTGGTAAGATCCATGAATATTAAATTTTTAAAGCCGGGCCATTTCGACGATTCACTAATCATTTGCACACAGTGTACAAGTATCGCTGGTGCGAGCTTGCATCTTCACCAGGATGTGCGCCGCGATTCGGAAGTTCTGGCCAGTGCCGAGGTTGTGTGTGTTTCAATAAATGAACAGGGTAGGGCGTTTCGTATGCCGCAAGATGTGCGTGAAACACTCGCTCCGACGTTGCAGAATAACAACAGCTGAGGATGGCGTGACCAAGCCTGTGCGGAGTCCAACTTTTGTCACGATTGGTCCTGAATAGTGGTTATGGGGCAGTATGTCCTTTCTATCGGATGAGACCCGAAGGATTCGGGCGGATTAAGAGGGTTTGAGTTTATGGAAGCTGGGACGGTAGATGCCCTCGATCACGGGTTGGACTTTTCGGTTATGGGCCTGTTTGCGCAGGCGCATTGGGTTGTCCAGGTCGTCATAATCATGCTGCTGGTCGCGTCGTTTTGGAGCTGGGCGATCATTATCGACAAGATCATCCGGTATCGGTCGCTGAAGAAAAAATTTGCCGCCTTTGAAACCGAATTCTGGTCCGGCGCATCCCTTGATGAGCTTTACACCCGCCTTGATGCGGATGTCCGCTCGCCGATTGAGCGTGTTTTTGCAGCCGGAATGAAGGAATGGCGTCGGTCTTTTGAGGCGGGCGGCGCTTTGATCGTTGGCGCGAACCAGCGGATTGATCGCACGATGGCGGTTGCCGTGGATCGTGAAGCTGAAGGTATGGAAAGCTGGATGGGTTTTCTTGCGACCGTGGGTTCCATTGCCCCGTTTGTGGGCCTGTTCGGGACTGTCTGGGGCATCAAGAACAGTTTTGAGGCGATTGCCCTCAGTCAAAATACCAACCTTTCTGTCGTCGCACCGGGCATCGCTGAGGCGCTTTTCGCAACAGCGTTGGGCCTTCTGGCCGCGATCCCGGCTGTTGTCGCGTATAACCTGCTTTCGGATCGTGCCGCGCGGCTGACGGGACGTTTAGAGGCTTTTGCGGATGAGTTTTCGACACTGCTGTCCCGCCAATTAGAGCGGCGGACGAAATAATGGGTGCGTCGGTTCGTTCATCCGGGCGCTCGCGGGGGCGCGGTTCGCGCCGCAACGCGCGCATGTCTGAGATCAACGTCACGCCCTTCGTGGACGTGATGTTGGTTTTGCTGATCGTCTTTATGGTCGCGGCACCGCTTTTGACGGTTGGTGTTCCGGTTAAGCTGCCCAAAACCGCCGCAAATCCTTTGCCGACGGAGCAGCGGGAGCCTGTGACGGTCAATGTCGATCTCGATGGCCGTATTTTTCTGCAAGGCGACGAGGTTGATCCGGTGTTCCTGAACGAGCGCCTGATCGCCATCGCCTCTGAACGCGGGTCGGATGAAAGGGTGTTTTTACGGGCCGATAAAGGCGTCGGCTATGGCCGTGTGATGGAAGTTATGGGAACGCTGAACGCGGGCGGTTTCAGCAATATTGGGCTGGTAACGGATCCGGGCGGTGCGATTTCGGACCGTGCCCCCAATCCCGAAGCGCAGTAATAACTGATTTGGTTAGCGAGTAAGTATTTTGGGATATGTCGGGATCATTACGTCAGCTGTGTTGCATGTGGGGGGGCTATTCCTGCTGCTCTCCACCCGTGCGCCGGAACCGCTGATCCCGATGTCATCCGAGGCGTCGCTGGACGTGAATATTATCTCGGAAGAAGAATATAACGCACTGATTTCAAAGGCGCCGAGCAGTCAAACGCTTGCCGGATTGCGCGCAACACCAAAGGTGCCGGCCCCGCGTGTTTCACAGGATCAAAACATCCAACCGCCTGAGCCTGAACTGCTCAGCCCCACGCCGCCGGAACGTCCCGTTGAACTGGCCATGCGTGCGCCTCCCGCGCCTGATACGCCTCCGGTCGTTGATGAACCTGTTCAGCCCGAAAGCGCTGACGTCACCATTCCTCCGGCCCCGCGTGCCCCCGAAGTGGATGTGTCCGCTTTACAGGATCGCGGTGTCGATCCTTCCGAACTCATTCCCGGTGACGATATCCAAGTCTCCGAAGCGCCAAAAGCGCCGGAGCCTCCGCGCGGTGTATTTGATGCGCCTGTGCTGGATATCGAGCCGGATGAACCACCGAAACTGACCGAGACCGAGGGCGAAGAGGAGGTTGCAGAGCCTTCACCTCCAACAGAAGCGCCAGAGCCGGTGCCGAGCGAAACCGCTGAGGCGACAGAACTGGCACCGCTCAAGTCACCCTTGCCAACGCCCAAGCCGCGCGGCCTGTTGGCTGTGAAGAGCGATCCTGAACGCCAAGTCGCTGCTGCACCGCCACCTGCACCCGAAGCCGCACCGCCAATCCCGCAGCCCGCGCCTTCCCCTGAGCCTGAACCTGAGACAGGTCAGCTGACGGATGCGGAGCTGGAGGAAGAGCGCCGCATGATGCAAGCGCTGCTTGAGCAGATGCGTGCCAATCAAGCGCCGAGCGTCGAGGAACAGCGCCAGACCGAGGCTGAACTGGCCGCTAAATTTGCCGAGGAGGAGCGCCTGCGGGCCGAGGAAGAAGCGCGTCTGGCGGAATTGAGCGAAGCGGAGCGTCGTAAAGCCGAGGAAGAAAGACGCTTGGCTGAGCTTGAAGCACTGCGACTGGCGCAGCTGGATGCACAACGCCGGGCTGAAGCGGAGGCGCAGCTTGATGCGCAACGCAGGGCGGAAGCCCAAGCGCAATTGCGCGCACAAGAACAAGCACGCCTTGCCGCACAGGCCGAGGCTGAACGCCGCGCCCGCGAACAAGAGCGTTTGCGTCAAGAGGCCGAAGCGCTGCGCCTTGCCGAACTGCAACGCCAGCAACGGGTGCAGCAGCTTCAGCAACTCAACGCGCAATCCTCTCCATCTGCCCGCTCAGATCAAATCCTTTCCGCCGCACCAACCCCACAGGCCGCTCCGGCCCCGCAGGGCAGTTTTGCGGGCGGCGATGCCTTTATGGCCAGTATTCTCGGGGCCGCTGAGAGCGCGGCAAATAAAGCGCGCCCCGGAACCAACTTCAGCGGCGGAAGTGTCGGGCGCGGGGCCAGTGTCAGTTTGACGCCGGGTGAGACACAGCAAATCCTTACCCAATTGCGGGGCTGCTGGCGCGTTGACGCGTTCTCGGCAAATGCGGCACGGCGATCGGTTACTTTACGTGCCGAGGTTCGTCCGAATGGTTTCGTTAACCCTAGTTCGATAAGGCTGGTTTCGCCTAACCCGGCGCCTTCCGATTATCGGATCGCGATTGAACGGGCGCAGGGCGCTTTGCAGGACAGGAGTTGCCAGCCGTTCAGTTTACCTCAGGAAAAATACGCGGCGTGGCGTGAAATTGTGATCAAATTCGATCCAGCTCAAATGGTGCTTCAATGATTAAGTTTTTTTCAAATATCCGTTGGACGGCTGGGCTTGTGGTGGCTGGCGGGCTTGCACTGAGCTTGGTGCAAACTAGTACCGCAATTGCGCAGTCACAGCCGCTGAAGCTGACCCTCGACCGGGGTGTGGTTGAGCCGCTGCCCATTGCCGTACTGGATTTCTTTGGCCCTAACGGAACCACAGATGAGCTTGGGCCGGAGCTGGCGCGGGTGATCGAAACCGATCTTATCAGCACGAATGTTTTTCGTAACGTCCCCGATGCCGCCGTTTCACCTTTGGCGCCGACTTTCAGCGCGCCGCCCCGCTTTGGCGATGTGCGCGCATTGTCGAATGCGGCTGCGATTGTAACGGGCGAGACAGGCACCACGCCTGACGGCCGCTTTGCGCTGCGCTTTCGTCTTTGGGATGTGGTTGCGCAACAGCAGATTGCGGGCTTTCAATACACGGGTGATCGTGCCGCATGGCGGCGCATGGCACACCGCGCTGCCGATGCTATTTACGAGCGCCTGACGGGGGAGGCGGGGTACTTTGAGACGCGGATCGTCTTCGTTGACGAGCGCGGTCCAAAGAACCAGCGTGTCAAACGCCTCGCGGTGATGGATTACGATGGTGAAAATCTTGAATATCTGACGGGTGGCTCATCACTCGTTCTGACCCCCCGTTTCTCACCCCGCTCGCAAGAGGTCACTTACATCTCATATCGCGATGGCCTGCCCCGCGTTTATCTGCTCGACATCGAGACGCGCCGACAGGAAATTCTGGGCCGTTTCCCCGGTATGACCTTCGCCCCGCGCTTCTCGCCTGACGGGTCGAAAGTCCTGATGAGCCTTGCCAGAGGCGGCAACACCGATATCTTCGAGATGGATTTGCGGTCGCGCCAGATTCAGCGGCTGACTTCAAACTCGGCGATTGATACCGCCCCATCCTATTCTCCGGACGGTTCGCGTATCGTCTTCGAGTCCGATAGGGGCGGCTCTCAGCAAGTGTATGTGATGAGTGCGCGCGGCGGTAATGCCAAGCGCATCAGCTTCGGCTCAGGCCGCTATGCGACACCTGTCTGGTCCCCAAAAGGTGACCTGATCGCCTTTACCAAGATGTCTTCGGGCCGCTTTGGCATCGGTGTCATGAAGCCCGATGGATCAGGCGAGCGCGTTCTCACGAGCAGCTTCCTTGATGAAAGCCCGACATGGGCACCAAATGGCCGCCGCCTCATGTTTTTCCGTGAAACCGAAGGGGCACGCGGCCAGCCGCAGCTTTACACCATCGACATTCGCGGCGGTAAAGAAGCCCAAGTTCAAACCCCCGGCTCCGCCTCTGACCCCGCTTGGGGTCCGGTAATGCGTTAGGAAGCCGACATGAAAAACCCTATGAAAAACCGACCTGTCAGCAGTTATAAATCGGAAAAGAAGGAGCCTACCATGCGCCCGACCGTTTCTCGCCCCGTGCTGTTACTCGCCACCGTTGCGCTCGCGCTTGCAGGGTGTGCCGGTAAAAAAGATCCCTCCGCCGATACATCAACCACCGCAAACGGCCTCGGTGATTTCGGCCCCAGCAGCGTTGTTGCTCCACCGCCGGACGGTTTCGGCGATGGCAGTGCGGGCACAGACATCTTCGGTTCCAACACCGCCGCAGGTGCCGGAACGGGCACTGGCAGCGTTTTTGGTGACGGCAATCTGACCGGAACCGGACAGTACATCGATCAGGGCGCAACCACTTCGGGCGGTTTCATCGATGGTGGAACAATTTCGCAAGCGGGCAACGGTGTCTACGATCCCACAAATACGCTGGGCGCGGGGCAAGTTTACACGGATGGTGGCCAAACCTACACCAACAACGGCCTGTTTGAATCGACGGACCCCGCTTACACCACCAACGGTACCACAGCTTTCAACGGCGGCGGTAATGCGACTGGCGCGGGCGCTTACAGCTTTCCCGGCGATGATGGCCGACCGAGTTATTTCTCGACACAGGTTGGCAGCCGGGTGTTGTTTGAGACAGACAGCTGGGTTTTGAGCGATAACGCGCGCGAAACCCTCCGCCGCCAGGCCGCTTGGCTGCAATTGCATCCTCAACATGCGGTGACGCTCGAAGGTCATGCGGATGAGCGTGGCACACGTGAGTACAACCTCGGCCTTGGCGAAAAGCGTGCGGTTGCGTCGAAAACCTATCTTGTGTCGCTGGGCTTGAATCCTGCACGCATCCGGACAGTATCTTACGGTAAAGAGCGCCCGATTGCGGTTGGCTCGAACGCGCGGGATTGGTCACAAAACCGCCGTTCCGAGACTGTATTGCGCAGTTCGGCAGGGTCGTAAGACCTAATTCAAGTGACGTGTGTGGGATGGTCGCCTGTTCGGCCATCCGGTAGTGTAAAGCGCGACTAAGGCGGGGTTGGACCGCAGTAGCGCGCAAAGCGGGAGGCAACCGGATGAAACATCCGATCCGCAAGGTGATTTTGGTCGGCGCGCTTGTGCTGGGTGTGGTTGGTGTCGGTCAGATGGCTACGGCACCTCATGCCGTTGCGCAACAAGCTGTGCAACGCATTCCGGTAAGTTCTATCCTCTCGCGACTGGATCGTCTTGAGAATGAGGTTGTGCGCTTGCGCCAATCTCCCGGTGGTCAGGGCAATGATGCCGGTGCGCGGATTGATCAGATCGAAATCGAACTCCGTCGCTTGACGGGTCTGATCGAACGCCTTGAGTACGAGACAAAGCGCCGTGCGGATGACGCCGATAAGCGCGCTCTCGATCTCGAAACGCGCCTTGAAGCACTCGAATCGCAAGAACCGAGGCAGGCTTTTCAGGCCGCCCCTGCACAAAGTCAGCAGATCATCCCGCCCCAGCCTCCCGCGCCGTCTTTATCCACGCCGCAGTCCTTTGACGTGTCGCGTCCGGTTGGTCAGCTCGGTGGTGGTCCGGCTGTTGCCTTCGGAACGCCCGCGCTCCGTGACGCGCCGCCAGACCTGAGCGCCTTGCCGGTCAGCCCGCAACAACCTGCTCCCGCGCAACCGTTGACCACGCAGCCGGGCACGACTTTCGCTCTGAATACCCCGGCGCAGCCCACACTGCCACAGCCGACGCAACCGCTTGCCTACCAGCAACCTTCATCCGTGCCTTTGCCAACCGCTCAATCAACTTTCACGCCATCCGACAATCCGCAAGCCGAATACGATGCCGCTCTGCAGATGCTCAATGTCGGCGAGTTCGATCAGGCCGGTATTGCGCTGGAGGCTATCGCCGCAAAATATCCGTCGCATCCTGTAGTCGGTGGCGCGAAATTCTGGATCGGCGATATGCACTTGCAATTGGGCCGATATAACGAGGCCGCAAAAGCGTTTCTTGAATCGTTCAAAGGATGGCCTGAAGGGCCGAAAGCCCCCGATAGTTTGCTCAAACTGGGCATGACCCTCGCGGGCCTCGGACAGCGGGAGGAGGCATGTTTGACCTTTACCCAGTTCCCGGCGCGTTACCCGAATGCATCCGACTCCCTGCGCCGCCGCGCGGAGATCGAGGCCCAGCGCACCCAGTGCGGGGGATGATTGCTTCTTTTTCCGACGAAAGGCTCGACGATCTTTTCGAGCCGATTTTGTCGGAAAAGCGCTTTGCTGTCGCCGTATCGGGCGGTGGGGACAGCATCGCTCTTCTGCTTCTTGCCAATCGCTGGGTACACCGACACGGTGCGCATATCCTTGCTCTCACAGTAGACCACGGTTTGCGAGCGGAGGCGGCGCAAGAGGCCGCTTTGGTCGCGGCACTATGCGCAGATCATGGCATCCCGCATCAAATTCTGACTTGGCGTCAAACCCCTGAAGAAAACGGCAATCTGTCTGATCGCGCCCGCGCCGGACGCTATAGCCTGATGGCTGATGCGTGCCGCGCGGCTGATATCACCGCCTTGCTGACGGGTCATACGCTTGACGATCAGGCCGAAACCGTTCTCATGCGCCTTGCGCGCGGGTCGGGCGTGGACGGTTTGGCGGCCATGCGCAGTGTTTCGCATCTGTGGGGGGTGCGGCTCTTCCGCCCGTTACTGGGCGTTTCGCGTGCTGAGTTACGCGATTACCTGCGCAGCCATAACGTTTCTTGGACCGAAGATCCAACGAATGAAGATCCTAAATATGACCGCATCAAAGCCCGCACAGCCCTCAAACACCTGATCCCGTTGGGCATAACGCCAGACCGCCTTGCGGCTACCGCCGGCATGATGTCCCTCGCCGCTGACGCGCTGGAGGCGCAGGCTGATGATTTGGCGGGCGACGCCTCGCAATTCTCACCGCTCGGCTATGTTGAGATCGCCCCGCACAAACTCGCCAACGCCCATCGTGAGACCGCTCTGCGCCTTCTCTCCCGCATCCTCTGCGCTGTCTCCGGTCAGACATATCGCCCCCGCCTTGCCGCTCTCAGTGATCTGCTGGACGATATCTGTGCGCCTGACGCTTCGTTCGCAGGGCGCACTTTGCACGGGTGTCAGTTGTCAGCGGCCAACGAAAGCATTCTAATCCAACGCGAACCATCCGCTTGCACTGCCGTCTCCACCACGTTGCACGGACAGGGCATTTGGGACAACCGCTTCAAATGGGCACTTCGCGATCTTTCGCGAGAGGACGGTGCGGATAAAATCACCATCCGCTGCACTGGCGCGGCGGGGCTGAGGGCGCTTAAGGCCGGAAAACTCGCCGTCACTGACATGTGGCAATCCGCTCCCAGAGCCGCCCGCCTTACCGCTCCCGCGCTTTGGCGGGACGAGGAATTGCTTGGCATTCCGCTCGCGGGGGTGCATTTTGACGCGCTGTCAGAGCGATGCGAAGTTTCCACTCTTGTCACGAATTGTGTTAAGTGAGTTGAACCTTAGCTTTAAGCCTTTATCTAATGCCTATGAAATGTGCCTGAACGGGCACGCCAGCCGGAGAAAACGGTGAATAATATCAGGAATTTCGGCCTTTGGCTCGTCATCATCTTTCTGTTCGTCGCGCTGTTCAATATGTTTGGACAGACTGGCGGCCGCGATGCATCACGGGAAATGGCCTATTCGGACGTTGTGCGCAGCATCGAAAGCGGTAACGTTCGTGATGTGACCATTTCAGGCGAACGCCTGTCAGGCACGCTTGAAGATGACCGCAAATTCTTCACTTACGTTCCCGAAGGATCGGGCGTGATGGAGAAACTTGAGGCATCCGACGCCAAGGTCATCGTTGACCCGCAAGAGCGTAATCCAATCGTATCGTTGCTTCTCGGCTGGCTCCCGTTTTTGCTGCTAATCGGCGTCTGGGTCTTCTTCATGCGCCAGATGCAAGGCGGCGGTAAAGGCGCGATGAGCTTTGGTAAGTCTAAAGCGAAGCTGCTGACCGAAAAATCCGGCCGCGTGACGTTTGATGACGTTGCGGGTATTGATGAGGCGAAAGAAGAGCTTCAGGAAATCGTCGAGTTCCTGCGCGATCCGCAGAAATATTCCCGCTTGGGCGGTAAAATCCCTAAAGGCGCTCTGCTTGTTGGCCCTCCGGGTACAGGTAAAACCCTGCTCGCCCGCGCTATCGCGGGTGAAGCGGGCGTGCCGTTCTTCACGATTTCCGGTTCCGACTTCGTTGAGATGTTTGTGGGTGTTGGCGCGAGCCGTGTCCGCGACATGTTTGAACAAGCCAAGAAAAACGCGCCTTGCATCGTCTTCATCGACGAGATCGACGCCGTGGGTCGCCACCGTGGCGCAGGCTATGGCGGTGGTAACGACGAGCGCGAGCAGACGCTGAATCAGTTGCTTGTTGAGATGGATGGTTTTGAGGCGAATGAGGGCGTGATTCTTCTCGCCGCGACCAACCGCCCCGACGTTCTCGACCCAGCGCTCTTGCGTCCGGGCCGCTTCGACCGTCAGGTCCAGGTCACAAACCCTGACATCAATGGCCGTAACAAGATTCTCGAAGTCCACGCCAAGAAAGTGCCGCTTGCACCGGGAGTTGATCTCAAGCGCATCGCCCGCTCTACACCCGGTTTCTCCGGTGCCGACCTCGCCAATCTTGTGAACGAGGCGGCCTTGACGGCGGCACGGCTTGGCAAGCGTCTGGTAACGATGGACGATTTCGAATTCGCCAAAGACAAGGTCATGATGGGCGCGGAACGCCGCTCGATGGTCATGACCGAGGAAGAAAAGGCGACCACGGCATATCACGAGGCGGGCCACGCGCTGGTCGCGATGAACGTGCCGCAACATGATCCCGTGTATAAAGCCACGATCATCCCGCGTGGCCGCGCGCTGGGGCTGGTGATGTCCGTTCCGGAGCGTGACACCTATTCGGTGACGAAAACCAAGTACACCTCGAAAATCGCGATGGCGATGGCGGGTAAGGCGGCGGAAATCATCAAGTTCGGCGAAGACAATGTCTCCTCCGGTCCGGTCAGTGATATTCAGCAAGTCTCGAAAATCGCCCGTGCGATGGTCACACAGTTCGGTATGTCAGACAAAATCGGCAACGTGAACTACTCGTCTGAACAGGACAGCTATCTCGGCAGCTATCAGGCTGGCGGGATGCAGATTTCCAGCGAAACACAGGGCACGATTGAGGAAGAGGTCAAACGCCTGATCGATGAGGGCTATGACACGGCTTTCCGCATCCTGAGCGAAAAATCGGTTGAATTTGAACGCCTTGCGCAGGGTTTGCTGGAGTACGAAACGCTGACTGGCGAAGAGATCAAGCGCGTTATCGCGGGTGAACCGCTGAACCGCGATGACGATGGCTCGCCATCTGACTCCGGCGGAACGCCTTCCGTTTCGGCTGTACCCAAGACCAAAAAGCCCAAACCGGTTGACCCGGATTTGGAGCCGCAGCCGGGGGTTTGATCCCACCGCATTGCTGGTGCAATATAGGGCGTCGCATGAGGGATCATGCGACGCTTTTTCGTGTGAGGGATACGCCGTGGCGACTGTTACCAATCTGTGTGGCCTATCACTGAAAAGGCCGCAAATCATGGGCATCCTGAACGCCACACCGGACAGCTTCTCCGATGGTGGTGCCTATGCTGACGCACTGGGTGACAGGGTGCTGAAGATGGTTGCGGAGGGCGCATCGATTATCGACATTGGCGGCGAATCCACGCGCCCCAACGCCGATTTCGTCCCTGTGGAGGAAGAATGGTCCCGCGTCGCCCCCGCGCTGGAAGCGGCCGGAGAGAGCGCCGCCGTCGTCTCCATTGACACCCGCAAAGCCGAAGTCGCAAGACGGGCGCTGAATGCGGGCGCGCGCATCTTCAATGACGTCTCCGCGCTGACCTTCGATGAGGGCAGCATGGCCGTGGCCGGTGATTTTGTGGAGGCGGGCGGCGCGGTCTGCCTGATGCACGCGCTTGGCGACCCCAAAACCATGCAGCAAGACCCGCAATATGATGACGTGCTGCAAGACGTATACGACTACCTGCAAAGCCGCGTTGAAACCTGCGAGGGGGCTGGAATCCCCCGCACCAGCCTGATCGTTGATCCGGGCATCGGCTTCGGCAAAACGCTCCAGCACAACCTCACGCTGCTGCGCGGCCTAAGCCGTTTCCACACAATCGGTTGTCCCGTCCTGCTCGGCGCATCGCGCAAGGGCTTTATCGGCACGCTGTCGGGCGAAAAAGACGCCGCCAAACGCGCCCCCGGCTCGATCGCCATTGCTCTGCACGGCACACAGCAAGGCGCACAGATCATCCGCGTCCACGACGTGCGCGAGACCGCGCAAGCGCTGGCCGTAGACACCGCATTACGGGGAGAAGTCTGATGGCCGTGCGCGTGATCGAAGTCATCGCCCCCGCCGACAAGGGTCAAACCATCCGCCGCGTATTCGAGGAAAACCGCCCGATCGAAAGCTGGTCAATCGCCGAGCAGGAGGAGGGCGGGCGCAGAATAGTTATGCGCGCGCTGGTCGATCCGGACTATCAACAATCCACGCTCGACGCTTTGCAAGACTCGCTTTCCGGCACAGAGGGCTGGCGCATTGTCCTGCAACCGACCGACGCGGTCATCCCCAAACCCGAACCCGATGAGGAGGAAGAGGCCACACGCGAGGCCCAGCGCCGTGTGACCACCCGCGAAGTCCTCTACGGACAGATCGAGAAGGGTGCGCGGATGAGCGACGATTACCTGCTGTTCGTCGCCCTCTCCACCGTGGTTGCGGGTGCCGCGCTGGTGACGAACAACGTCGCCGTTCTGGTCGGCGCGATGGTGATCGCCCCGTTTTTAGGCCCCAATCTGGGCTTCGCTTTCGGGGCGGCTTTGGGGGATAAAAAGCTGATGGAGGAGGCGGCTAAAACGCTTGCGGTCGGCTTCGCGCTTGCGGTTGGCCTGTCGATTATTGCGGGCGCGATAATGCCGCTGAACCTCAATGCGCAAGAGCTGCTGGACCGCACACGAATCGGGCTGGATGGCATGGCTGTCGCGCTGGCATCGGGTGCATGTGCGGCATTGGCGCTGACCAGCGGGGCAAGTGCGTCCCTGGTCGGAGTGATGGTCGCCGTGGCCCTGCTGCCGCCAGCCGTCGCGATGGGCATCATGATCGGCGCGGGGCAGGGCGGTGCGGCGCTCGGCGCGGCGGAGTTGTTTTTCGTCAACGTCGCCAGCGTCAATCTCGCGGCCCTGATCGTCTTCCGCTTCCGGGGCATCGAACCGCGCGAATGGCTGCGTAAATTCGAGGCCCGCCAATCGCGACGCAGGGCGTTCATCGTGCTGGGTGGCCTGCTCGTGCTGCTTGCCGGATTGATTGTGATGCAAGGCTATTTCAGCGATTTCGCAGGGTTCTTCCGCTGAGCAATCGCCAACCCGCTGAGGATCAATCCACATCCCGCCACGTCCCATGTCTCCAGAACTTCGCCGCCGATCAGCACACCTACCGTCATCGCGGTGATCGGCACGAGGTATCCGGCGGTTGACATGAACACCGACCCCACCGACGAAATCACTTTGACCCGCAAGATCATCGACAGCCCTGACGAAACCACCCCCAACGTCAGCAGGATGGTCCACGTATAGCTTGAAAGCGGTGCATCCGGCCACGCGCCGATCCCGAACGGCAGGATCAGCAACCCGCCAACGCCGAGCGCCAGCGCCGACAGCGTGATCGGGTCCGTCGGTGGCGTCCGGCGCGTGATGATCGACCCGCAAGCATAGGACGTTGCCGCGCAAAGGCAGGCGATCTGCGCTTGCCCGTTCGAGGAGCCGAGCGCCGACAGGCTCGTCGCTCCCATCAGCATCAGCACACCGCAAAATCCGATGCAAAAACCGGCCAGCTTGCGCCGCGTCATCGTCTCTCCGGGTGAGAAGAAATGCGCCAATGGCAGCACCAGCAGCGGAATCCCCGCCATATAAATCCCGGCCACCCCGCTCGGCACAACCTGCTGCGCCCATGTCAGCAGCGAAATCGGCAGTGCCACGGTAAACACACCAATCGCACAGGCACTGACCCAAACGGCCTGGTTTTCCGGCAATTTCCGCCTGCTCACCACGGCGTAAGCGCCCACGGCGAGGGCCGCGATGATGATCCGCGTTGCCGCCACCATAAACGGCGAGGCCTCCACCAGCGCGAACTTCACCAGCAGAAACGTCGTCCCCCAGATCAGGACCAGCGAGCCGACCATCACGTAGGAGGCGGGCGTCGGCGCGGCCAGCGCGTGCGGCGCACTCACGTCGCTTGCCCCCGAAAACGGGCGTGCAGATTTTGGCTGATCGCCAACCCGATAAGGATCATTGCCAAAGCCACGAAAAGACGGGAAGAGACAGCCTCATTCAAAAACACTGCCCCGAAAACCACTGCCCAAACAGGTACTTGGTAGTTAACCAACGACAGGAACGGCGGGCCCGCCTCTTCCAAGACTTTAAGCATCAACAGCAGCGCGATGGCCGTCGGAAACACCGCCAATGCCACAATTGCCACCGTTCCGGTCACGGATGGCATCGTATGCGGCACACCTTCCACAACGAGCGCGATGATGCTGGAGATGATCGCCGCGAGGATCATCGTCGCCGCCCCGAACGCCACAGGGCGGGTTTTCGGCGCACGCTTCATCACCACCGATCCGCTCGCATAGCCAACCGTCGCCGCCAGACAGGCCAGTTGCGCCACAACTTCGCGGTTTCCGCTGCCGAGCTGGGAAAGCGCATCGAAGCCGAAAAGGATCAAAACTCCAACAAAACCAAAGACTAAGCCCACCACATTGCGCGTCGATAACCGTTCTCCGGCGACGAAAAAGTGGCTCATCCCCAGCACCATGAACGGCATCACCGCCATGAAAACCCCCGCGACCCCGCTCGGCAGAGAGGTCTGCGCCCAGGACAGCAGCGTGAAGGGCAGGGAGTTGGCCAGAACCGCCGCCCCGAACGCGTAAATCCAGACAATCCGCCGCTTTGGAAGCCCGCCGCAGAGCGGGTAGCTGAGCGGCCACAGGATCAGGGCCGCGATAGCCAGGCGCACCGCCACCAGTGTCAGCGGCTGCAAATCTTCCAGCGCGACCTCGACCAGCATAAACGCCGCGCCCCAGATTATCCCAAGCGCCGCCAGCCGCGCCCAGTTGCGCCAATCGCCACCGTCATTCATGGTTGTATCATCGGCGGGGCCGTCCTTGATCGGTTGGTTCGTGAAAACCCCTTGTGCGCCTCGCGGGGCATTGGATCAAGCGGCAAATAGCGCCACAAAAGCCCCATTTCAAAGCAATCCCCGCTCAAATCTCAGCGAAGCATCGCTGTATGAATTCTCCCGATCCGCACGCATGACAACAGGCACGCCGGAATCGGTCCGGCGGAGTCTAAGAGACTGATTTTTTGCTTATATCCGGCGGATCGTGCAGCGCATAAAGCGCCATCTCATGACAATCTTTCAGCACGAAATCCACCGGATGCCGCCCGCGATCCCTGTGACCGGGCGGTTTTCCGGGCCGCATCGGGGCAATGTATTTGCCCGTCTCAGCCCGCGTCACTAGCCTTTTTGCCTCCCACCGCGCCAGCCTCCGCGCCTGTTTCGGCACATCGCCCAACGCCAGATGCAAAGCCCGCAACCGCCGCATCAGATACGTCGCGCTCACTTCATCATCCGGCGAAGCGGTCAGCACAGGCTCAAACACCTGCACCTCATCGAAAAACCGGATACCCGGCACAGGCTTCCGCCCCTTAACAGACGAGCGCGGCTTAAAGGATTTTCGCGCATCAAACAGCGCAAAGGCCGGAACCCGCGCGACAGCACCGCCCGAAACACGCGGAATCACAGGCACAGCGCGCGAAACACGAACCCGCGCCTCAATCTTGAAAACCACCTTCACCACCACGACCAACCGCCGGAACGCGGCCTCAGCGGGTCGCAAAACCCGCCAAATCCCCGTCCGCACATGCCTCGGCAGCACAGCACCGTCGCCCGCCATAACGAGCAACGCGGCAACCATCCGCACCAGCGCCTCCCGCTGACGATCTATGCCCAGTGTCCAGTCCATGCGGTGCTAAACGTGTCCTTGTTCGATATCAACTTCACATCAAATAGAACTATTTAAGAACAAATGTCAAGTGAGAACTGAAAAATACACGAATATAACACGAAAATTTTCAACCTGCTCACTATCACGCTTGCGGTAAAGGGAACACAAAGCACCCTCACCCCTCCACCGCCTCCCGCATCCATCGCTGCAAATGCAAGATCGAGTGTTCGGAGCTGACCCCGCAATTGGGGTCCACCACCAGCGGGCCGGGCACATATCCGCGTGAGTTCAGGCCGCGTTGTACGCTTTCGACGAGGTGGATGTCTTCCTCCACCGTCGTCTCCCGATCCTGCACCGCGAGTTTGCGCACCACGGCATCCTCCGCACCACCAATCGAATACCATCCGCGTACGACCACCACCTTGTCCACATCCACCACACGCCAGTGATAGGTGTTGATGATGTTGCCGGGATAGACCTGAAAGCTGACCATCGGCCACAGGAACCAGCTGGAATACTCATCACTATGCGGCAGGCCGGAGTTGATGTCGTAGGTCATATCCTCCAAATTCTGACACTCGGTGGTGTGGCGCAGACAATATCCTTGCGGCTGAATATCGTAGGTTTCGGGCTTGACCACCCCCGTCGCAAATGTCGGGTGGTTCAGGGTGCAGTGATAGCATTCCGAGTAATTCTCGACACTCACCTTCCAGTTACAGTTTTCAGGAATTTCCACATATTCCAACGGTTTGAGGTCGGCGTAATGCGGCACCCATTCTTCCAGCTCGGCACGGGCATTGGGGAACCAATCCTCCATCGGCGCGGCATCGGGGTCGAGATTGACGAAGATAAACCCGACGAACAATTCAGTGCTCACCCCCGTCAGGCACACGCTTGACCGGTCAAAGCCCGCCACCGCTTTCAGGTTCGGCCCCGCACGCAGGCCGCCCGTCAGTTCATAGGTCCACGCGTGATAGGGGCACACGATCACGCGGGTCGAGCCTGAGCCGCTGACCAGCTCATGCGCGCGGTGTTGGCACACGTTATAGAACGTGCGGATTTGGCCATCATGCCCCTTGATGCAAAACAGGCTCTCCCCCGCCAACGTGAAGGCGAAGTAATCCCCCGGTTTTTCCAACTGGCTCGCGTGTCCGGCCAATTGCCACGTGCGGGACAAAAGTCCTTGTTTCTCCGCCTCAAATACCGCCGGATCGGTATAATACCGCGCGGCGAGGGAGCGGACGGGGTGTACAGGCGTATCCATTTCTGCGCCTCCTATTGGCGATAA
>CALFAK010000091.1 GCA_937948985.1 uncultured Neomegalonema sp. | reverse complement strand
CACCCCGCCTCGACGCCCATGCCATCAGCTTTCCACTGACGTATTCTGGGCCGTTATCCATCGCCCGGCAGTCGATACGTAGTATCGATGAGAGGGGACGCGAATAGTTTGCGGTTCGCCTCGCCATTCGATGATCTGGTTGAGGCTGCGCACGACCCGTTCGGCTGGCAGGGAAAAGTCCACCTCAATGCCAAGCCCCTCACGATTGAAGTCATCCAACACGTTCAACGTTCGGATCGATCGACCATCCGCCAACTGGTACGCCATGAAGTCCATTGACCACGTCTCGTTAGGCCTTGCGGGCACAGCCAATGGCTCCGGCTTGTCCCGCTTCAACCGCTTCTTGGGCTTGATCCGCAGGTTTAGAGCGTTTCGCCTGAACTCTGAATCGTAAGGGATTCCCCTTTTAGGCAATTTGTGATTCACCTTTTTTGGGAGGATCACGCCATGCCGTCACCTTTATCACCGGACCTTCGGCGTCGTTTTTCGGAACTGATCGCAGCAGGATCAAGCGCCCGTTCAGCTGCACGTCGTTTGCTGATTTCGCCCGCATCGGGCGTGCGTCTGGCTGCGAAGATACGGGAGGGTACGAGCCTTGAGCCCGAAAAGTGTGGTCGCCCTGAGGGCAATGGTAAGCTCGCCCCGCACAAGGATTTCTTGATCGAACTCGTGGAGCAGGACCCGGACATCACGCTGGCAGAACTGCGCGGGGCCCTGATCGAGGCTGAAGGCGTGACAGTTGGCGTTCCCGCAATTTTCCGAATGCTCAAGCGCCTCGGCTTCACGTATAAAAAAAGACGCTGGTCGCGGATGAACGACGTAAGGCCCGCGTCCGCCATGCCCGTGACGAATGGGTGAAGCTCCGCCTTCCTGCGATGCGCGAGGCTCCGGAGCGGCTCGTGTTTATTGATGAGACCTCCGTAAAAACCAACCTTACTCGCTTACGAGGGCGCGCACTCAAGGGCGAACGATTGCCCGGTGCGGCACCGCTCGGCGCCTGGGGGACACAAACCTTCATCGCCGGGCTTAAGGTGGACGGTTTGATTGCGCCTTGGGTTTTGAACCGCCCGATGAACGGCGAAGCCTTCGCCGTCTACATACGCACCCAACTCGCACCCGAACTGGAGCCGCGCACCGTCGTTATCTGCGACAACCTCGCGGTCCACAAGAATGCCGCTGCAGCGCAGGCTTTAAAAGAGAAGAACTGCTGGTTCCTGTTCTTGCCGCCGTATTCGCCGGACCTGAATCCTCCCTCTCAGCGTTATGCTGCGCAAACGCCTGCCGGGCAATGATCGAGATGGCATTTTCGAAACTCAAGGCTCATCTGCGGCGCATAGGGGCCAGAAACTTCGACCAGCTCATCGCCGCCATCGGTGAAATCTGCGACCTCTTCACGCCAGACGAATGCTGGAATTACCTCGCCGCAGCTGGGTATGCCTCAATGTAAAAGCAAAACGCTCTAGCGTTCCGTGTTCTGTTAATTTCGGTGTTTCCATCCCCTAACACTAGCGGATTCAGCGGTTTGGATGTATATCGTTGTTGGTGCGTTTGCTACCTAATGCCGTTATCCTCAGCGATTGTCATGAGCTGGCGCTGTATCTGCTGGAAACGGCGGCGCATCCGCCGGAGCCGTGACGGGGGAATCACAGATTGGAAACGAAAATGGCCCCGCCTTTGACAGCGGGGCCACGGTGAACTGTGTCTGCTGTTCAGCTTATGCCAAATAGCCCTTCTCGCGCAGGAATGCGAGGAGCTGATCTGCCGCTTCATCCGGTGACATATCGGTCGTGGCGATGCGGATTTCAGGGGTTTTCGGCGGCTCGTAAGGGCTGTCGATGCCGGTGAAGTTCTTGATCTCACCCTTGCGGGCTTTCTTGTAGAGACCCTTCACATCACGCTCTTCAGCCACTTCAAGCGGGGTATCGACATGGACCTCGACAAACTCACCTTCTTCCAGCATTTGCCGCGCCATGCGGCGTTCGGAGCGGAATGGCGAGATGAAGCTGACCAGCGTGATCATGCCCGCATCGACCATCAACTTGCCAACCTCGGAGACGCGGCGGATGTTTTCCACACGGTCAGCATCGGTGAAGCCGAGATCTTTGTTGAGGCCGTGGCGGACATTGTCGCCATCGAGGATGTAGGTATGGCGGCCGAGCGCGTGGAGTTTTTGCTCCAACGCGTTGGCGATGGTGGACTTGCCGGAGCCGGAAAGCCCGGTAAACCAGAGCATTACGGGTTTTTGGCCCTTGAGTTCCGCGCGCGCACCCTTGTCGATTTCGAGGGCTTGCATGTGAATATTCGAGGCACGACGCAGGGCAAAATCGATCATGCCGACGCCGACGGTCTCGTTGCTGATCCGGTCGATCAGGATGAAACCGCCCATATCGCGGTTTTCCGCATATGGATCGAAGGCGATGTTGCGGTCGAGATTGAGGTTACAGACGCCGATTTCGTTGAGCGACAGCGTTTTGGAGGCGAGATGCTCCATCGTGTTCACGTCAATCGCGTGTTTGGGGGCGGCAACCGTGGCCTGTGCCGTGGTCGCACCCGTTTTCATAAGATACGTGCGGCCCGGCAGCATTTCCGCTTCGTTCATCCACAGAATCGTCGCCTGAAACTGGTCAGCGACGGGGGCGGGACTGTCCGCTTCGCACAGCACATCGCCGCGCGAAATGTCGATTTCGTCGGTCAGCGTGATCGTAACCGATTGACCTGCAACAGCATTCGGCAAATCGCCCGTCATGGTGACGATGGATTTGACGGTGCTTTCCTTGGTCGATGGCAGTGCCTTGACCTTGTCGCCGGGCTTGATTGAGCCGGCTGCAATCATGCCGGAGAAGCCGCGAAAGTCGAGATCGGGGCGGTTGACCCACTGAACAGGCATTCTGAAAGCCGCGCTTTCCAAGGTGTCAACGACATCGACGGTCTCAAGGTAAGCCATGAGAGTCGGACCGTTGTACCACGGTGTTTTACCGCTTTTATCGACGATATTATCGCCTTTGAGCGCGGACATCGGGATCGGTGTGATGCTTTCGAGATTGAGGGGCGCGGAAAACTCACGGTAATCTTCGACAATCTGATCGTAAACGGCGCGGTCGTAATCGACCATGTCCAGCTTGTTAACCGCCAGCACGACGTGTTTGATGCCAAGCAGCGAGACGATGAACGAGTGGCGGCGCGTTTGGGTCAGGATGCCTTTGCGCGCGTCGATCATCAGAATCGCGACATCCGCCGTGGATGCGCCCGTCGCCATGTTTCGGGTGTATTGCTCGTGGCCGGGCGTATCGGCGACGATGAACTTGCGCTTGTCGGTTGAGAAGAAGCGGTAGGCAACATCAATGGTGATGCCCTGCTCGCGCTCGGCGGCGAGGCCGTCAACCAGAAGGGCGAAGTCAATGTCCTGACCTTGCGTGCCGAGACGCTTGGAATCAGCTTCAAGCGCGGCGAGTTGATCCTCGAAGATCATCTTCGATTCGTACAGCAACCGCCCGATGAGGGTGGATTTGCCGTCATCAACGGAACCGCACGTGATGAAGCGCAGCAGCGACTTCGTCTCGTGGGATTTCAGGTAGCCGAGAATGTCATCGGCGATCATATCACTTTGGTGGGCCATCTTAGAAATACCCTTCCTGCTTCTTCTTCTCCATCGAAGCCGCAGCGTCGTGGTCGATGACGCGGCCCTGACGCTCGGATGTGGTGGTGAGGAGCATTTCCTGAATGATTTCCGGCAATGTCGCCGCCTCGCTCTCCACCGCGCCCGTAAGCGGCCAGCAGCCTAGGGTGCGGAAGCGGACCATTTTTTCCACAACCTCTTCGCCCTCGTGCAGGACCATGCGATCGGGATCGTCGATCATCATCACCATGCCGTCACGCTCAATAACCGGGCGTTTCGCGGAGTAATAAAGCGGCACGATGGGGATGTCTTCGAGGTAGATGTATTGCCAGATGTCCAGCTCGGTCCAGTTGGACATCGGGAAGACGCGGATGCTCTCGCCGGGCGCTTTGCGGGCGTTGTAGAGTTTCCACAGCTCAGGGCGCTGGTTTTTCGGATCCCAGCGGTGTTGGGCGGTACGGAAGCTGAAGATACGTTCTTTGGCGCGGGATTTTTCCTCGTCGCGCCGTGCACCGCCGAAAGCCGCGTCGAACTTGTATTTATCGAGCGCCTGCTTGAGGGCGACGGTCTTCATAATATCTGTATGCACGCCGGAACCGTGCGTAAAGGGTCCGATGCCTTGTTCAACGCCTTCCTGATTGGTGTGGACGATCAGGTCCATCCCACTCTCTTTAGCCATGCGCTCACGGAAAGCGTACATGTCCTTGAATTTCCACGTGGTATCAACGTGCATCAGCGGGAAGGGCGGGGGCGACGGGTAGAAAGCCTTGCGCGCCAAGTGCAACAGCACCGCGCTGTCCTTGCCGACGGAGTAGAGCATCACCGGATTTTCGGTTTCCGCGACAACCTCGCGGAAAATATGGATGCTTTCGGCTTCAAGGCGCTGAAGATGGGTCAGATCAGTCATGAATGCGCTTTCGGTTAATCGTGAACAACTGGGTTCAGAGATGGGTCGTATCAGCCCGCTTGCAAGGCTACGTCTGCGGCATAAGCGATAAAGAACGGGTTCTCAAAACCGGATTTTCCATAGGTGAGCGGGCCACCCCCGAAGGCGTCAACGAAGCCGCCCGCCGCGCGAAGGACGGCGTGTCCTGCGGCGGTATCCCATTCCATCGTACGGCCAAGACGGGGGTAAAGATCGGCTTCTCCCGCAGCGACAAGGCAAAATTTGAGGGAGGAACCCGCCGATTTGAAATCCGCGACTTGATAGCGGTTGATATATTCATCAGTCGCGGCATCGCGGTGCGATTTCGAGGCGACGATGTTGAGGGCCGCATTGTCGGGTTTTGCGACTTTCAACACACGCGCGGCATTGTCGCCGTCGCGCTGATGGGCCGTGCCGTGATCGTCGGTCCAGAACAGACGGTCAAGCGCCGGTGCAAAGACGACGCCGTGCGTGGGAATTCCGTTTTCGATCAAGGCGATATTGACGGTGAAGTCGCCACCGCGCTTGACGAATTCCTTGGTGCCATCGAGCGGGTCGACCAGAAAGAAGCGGTCTCCGGCGGCGGCGACATCGTGACTGTCGGCGCGCTCCTCGGTAACAATCGGGATATGCGGGAAAGCGCGTTCAAGTCCCGCTACGATCACACGATCAGCAGCAAGATCCGCCTCGGTAACAGGCGAATCGTCAGCTTTCGAGCGTGCGTCGAAATCGGTCTCATAAACGGCCATGATTGCGTCTCCGGCCTCTCTCGCGAGGGCAATAAACGCATCCGCCAAGCCAGCTTCAGGCATGGGGTCAACTCCATCACACAAAAAACAATTAAGAACAGGGAGGCTAATGCGCAAGCGCAGCGCCGCTGTCAAGTTTTGCACTGCAAAGAGAGGACCACTTCATTCTTCATAAAAGGTACGAAATAGTCGTTTTTACACGCGTAACATACGATTTCGCTGCGGTGACTTTACCGGAGAGTACAGCAATGCGTTGTTTTTTCCTTAAAAACCGCACGCGCCCCTTGTGAATCCGTGCCCCCCATGTTTGTGTCAGCGCGCTTTATCGAAAACCAAAGCGAGGCCGCATGACCGACACGGCGGGGGAACGCCCATTCGTCCATTTTGATGGTGTTCAGAAAAGTTATGATGGCGAAACGCTCGTCGTTAAGAATCTGAACCTCGAAATCGCGCAGGGCGAGTTTGTTACGATGCTTGGGCCATCGGGGTCGGGTAAGACTACTTGCCTGATGATGTTGGCGGGATTTGAGGCCGCCACGCATGGTGAGATTTATCTCAAGGGGCAGCCAGTCAATAATGTCTCGCCGCATAAGCGAAACATCGGCATGGTTTTCCAGAACTATGCGCTTTTTCCGCACATGACAGTGGCCGAAAACCTCGCGTTTCCCTTGCAAGTGCGCAAGATCAGGCGTGCGGATGTGAAGCTAAAGGTCCAACGTGCACTCGAAATGGTACAAATGGGCGATTTTGGCGCGCGAAAGCCTGCGCAACTGTCGGGTGGGCAGCAGCAGCGTGTGGCGCTGGCCCGTGCACTGGTATTCGAGCCGGAACTTGTTCTGATGGACGAACCGCTGGGCGCGCTGGACAAGCAGCTGCGTGAGCATATGCAGTATGAGATCAAGCACTTGCACGAGCAACTGGGCGTGACGGTCGTTTATGTGACGCATGATCAGTCCGAGGCGTTGACGATGTCTGACCGGGTGGCCGTGTTTGATGACGGTATTATCCAACAACTCGCGCCGCCTTCCGTGCTTTATGAGCAGCCGGATAACGCGTTTGTGGCACAGTTTATCGGTGAGAATAACCGATTGACAGGCGATGTGATTGAGATTGCCGACGGCGTTGCCCGTGTGCAGCTTGAAAACGGGCCTGTTGTGAATGCGCTGGCCGTTAATTGCGAAGGCGTCGGCCACAAAACCCAGCTTTCGATCCGCCCTGAACGCATCCAGATTAACAGCGCGGGAATCCCGAACCAGATGGACGGGCAAGTGTTGGAGCTGATTTATCTGGGCGATCATATTCGGTGCCGGATGCAGGTTTGCGATCATGATGACTTTATCGTAAAAGTGCCCAATTCGCCCGAACATACCATGCTTCAGGTTGGGCAAATGTATAACGTCGGCTGGCAGACTGATGACTGCCGCGCGCTTGACGTGATCTAGGTTTCACGAAGTTTTTGAGTGATAACGAGTTGTTATACCACACGCTTTGCCGAACTGAACCGCTTGACGATTTTGGCATAACGTGCTGGCTTGCACTGCGGAAATGTGGGTTCGCCCATATCAGGTCTGTCCGGTCAGCTTGAACGGACGGGTCCAATAAATCGGGGCTGGCTCTCAGCAAAGCCCTAAAACGCCAGTAAATCTGGCGGCAAAATGGAGAAGATAACGATGAAACTTTCTACAGTCGTATACGCGGCAAGCGCGCTTGCACTCAGCGCCGGATTTGCCCATGCGGACGGCCACTCTAACGCCGACGTGAAAAAAGCGTTGATGGATGCGCAAGCCGCAATCACCAAAGCACTCGACGCAATGGGCGCTGGCGCAACGCAAGCCTATGACTTCCCTAGCCTCGACGGCAAGCAGGTCACGGTTGTTTCCTGGGGCGGTGCTTACACGAAAAGCCAGGTTGAGGCTTACCACAAGCCCTTCATCGCAGGCTCCGGTGCGAAAATCATCTCTGAAGATTACAATGGCGGCCTCGCCGAAATCAAAGCGCAGGTTGAAGCCGGCAACGTGACATGGGACATCGTTGATGTTGAGCTGTCCGACGCTGTGCGTGCATGTGATGAAGGTCTTGCGGAAGAAATCGATATGTCGATCCTTCCTCCGGCACCCGATGGCACGCCTGCTATGGATGATTTCATCGCAGGAACCCTGGATGTACCTTGCGCTGTGCCGACCATCGTTTGGTCGACGATCTTCGCATATGACAAATCGAAAATGCCAAACGGCCCGAAAACCATCGGTGACTTCTTTGACACCGCAGCATTCCCGGGCAAACGTGGTCTGCGTAAGAACCCGAAAGCCAACCTTGAAATGGCTCTGATCGCTGACGGCGTTGATGCCGGTCAGGTTTATGAAGTGCTCGGTACGGACGAAGGCGTAGATCGTGCGTTTGCGAAACTTGATTCGATCAAAGACGATGTTGTCTGGTGGGAAGCCGGTGCGCAGCCTCCACAGCTTCTCGCTGATGGCGAAGTTGCGATGACGACAGCTTATAATGGCCGTATCTTCAACGCGGTTGCCGCTGAGGACAAACCATTTGAAATCGTTTGGGACGGTCAGGTTTGGGATCTCGATCTGTGGATCATCCCGAAAGGCGCGAAAAACAAAGAAGCCGCAATGGACTTTCTCGCCTACTCGACCAGCACGGAAGCACTCGCAAAGCAGGCTTCTTGGATTTCTTATGGCCCGACCCGTAACTCGTCCGCGCCTCTCGTGGGCAGCTACGATGGCAAGCCTGACCTAAAAATGGGTCCACAAATGCCAACGGCGCCTCAGAACTTCACGAATGCGCTGCAGAACGATTTTGAGTTCTGGGCTGATAATGCCGACGAGCTGAACGAGCGTTTCAACGCTTGGCTCGCAAGCTGATCTGACGACCGGGCCGTCCTTTGCGGGGCGGCCCTACTCATTCGTTTTTTCATTTACGAGATCGGCGGCAGCGATGACCGATGTGACCCATTTTAGAGACGAGAAGACCGGGTTACTGCTCGCGTCCGACGGAACACCGCTAAAGACTAAACTGCGTCAGTCCTTGAAGACCAGCCGCAGGCGGGCGTTCTTACTGGTTGCGCCGTTGTTGCTGTTTATTATGGCGAGCTTTGTGATCCCTATTCTGGGGTTGTTGTGGCAGGGCGTCTCGAACGCGACTTATGAAGAATCAATGCCCCGCAGTGCGCCGATTATGCGCGCTTGGGACGGCTCCAGCGCCCCCACAGAGGAGATGGCGGCGGCGATTGTTGCGGACATGATTGATGCCCGCAAAGCAAAGACAATCGGCAAAGTGGCCACGCGTGTGAACCGTGAGGAATCCGGTACGCGATCACTGTTCACGAAAACCGCCCGCCGTGCGGCGAAAATGGAAGCGCCTTTCCTGCCCGCGTTGGAAAAGGTGAATAAGAAATGGACCGAGCTGGAAACGTGGCAGGCGATTAAAATCGCAGCGACCAGCATGACCCCGGCCTTCTACGCCGCTGCCGTTGATATGAAATACACGGCGGAGGGCGAATTTGTCCCGCAGTCAGAAGAGCGGCAAATCTACGTTTCGCTATTTGTGAAGACGATTGTTGTGGCGGGCGGGGTGATGCTGTGCTGCTTGTTGCTCGGCTATCCTGTCGCCTATCTGATGGCGCATCTGCCCGCGAAAACATCGAACTTGCTGATGATCCTCGTGTTATTGCCGTTTTGGACATCGCTGCTGGTGCGTACGACGGCGTGGATTGCGATGTTGCAGGCGCAAGGTGTGTTAAATGACCTGTTCGTTTTCATAGGTATCACCAATGACGATGCGCGATTCAGCCTGATTTACAATATGACCGGAACGGTGATTGCGATGACGCATATCCTGTTGCCGTTTATGATCTTGCCGCTCTATTCAGTGATGCGGGCGATTCCACCAAGCCATGTGCGGGCGGCGAAAAGCCTTGGCGCGACGAATTGGACCGCGTTTTGGCGGGTTTACTTCCCGGCGACCGTGCCGGGCATTGGCGCGGGCGGGTTGCTCGTATTCATCCTAGCCATCGGTTACTACATCACACCCGCACTGGTGGGTGGACAGGACGGGCAGTTGATCTCGAACTTCATCGCCTATCACATGCAACGGTCCTTGAACTGGTCGCTGGCAGCAGCCTTGGGCGGCATCCTGCTGGCCATAGTGCTATTCCTTTACTGGCTGTACGACCGGATCGTCGGCATCGACAATATGAAGCTGGGGTAAGCCATGTCATCGCTGCCAAATTACACGACCACAGGCCAGCGCATCTGGCATTACACGTTTTTGACGATCTGTGCGTTGATTTTCGTGTTCCTGATCACGCCGATTCTTATCATCGTGCCGCTCAGCTTTAATGTGGAACCGTATTTCAGCTTTACCGAAGGGATGTTGTCCTTTGATAAGGACGCCTATTCGCTGCGCTGGTACGAGGATATTCTGAACAACGGGATGGCCGATTCCTCACAGCCGAAAAGTTGGGCCCTGTTTTGGGATTGGCTGTGGAAGGCACTCAGCCCGTTTCACACGGCGACGCCGGGCTTCTTCACCGACATGTGGGAAAACGCGCAGTGGGTTCGGGCGATGAAGAACAGCTTCTTCATCGGTTTCTTCGCCACGATCATCGCTGTTGCGCTGGGTACGCTGGCCGCAATCGGCTTGTCACGCTCGGAAATGCCGTATCGCGGGCCGATTATGTCGATCCTGATTTCGCCGCTGATCGTGCCGTTGGTGGTGACGGCGGCTGGTATGTTTTACTTCTACTCGCAAGACCTGAACCCGCGCAGTTGGCTGTTGGGAATGGAGAGTGAGAATCCGTGGATTTTAGCGCAGACCTATTTGGGCGTGATTCTGGCTCATGCGGCGCTCGGCACGCCTTTTGTGATTATCACCGTGACGGCCACGCTGGTCGGGTTTGACAAGTCGCTCGTGCGGGCGGGAGCGTCGCTGGGCGCGGGGCCGGCAAAGACGTTTTGGAAAATCCAAATGCCGCTGATCCTGCCCGGTGTGATTTCCGGTGGGTTATTCGCCTTTATCACCTCGTTTGATGAGGTGGTCGCCGTGCTGTTTCTGGCTGGGCCGGAGCATCGCACGATCCCACGGCAAATGTATTCCGGCATTCGCGAGCAAATCTCGCCGACGATCCTCGCAGTGGCGACGATTTTGGTGATTATCTCGATCCTGCTGCTTGTTGTGCTGGAGTTGATCCGCCGTCGTGGTGAGCGCTTGCGGGGCATCACGGCGACTTGATTGATACGCCGGAACGTGCGATTCTCGAAATGGGATTTATTTTTGGGAGTTTCGCATGTCGCGTATTATCGCAGCTGCTTTTATCACCGCACTTGCCCTGGGCGCGTGCAATACGATCTCAGGAATTGGTGAAGACTTGAGTGCTGGTGGTGCCGTTATCCAGGACGCTGCCGAACGGAGTAATCCTAATTCTGTTCAGAGACAGAAATCAGCGGTTATCAATATCTATTGAATGCAAAAACGCCCGCCTGTTCTTTAGGCGGGCGTGATTCTTCGGCGAGTTATGAAGTCGGTCGCCGGATTATTCTGAAGCCAACGCTTCCATGACCTCATCTGACATCTCAAAATTGGTGGTGACCGTTTGCACGTCATCATCATCTTCAAGAGCGGCAATCAGTTTGAAGAGCGTGCGACCCTGATCGACATCGACGGGATTGGTATTCTGAGGCCGCCAAGACAGCTTCGCGCTTTCCGGCTCGCCCAGGGCGGCTTCCAGTGCGGTTGAAACGTCGTTCAAATCGCCCGCATCGCAGTAAATCGTGTGATTCTCTTCGGTGCTTTCCACATCCTCGGCACCCGCTTCAATTGCGGCATCCATAACCGTGTCCGCATCACCAACACTGGCCGGGTAAAGGACGAGGCCGACGCGGTCGAACATAAAGCCGACGGAACCCGTTTCGCCCAGATTCCCGCCATTTTTCGAGAAGGTAGAGCGCACATTGCCTGCCGAGCGATTCTTGTTATCGGTCAACACTTCGACGATGATTGCGACGCCGCCCGGGCCGTAGCCTTCGTAGCGGATTTCATCGTAGTTCTCGGCGTCACCACCGACGGCCTTCTTGATGGCGCGTTCGATGTTATCTTTCGGCATCGATTGCGATTTCGCCTCGCGCACAGCCAGCCTCAGGCGGGGGTTTTTCTCAGGATCAGGGTCGCCCATTTTCGCGGCAACCGTGATTTCCTTGGAGAATTTGGAAAACATCTTCGCGCGCACAGCATCCTGACGCCCTTTACGGTGTTGAATATTCGCCCATTTTGAGTGGCCAGCCATAATCGCCTCGTCCGTGAATCCGCTTGTTTGAGCAGTTTATAGGGCGAGTTACCACGCGATGGAAGCCTCTCGCAATGATGGTGTGCCCGGCCACCCGGCATCAGCCGCCCAAACGGCGCGTCCGACCGAGCGTGCAACGCAATCCGCCGCCGCTGAGCCGAGCAGCATCGACAGGTCCGGATCGCTTGGCGGGCGATCCAAAGGGGCCAACGCGAAGAGCGTGTCGCCATCAAACCGTGCATGACTGGGCCGAATCGCGCGGGCCAGGCCGTCTTGCGCCATGATGGCGATACGGCGCAGGGTTTCGCGGGCAACGGGGATAGAAACGGCAACTGCCCCGATGCACGTCGCAGCACCTGGCGCGCGTCCGCCTTTAATATCGACGGGGAGGGCGACGCTTGCGGGCATATCGGTATTAGGCCGCCGCCCGCCGAATTCATCACCCAGCTCAAACGGCCATGCCCAAAGGGTGCGCCCGTCCGGCATCACCGGGGAGCCGATCGGATTGACGACCACCAGCGCGGCGATTGTGATTCCCTCGGTGATGATTGAGGCTGTGCCAATGCCGCCGCGCCATGCGCCGGCGACTGCACCAATGCCCGCACCCACACTTCCTATCGCGCTTGATGACGGCGCGCTCAGTGCTTCATGCGCAAGGGTGGCGTAAGGTGCAGTGTTATCCCAGTCTTTCGCCCCGCCATTTGCCAGATCATAGATGCACGCGCCGGGGACCAGCGGAACAGGGCGTGCGCCAACCACCGGGCTGAATCCGACACCGCGCGCGCAAAGCGCTTGCGCAACCGCATCCCCCGCTGCCAAGCCGAAGACCGAGCCACCCGAAAGCGTGATGGCATGGGCGATGCCGAGTGTCGCATCCGGCCCCACCGCGTCCGTCTCGCGTGTGGCCGGTCCACCACCGCGCATATCCACGGCGCATGCCATAGCTTCATCGAAATGCAGCACGGTCACGCCACTGCGCAGTTTTGCATCCTGCGCATGACCGACGTAAATTCCGGCAACGTCCATCAGACTGTTGGTCGAGCCGGAGCGGGGGATCATCCCTTTGTCACATCCGGCAGGATAACGCGGAAAGTCGTGCCTTCTGTTGTGCTTTCCACCAGTTCAAGGTCGCCGCCATGCCCGCGCGCAAGTTCGCGCGAGATATGAAGCCCCAAGCCCGTGCCGCCTTTACGAACGCTGCCTTTAAAAGCCTTGAACAGGTTTTCCTTGGCAACAATCGGCATCCCGGGGCCGTTATCCGACAGGTCGATTTCAACACCCGTATCAGTGCGCCGCGCGGTGACTTGGATAAAAGTCCCTTTGCCGCTCGCCGTCATTGCTTGCACAGCGTTGCGCATCAGGTTTTGCAGCAAGCGGAACAGATGATCTGGATCTGCCTCCGCGTACACATCCGGTGCAACATCGATCCGCGCACTGACCGGACCCGCCTCATCCAGCAAAACCGCTTCACGCACTTCCTCAACCACGTGATCCAGCATAACCCGGCGTCGCACGGGAGGGGGTTCTTCTGCGCTGCCGAAAGTGAGGGTTTGTGTGCAAAGCGCCGTGGCGCGATCCAGTGAACGCAGCAATTTGGGCGCGACACGCGTAACCAGCGGATCATCACTGCGTTCCAGCCTGTCGGCCAGCAATTGCGCGCTGGTGAGCATGTTGCGCAGGTCGTGGTTGATTTTAGCGACCGCCTCGCCCAGTGAAGCCAAGCGGGTTTTTTGTTGCAGCGCTGAGCGGACCTCGGTTTGCATCATTGACAATTCGCGCTGCGCCTCATCAATCTCGGTGCGGCCTGTTCCCGGAACAGCGATTTGTGCAAGTTCGGGGGCTTGCCGGAAATCGGTCATTGTGTTGATGAGCCGTCTCGTCGGCCTGACCAGCCATCTGTTCAGGCTGAGATAGACGAGCGTTGCGGTCAGCAGCGAGATGATCAGTGACAGGATGAGAATTCGCCACGCGAAGTCCATCATTGCGGATTTGAGCTGACCCTGTTTGATCGTGACTTCGACAACGTCGCCCATCGGATTACGCGTGGAGTCCGGGGCGCCCATGACGCGCATGATCGCTTCAGTATCATTGCTGGTGATGCAGTAAACCGCCTTCACGATGCTGCCATACCAAGTGTCCACATCCAGGTCATAAGTACGTGCAACTGTACCCTTGGTGTCGCCATTGAGAACCGGAAAACGTGCGCCACCGATCCGTAAAGCGATAGAAAGCACCTCGGCACTGGTCAACAATTCTTCTTCAAACTCACGCGATGGGGTTATCGCCTGATCGCGTAGAGCAATCGCTGCAATATTTGCTGAGGAAAGCCGTTCACGAAGATAATCGACGCGGAAGCTGGCAAGGGAAGGCAAGAAGATCAAGACTTCGGCCAACATTACGAAGATGACCGTTAAAACAAGAAGGCGGCCCGAAAGAGAACGCATAATTTTCATAAGCCAACTCCTCCGATCCGCCTAAATGTATCAGCCGAATTTCGACATAAACTTGACGATTTTCTTTGTCCGGTCGCTGAAGAGACCGGGGACGTAATATTGTCCCGCAGCACGCTTCCCTGCCTCACCGATGGTCGGGTAAGGAGCAACGTAAGCGGCGACCGAGCCGATTTTTTGTTTGTTGGCAACGGCGTATGCCCAAAGCTGGATCATCTCTCCCGCACCTTTACCGACGATAGACGCGCCGACGATGCGTGAGCCGTTCAGCATGACCTTGATCATGCCATGCGTCGCCAGTTCAGCTTGGGCGCGGTCGTTTTCGACCAGTGACCAGCGAAGTGTCTTGGCCTTGCCGCCAAATTTCTCGTTCGCTTGTTCTTCCGTCAAGCCAACTTGCGCGACCTCCGGGTCGGTATACGTGACCCAGGGAATATGTGCGGTTGAGGCTTTTGCCCAGAACATCTGGAACAGCGCGTTACGAATAACGACGCCCGCATGATAACCCGCGACATGAGTGAATTGCAGGCCGCCCGTCACATCGCCGATGGCGAAGACTTTCTTGTTTGTGGTGACAAGATTGTCGTTCACTTTGATGCCGCGCCGCTCGTATTCGATGCCCGCTTTTTCGAGGTCGAGGCCGTCGACATTCGGCTTGCGGCCCACGGCCATCAGCAGATGCGTGCCCTCCACGGTTTCGCCGCCCTTGAGGTGGACGCGCACGCCCTGACCTGCGGCTTCCACACGCTCGGCCAGTGCGCCTTCGCGCACGTCGAGGCCTTCAGATTTGAGGCGCTCCAGCGCAATCGCCGTGATCTCCGGGTCGTCCTTGCCGAAGGCTTTATTGCCCTCCAGCACGACCACATCAGAGCCAAGGCGGCGATGTGCTTGCGCCATTTCCATGCCAATCGGGCCACCACCAACAACAATGAGGCGCTCAGGACGTTCGGTATTCTCAAAGATCGTCTCGTTGGTAAAGTAGGGCGTATCTTCCAATCCGGGAATCGGTGGCACGAAGGGTGATGACCCTGTCGAGATAACGATACGCCGCGCCTCAATCGTTTTACCGCCCGCTGTCACAGTTTGCGGTCCGGTGAAGCGCGCCGCGTCCTGTATGACGGTGCAGCCCAGCCCCTCGAACCGTTCAACGCTGTCATGCGGTTCGATCGTCGCGATCACCGACTTAACATGCGCGTTCACGGCGGCAAAGTCGACCTCAGGCTCATTTGCTGTAACCCCGAACGGAACACCTGTGCGGTGGGCGTGGGCGTGCTTTGCCGCTGCGAGCAATGCTTTGGAGGGAACGCAGCCGTAGTTCAGGCAATCGCCGCCCATCTTGTGCTTCTCGATCAACACGACGGAAGCACCCATCTGTACCGCGCCTGCTGCTACCGACAAACCGCCGGAACCGGCACCAATTATACAGAGATCAACTTTCAACGTATCGGACATTACTGGTTCTCCTGACCGGGAATTGGCTTGCCACGGATTGTCTTGATAAGGATCGGCAGCAATGCAAGCGCGATCAGGCCGACAAACGGACCCCAGACTTTCGGATCAGCGAAGATGTTGAGGCTGATTTCCTGACCACTGGCGAAGATTTCACCCAGACCCGTGCCGACAGATGTGTAAACAGCGGAACCGGGCAGGATGCCGAGGAAAGTGGTCCAAACATATGTGATCAGCTTTACGCCGAAGAAGGCGGGCAGAAGGTTAGCGATGAAGAATGGTACAGCCGGAACCAAGCGAAGCAGGAAGAGGAAACTCAGCTCGTTTTCCTGAAAGCCCTTCTCGAACTTGCCCATCCAAGGTCCGGCGCGCTTTTTCAGCGTATCGCCGAGGCTGCTCTTCGCAGCGAGGAAGATACAGGCGGCACCCATCGTTGCGGCGGTGACTGTAAAGATCGTGCCCGGTATAAGGCCGAACAGGAAGCCGCCCGTTAGAGTCATCACCGTCGCACCTGGCAGCGAAAACGCGACCACCGCGATGTATACGCCCATATAGGCAAGCACTGCGAGGAGGTAGTTGTTATCCCGCCACGCAATCAGCGCTTCGCGGTTATCGCGCAGCGTGTCAAAGTTAAGATAATCACCAAGGAAGTAGTACCCGGCAAGCGCGCCGGCACCGATCACGGCAAGTGGCGCATATTTACCGACCGATCCTGTCGATGCGTTTTGTTGTTCTTCAGTCATATCGACCATTATCTCTTACTCCCTCAGTGGCTAAAACGAATAAGGCTCGTTGATGAGGGAAATATGGTGGAACACCGTGAGGAAAGCCCCCCTCCTCACATCGGATTGATAGCGACGTTACGTTAGCGTTATCCGCTGAAACAATTGGTCATTCAATGACATAAATACTCACTCACTTTTAACAATCAACGCTTGGCGGCGCGCCTTGCGATGCGCCGCTTTTCGCGGGCTTTAGAAGTGGTTTTCTTGAATTTCCGTGGCCCTGTACCCCGCTTTTCACTGACATTTCCGCGAGCGCCCCCGTCCAGCAGAGTGAAACGTAAACCTCCTGTCAGCGGAACAGCCTCCTCCAATCGCACGATTACGGGCTGTCCGAGGCGGAAGATTCGCCCGCTGCGCCGCCCGATCAGCGCGCCGCGATCTTCGTCATGCTGGTAATAATCATCGCCGATAGAGGACACAGGAACCAACCCGTCCGCCCCTGTCTCGTTCAGTTTGATGAACAGGCCGAAGCGTTGCACGCCTGAAACCGTCCCTTCAAATTCCGCGCCGATGCGGTCTTCCATATAAGCGGCGAGATAGCGGTCGGTCGAATCGCGCTCGGCCAGCATCGCACGGCGCTCCATTTGCGAGATATGCGTCGCCGTTTCGCCCAGCGCCTCAGCCTCTTCCTTCGACAGCCCGTCCTTCTTCGGATCAGCACCCAGCCCCAGCGCCGAAACCAGTGCGCGGTGGACGATCAGATCGGCATATCTGCGGATTGGTGATGTGAAATGAGCGTAGCGGGCCAGGTTCAGCCCGAAATGCCCCAGGTTATCCGGCCCGTAATACGCTTGTGTCTGCGCCCGCAGGATCGAGATATTCACCGTCTCCGCAAATTCCGTCTCCGACGCTTGCGCCAGCGCGCGGTTAAGGTTTGCGGGCACAAGGCGTTGGCCCTTCGGAAACGCGATGCCGATGCTTTTAAGCGTCTCGCGCAGCGCTTCAATCCGGTCTTCCTGCGGCGTTTCATGGACGCGATAGATCAGGTCGTTGCGTTTTTCCTCCAGCGTTTCCGCCGCGCACACGTTGGCGAGGACCATGCATTCCTCGATCAGCTTATGTGCATCAAACCGCTCGCGCACACGGATGCTTTCAACAGTGCCGTCCTCGGCCAGCTGCACGCGGCGTTCGGGCAGTTCCAGCGCAAGGGGCTGTCGCCGTTCGCGCGCCTCGACCAGCGCGCTGTAGCAGGCGTAGAGGGGCGTGATGACGCGTGTGTGGAGCGCATCATATTCGCCCTCGTAATGGCCATCTGCCATCGCTTGGGCATCCTCATATGCCAGCGACCCCGCAGAGCGCATCAGCGCGCGAAAGAAGCGATGTTCGCGCTTGTGGCCCTTGGCATCCAGTACGATGCGCACGCCGGTACACGGGCGGTCCACGCCCTCGTGGAGCGAGCAAAGATCACCAGACAGCGAATCCGGTAACATCGGCACGACACGATCAGGAAAATAACATGAGTTCCCGCGACTGCGCGCCTCGCGATCCAGCACCGTGCCGGGGCGGACGTAATGGGCCACATCGGCAATCGCGATCCACAGGATATGCCCGCCGGGATTGGCCGCGTCAGGATCGGTCTCAGCGAACACCGCATCATCATGGTCGCGTGCGTCTTCGGGGTCTATGGTTACGAACGGCAAGTCGCGCAGGTCTTCGCGGCCTTTCAGATCGCTCACAGGTTCAGCGGACGCGGCCTCAGCCAGCGCCTCCTCGCTGAATTCCGTCTCAATCCCGTGCTCGTGAATCGCGATCAGCGAGATGGATCGCGGGGCAGACACATCGCCCAACCGATCCAGCACCTTGGCCGACGGCAAGCCGAAACGCGCGCCGCCCATGACCTGCACTTCAACTAACTCACCGTCTTGCGCGCCATTCACATGCGCGGCCTCAACCTTGAACTCGCGGCTTTCTTTCTTGTTAATGGGCATAATGCGCCCGCCGTCCTGAAAGCTGCGGAAAATACCGACGGCGCGCTGCACACTCGATAGCTTGCGGATGGGGGAGGCTTCATAGTTGAAGCCCTCATCTTCGCTCAAGGGCCGCAGTTTCGCGAGCACGCGGTTGCCCACGCCAAGGCTCACATCGCCTTTGCGCGGGGTGGCGAATACGATTGTAGGCGGGGTAACACCATCATGGGTCCACACATGCGGGGTCGCGGTCAACTCGCCATCTTTGCTAAGGCCTGTGATATCGACCACGCCGACGGGGGGAAGACGCTTGGGGTCTCCGGCAAAGCTGCGCCGCGCGCCACGTGCGATCAGACCCTCATCTGCCAGCTCGGCCAGCATCTCTTTAAGCGCGATCCGGTTGGCACCCTTGATCTTAAAAGCGCGTGCAATCTCGCGCTTTCCGACCTTGGCGGGGCTTTCACGGATAAAAGCGAGCACTTCATCTTTGCTCGGCAGGGCATCGGCCATTCAGTCACCAGCGATTGTTAATCTTTCGCAGGTGTAACAGGCTTTATGCTTTCGCGCTAATGCAAGTGGCGCGTGTCCACAGGATAAACGATATCGCCGGCAGAATCGTAAAGACCGCTTACGCCAGGCGTTTTCTTGGAATATGAGAAGAAGCGTTTCTCAGAAAACGGCACCTGCTCTTGCCCATCGCGATAGGTTGAGAAGATAGAGGTTTTTTGTTTGGCGCGTCTGTAAGCGGAAAAGTCGAATTTGAACTCTGTCGGTTCGACATTGGCAACTTTGTTTTTCCGCCCCTCTTTCAATCGGGACGGATCACTTGGTGTCGTGACCGTGAATTCACGCGGTTGACGTCTGTTGATTTCATCTGTTTCCGCTTCGTCGAATACAACAACAGACACAGCTGGCGAATCATCAAACGCATTGAAAAGAACCTCAGGCGTTTGCCATATCGAAAACCCAATTAAGGCAGCCCAAAAGGCAACAACTAGTCTCTTTTCCATTGCCTCACCCAAATCGTTTAATAAGGCAAAGATATGCGAAATTCTTTAATCACGTGAAAACGTCAGGCCAATTAAATCCGAAAAAGAGATTTACTTTTTCTTAGACAGTTTTTTCTCAATTAATTCAACAGCTTGTTCGACGGTCACATCTTCGGGTTTTGTGTCCTTAGGGATGGTCGCGTTGACCTTGCCCCATTTCACATAAGGGCCGAACCGTCCCTCAAGCACTTTCATCTCACCGCCGTCATTGGGATGTTCGCCCAAATCCTTGAGTGGTGGCTTCGCGGCGGCGCGGCCACGGCCCTTACCGGGATTGGCGATTTTCTCCGCGATCAGATCAACGGCGCGGTTCAGCCCAACCTCGAAGACATCCTGCCATTCGGGCATGTTTGCGTAGGTCTTGTTGTGCTTCACATAAGCACCGTAAGGGCCGATGGAGGCGGTGATCGGCTCGTTATCCTCAGGGTGTTTACCCACCTCGCGCGGCAGCGACAGCAGTTTGAGCGCCAGATCGAACGTCACATTATCCGGTGTTACCCCATTCGGCAGCGATGCGCGGGGCGGCTTGGTTTTCTTGGGCTTCGCCTTGCCCTTTTCTTTTTCTTCGATCTCAGGCTCACCAAGCTGAATATATGGACCGAAGCGTCCGGTGCGCAGGTTCACAGGCTTGCCGGTATCAGGATCAATGCCGAGTTCGATATCAACATTCTCCGCCGCTTGTTTTTCGGCTTCCTCATTGGTCAGGCCGAACGGGCGGGTGAATTTGCATTCGGGATGGTTCGAGCAACCGATAAACGCCCCGAACTTGCCCGTCTTGATCGACAGCATCCCGCCCTCGCGGCCATCCTTGCCACATACCTGACAGGCACGCGGATTGCTGCCATCGCCGCGATCCGGGAATACATGGTCGCCCATCGCGTCGTTGATGGTGTCGAGCACCTCGCGCACACGCAGCTCTTTTGTTTCCGCAACCGCCGCCGAAAAATCCTTCCAGAATTTGCCGAGCAGCTTCTTATACTCCGCATCCCCCGCCGAAATCGCGTCGAGTTCTTCCTCGAGGTCAGCAGTGAAATCATATTCGACATAGCGCCGGAAATAGTTCTCCAAAAACGCCGTCACCAATCGCCCTTTATCCTCAGCGGTCAGGCGGTTGCCGTCTTTAGAGACATAGCCGCGATCCTGAATTACCGAGATAATAGACGCATAGGTGGAGGGGCGACCAATGCCGAGTTCTTCCATGCGCTTCACCAGCGACGCCTCGGTAAAGCGGGGCGGCGGTTGGGTGTGGTGCTGGACAGCGAGTGCGCTTTCGTCCTTGGACAGAATCGCGGTCAGCGGTCCTTTCGCGTCGGTGGCCTTCTCTACCAGCACCTCGTCATCGCCGCCGCCCTTGGGCGCCGTGGCCTTGGCAAAGTCGGCCTGCATCGCGCCCGATACCTTTTTCAGCGCGTCGCCACCGGCCATGGCGGGCAGGATGCGGCTGTCTTCATCCTGCGCATCGTCCTTGCCTTCCTCGTACACCGCGAGAAAGCCGTCGAATTTCACGACCTGACCCGTAGCGCGGAAGCCGACTTTCTTGTCGGCGCTGGCAATCTCGACCGTTGTGCGCTCCAGTTTGGCGGATTCCATCTGGCTGGAAATCGCGCGCTTCCAGATCAGGTCGTAAAGACGCAGCTCATCGCCGGACAGCGACAAATCCTTAGGTGCCTTGGAAAAATCGGTCGGGCGGATACATTCGTGCGCCTCCTGCGCGTTTTTGGCTTTGGATTTATAGACGCGCGGCTTGCCGGGCACGTATTCTTTGCCATAGCGGCTGTCGATTGTGCTGCGCGCTTCCTTGACCGCGTCGGGGTCCATATCGAGACCGTCGGTTCGCATATAGGTGATGAGACCCTGCTCATAGAGGCGCTGCGCCACCTGCATCGCGCCCTTTGCGCCCATGCCCAGCTTTCGCGACGCCTCCTGCTGAAGGGTTGAGGTCATGAAGGGGGGCGAGGGGTTACGGGTCGCGGGCTTGGCCTCGACGGAAGTAATGGAGAAGTCGCGCGCATCAATCGCCTCGACAGCCTTTGCCGCATCCGCCTCGGTCGCCATATCAAAGCGTTCGAGCTTCTTGCCGTCCAGCGTGGTCAAACGTGCCTCGAAATCCGCGCCCTTCGGCGTGGCAAAGCGGGCGCGGGCGGACCAGTATTCGCGTGGCTTGAACTGTTCGATCTCGGTTTCGCGCTCGCACACGATGCGCAGCGCAACAGATTGCACCCGTCCCGCCGAGCGTGATCCCGGCAACTTGCGCCACAACACAGGGGAGAGATTAAAGCCCACCAGATAGTCCAGCGCACGCCTTGCCAAATACGCCTCGACCAGCGGCATATTCACATCGCGCGGGTTTTTCATCGCCTCCAGCACAGCGGTCTTGGTGATGGCGTTGAAGACCACCCGCTCGACCGGAACCGTCTTTTTCAAACTCCGCCGCTTGCGTAACGCTTCCAGCAAGTGCCACGAAATCGCCTCGCCTTCTCTGTCGGGGTCGGTCGCGAGGATCAGTTTATCCGTGCCCTTAACCGCATCCGCAATTGTTTTGAGCTGCTTGCGGGAGCGTTCATCGCCCGTCTCCCACTTCATCTCGAAATCTTCGTCCGGCAGGACCGAGCCGTCTTTCGAGGGCAGATCGCGCACGTGGCCGTAGGAGGCATAGACTTCAAAGCCCTTGCCGAGATATTTCTCAATCGTCTTCGCCTTTGCCGGCGATTCCACGATGACAACGGTCATGGGCGTAGTCCCTTTCAACGATACATGGACGGCGGCGATAAATGGGGGAAGCGTCCCTGCAAGTCAACGCACGTCAATAACAACGCTTGTGCCATTGTCCGGGTTAACGGATTGCTTACCACGTTGAGCGGGCTGTTTGGTGATTCTGATCGACTCGAACACAAACAGCGGTTTTTGGCGGGCGTAAACGCGAAAAGCCCGGATAGTGCGCCGCACGCGACTGCGTTGATATCGTGTTTTAATGTGCTGGCCTGGAAATCTGGCTGGGGCGGCAGGATTCGAACCTGCGCTCTTCGGTACCAAAAACCGCTGCTTTACCAGCTAAGCTACGCCCCAACACAGCGGTGACTTAGCCGCGTTTGCATCGTCTTTCAATCTCATAATCGCTAAAAAAGTATCAAATTTTCAGAAACTGCATCTTACGGCGTATTTGAGACCGATTGTCACCTAGACGGGGTCGAAGTTCGGCGCTAGATACGCCCCATCTTGGCCGCAATTCATTCTTGTGGCCACCGCCCATTGATCCCAAGGAGAATGATCTTGGCGAATGCGCACGACTCAAAGAACCATGTGGCGGATGAAGACCGTCGCGATGTTCTGTTTCTCGCAACCGGTGCCGTCGGTGCCATTGGTGTGGCTTCTGCCGTATGGCCGCTGGTTGATCAGATGAACCCCAGCGCCTCGGTGCTGGCCCAGTCATCAATTGAAGTTGATATCAGCAGTCTGGAGCCGGGTCAGGAGATGAAAGTCTCTTTCCTTCGCGCCCCTGTCTTCATCCGTCGCATGACCGAAGAAGATATTGCCGCTGTCAACGAAGAAGACGCGTCGGGAATGCCAGACCCTGACCCGCGCAATCCCAACACAGACGGGGCTGTTGCGGATTTGCGCGACCGTTTGGTTGACCCGGATCGGGATATAATCGTTCTCAGTGGCGTTTGTACCCACCTTGGTTGTATTCCGCTTGGCGATGGTGCCGGTGAATTCGGCGGCTGGTTCTGCCCGTGCCACGGCTCGCACTACGACAAAGCCGGACGCATACGCAAAGGCCCGGCCCCTGAGAACCTTCCGGTTCCCGTCGCGGCTTTCATCGATGATGACACCCTTAAGCTTGGATAGGAGTTTCTGACAATGGGAACGATCCCTCAAGAGCATTATGAGCCGAAATCTGATTCGGCCAAATGGATCGAGAGCCGCCTGCCAGTGCTGGGCCTCATCGATCACCTTCGCAATTTCCCGACGCCCAAGAACTTGAACTACGCTTATGTGTTCGGTGGCATTCTGGTGCTGTTTCTGGTCATCCAGATCGTTACGGGCATCGTGCTGGCAATGCACTATCAGGTCGGCGAGTACGCCGCGTTCGCATCTGTGGAGCACATCATGCGTGATGTGAACTATGGTTGGTTGCTGCGCTATGCGCACGCCAACGGCGCATCGTTCTTCTTTATTGCCGTTTACGCCCACATTTTCCGTGGCCTCTACTACGGCTCCTACAAAGCACCGCGTGAGATCCTGTGGATCATTGGTGTGTTGATCTTTGTTGCGATGATGGCGACGGCGTTTATGGGCTACGTTCTGCCCTGGGGTCAGATGAGCTTCTGGGGTGCGAAAGTTATCACCTCACTGTTCGGCGCGATCCCGTTGGTGGGCGAAAGCCTGCAAACGTGGCTCTGGGGCGGCCCCTTCGTGGGTGATGCAACGCTTAACCGCATGTTCTCTCTGCACTACCTGCTGCCATTCGTGATTGCGGGCCTGACGGTTCTGCATATCTGGGCACTGCACCACGTCGGCAACACAAACCCGACCGGCGTTGAGGTTCGCAAAGAATCGCTGGAAACCGTCAAGAAAGACACGGTCCCGTTCACGCCGTTTTACGTGACCAAAGACCTGTTCGCGATCCTCGTGTTCCTGACGATTTATGCGGTGTTCGTGTATTTTGCCCCGAACTATCTGGGCCACCCGGACAACTACGTCGAGGCAAACTCGCTGGTTACGCCTTCGCACATCGTGCCTGAGTGGTACTTCCTGCCGTTCTACGCGATCCTGCGGGCGATCACCTTTGATCTGTTCTGGATCATCCCGGCCAAGCTGGGCGGCGTGATTGCGATGTTCGGCGCGATTGCCGTTCTTGCGTTTATCCCTTGGCTCGATACGTCGAATGTCCGCTCCACCCGTTTCCGCCCGATCTATCGCTGGTGGTTCCTGGTATTGGTCATCGACTTCTTCGTGCTGATGTGGGCAGGCGCGCAACCTGCGGAGGGCATCGTTCCGATGGTGTCGCTGATCGGCACAATCTACTGGTTCGCGCATTTCCTGATCGTCCTGCCTGTGGTTGGTCTGATCGAGAAACCGCTTGATCGGCCTGAGTCGATTGAAGCGGATTTCGCCGCGAAACATCCCCATGAACCCGCATCCGGCACGCCAGCTGCCGCTACACAGCCTGCTGAATAAGGAGAGAGCCATGAAAAACGCTATTATCAGCGCGATTACCGCCCTCTCCATCGGGTTCGGAGCCTCTGCCGCCGTTGCGGCGGGAGGCGGTGGTAAACTGCTTGACCACGACTTCAAGTTTGAAGGCGCATTCGGCACATTTGATCAGGGCGCATTGCAGCGCGGCTTTCAGGTGTACCGCGAAGTCTGTGCCGCGTGCCACGGTATGAAATTCGTGTCGTTCCGCACCCTGTCCGACAAGAACGGTCCGGGTCTCTCAACGGAGGCTGTCAAAGCCATCGCTGCGGAATATGAGGTGGCTGACGAAGAGGGCGAACCGGGCGATACGCGCCCCGGCAAGCCGTTCGATTACTTCCCGACGCCATTGGCCGAAGGCAACCCGCCGGACTTCTCGCTGCTCGCGAAAGCCCGTGCAAATGGTCCCCACTACATCTATTCGACTCTGCTCGGCTATACGGGTGAGGAGAAAGAATCGGGCGATTCGCTCCTGTACGAAAACACCGCTTACGGCGGCTATTTCAGTATGGCCCAACCGATTGACGAAGGCTACGTCACCTATACCGACGGCTCGCCTGAGACACTGGAGCAATACGCCGCTGACATCTCCGAATTTCTGATGTGGGCGGCTGAGCCGAAGATGGTTGAGCGTAAACAGGCCGGGGTGTGGTCGTTTATGTTCCTGATCTTATTCTCGGTGCTGGTGTGGTTCACGAACAAAAAAGTCTGGCACAGCGTTAAGCATCCGGACTGATTGTTGCTGCAAACGGCGGTCACTCATCCGGGGATTAGCCGTGAAAAGCACAAAATATAAAGGGATGCCGCTTGATTGTCGGCATCCCTTTGTTTATTCAAAAAATCCGCTTTCTGAAAAGATTGGAAAAAACATGGCTCGCGTTACCGTTGAGGACTGCGTCGATAAGGTGCCGAATCGCTTTGAAGTGGTGATTTTGGCGGGCTATCGCGCTCGCGCCATCGCCGCCGGAGCCTCCATGCTGGTCGAGCGGGATGAGGATAAGTTTCCCGTCGTGTCCCTGCGCGAAATCGCCGAAGAAGCCATCACACCCGATGAGCTGCGCGAACGTGCGATTGCCAGCCTGCAAAAACATGTCGAGGTTGATGAGCCTGTTGAAGACAACATGGCTGCGCTGATGGGTGAGCAAGACGCGCCAGAAGCCGACCTTTCTGAAGAAGAGCTGATCCGCGCGCTTAAGGCGGAGAGCACCTCAAGCTGATGGCGGGCGCGGCGGATCAAGCCGTGCCAAACGATAACGCGACGCTGGATGCGTCGCGTGCTTTTGTAGATGAATACGAAGCGCTGCAAGCCCGTATCCTGCAATACAATCCTGAAAGCGACACCACCCTTGTGCGTGCGGCTTTTGACTTGGGCGCACTGGCCCACGCGACACAAAACCGTAAATCCGGCGAGCCGTATTTCACTCACCCCATCGCCGTTGCCAATCTGCTCGCAGACCTGCATCTTGATGATGCCAGCATTATCACAGCGCTGTTGCATGATGTGGTCGAGGATACGAAATACTCGCTTGGTGATATAGAGAATCGCTTTGGCCATGAGATCGCGTATCTGGTTGCGGGCGTCACCAAACTCAGTGAGATTGAAGAACGTGACGGCGTGGTCAACACCCGTGAGCAAGCGCAGGCCGAGAACTTCCGCAAACTGATTCTCGCCGTTGCCCGTGACGCCCGTGTTTTGCTGGTCAAACTGGCCGACCGTACCCACAACATGCGCACGATTTCCGGGCTGACCCAAGAAAAGCAGGACCGTATCGCGACCGAAACGATGGAGGTTTATGCCCCCCTCGCCGGCCGCATGGGAATGCAGGAGATGCGCGAGGAATTGGAAGATCTTGCGATTCGGGTTCTCGCGCCGGGGGCGCGGATGTCTGTGCTGCGCAGATTTGTAAGCCTCAAGCGCAAACATGGCGATATGGTCATACCTGATGTGGAGCGCGATCTTGAAACGCTGCTAGCGGATATGGGGGTTGTCGCCCGTGTGGATGGCCGCCAAAAGCGTCCGTATTCGATCTGGCGAAAGCTGCAAGAGGACAAGGTCGGGTTTGAGAGCCTGTCAGATATTGTCGCATTCCGCATTATCGTAGCCTCGCAGGATGAATGCTATCGCGCACTGGGTGCTGTCCACCGGGAATGGCAAGCGGTGCCGGGGCGGTTTAAGGATTATATTTCAAACCCTAAAGGCAATGGCTACCGTTCGCTCCACACTACCGTAATCGGCCCCAGCGGTTGGCGGGTTGAGGTGCAAATCCGCACCATCAATATGCACGAGGCCTCTGAGCAAGGTGTTGCCGCGCATTGGAGTTATCGCGATGGGCAGCGGGCTGAAAACCCTTATTCGGTTGGTCCGACACTATGGCTCAAAGACGTGTTGCAGCGGCTAGAGGAGGGTGCGCCGCCGCGTGAGTTTTTGGAGCATGTGAAGCTCGAACTCTATCACGATCAGGTTTTTTGCTTCAGTCCGAAGGGCGATGTGAAACGGCTGCCGCGCGGGGCAACGGCGCTCGACTTCGCTTATGCGGTTCACACCAATCTCGGTAATACGTGTGTCGGAGCGCGGATTGACGGGCATCAGGCACCGTTCTGGAAAGAGCTGCGCAACGGTCAGAACATCGAAATTCTACGCTCCGAAGGCCAGACGCCCAGCGCCGAGTGGGAAGATATGGTTATCACGGGCCGTGCGAAATCGGCCATCCGGCGCGCCCTGCGTGACATTGAGAAGACCGAACGCGCCCGCTTTGGCCGGCAATTGCTGGATCGTGCGTTTACCCGTGCCGGGTATGAGATGAGCGATGATGATCTGGGCCGCGCGCTTGTGATGCTGGATCTGGCCACCATTGACGATCTCTACGTCGCCGTCGGAGCATCGGAGATCGACTCCGCTGCGGTCTTGGAGGCGGCTGATCCGAACCGTGATGCCAGCGAGGAGATTGCAAAGCGTGAGGAACCTTCGGTGTTCTTGCGGGGCGCGCAACGCAGCCCGGTTCATCATTTCTGTCCGCATTGCACGCCAATACCGTTTGAGAGGATCATCGGCATCGTGGATCGCGAGCAGGGCGGCGTGATGGTCCACCGGATCGATTGCAATGTGCTGGCGGAGATTGAGGATGATGCGGGCGAGTGGCTCGACATGTTCTGGGGTGATGGGGCGGATGCCGTTGCCCGCTATCGCACCCGAATCGCCGTGATCCTTGCGAATGAGCCGGGGGCGCTGGGGTCCATGTGTACAGGAATCGGCGCGCTGGGGGCGAATATCGATAACTTGCGCATCGTGGATCGCAAGCCGAGCTATTACAGCGTGATTGTGGATATCGAAGTGCGTGATTTCCGCCATCTTCACAGGATTTTGAAGGCGTTGACCAATCAGCAGCGTGTTGACAGCGTTGATCGCATCAGCGGCGTTGACCCGCAGCCCGACACAGGGCATTCCAACGAATAAGTTAATGCCGCTCCACTCTAATCCGAGGAAGCCCTTGTGAATCAAGACGAGGTTCTCGCGGAATTCCGCGAAGCAGAAGCCCTACTCGAAGGCCACTTTATTTTGTCCTCCGGCAAACGCAGCCCTATGTACCTGCAATGCGCCCGTGTGATGATGCAGACGGCGCGGGCCATGCGCGTTTGTGCGGCGCTGGCAGACAAAGTGCGGGCGAAACATGGCGAAGATGCCTTTGATCTATGCGTATCCCCGGCGATGGGCGGTGTCGTGGTCGGCTACGAGTTGGCGCGGCAACTGGGCCTGCCATCGGTTTTTTGCGAACGGGTTGAGGGCAGTTTCGTCTTCCGGCGCGGTTTTGACATTGCGCAAGGGGCGCGGTGTCTGATGATTGAGGATGTTGTGACCACGGGCCTGTCTTCGCGCGAATGCATTGCCAGCATCGAGGCGCATGGCGGCACTGTCATCGCGGGGGCGTCATTGGTGGACCGCAGTGGTGGTGAAGCGGATATCGGCGTGCCTCTAACGTCGCTCTTATCGTTAACCATTCCGCTGTATGATGAAAACAAATTGCCGCCTGAATTGATGGCCATACCCGCGATCAAACCCGGCAGCCGGGGCTTAAAAGCCTGATGAGCGTGGCGCAGTAGCGTTGCGAACGGAGAGTATGGATGGTCTTTAAACGGAGAGTTCAGCAATCCCTGCTTCGGCGGATGCTGGATTTTCTGTGGCCGGCGAAAGGGTTCGCACGCGGGTGGCGGTATATCCGGCACAGAATTGAGCGCCTGAATGACACGCCCAGTAAAATCGCACTTGGCTTTGCTTGTGGCGCGTTTGCGTCTTTCACCCCGTTTTTCGGTTTGCACTTTGTTATAGCGGCGCTACTGGCGCGGGTGCTCGGCGGAAATATTGTCGGTTCCATTTTTGGAACGATTGTCGGCAACCCGATCTCGTTCCCGCTGATTGCGGGTTCGTGCATGGCGATCGGCAATGCGTTGTTGGGCCGTAACAGCACCACGACCGATGGCGAGGGGATTATTCAGGCCTTTGTCGATATCGGCAATGTCCTCAAAGAAGGTGTCTTGAGTGCCGTTGGCATGGCAGAGCCGGGTGCGATGACCTGGGTCCACGCGCGGGACAGTATGCAGGACTTCTTTACCGTGTTCATGTTGCCCTATGGTTTGGGCGGTCTGGTGCTGGGTATCCCTGTTACAATCGCGTCGTTCTTTATCGTTCGTCCCGCTGTCGCCGCCTATCAGAAGCGCCGGACCGAGAAGTTGCGCAAGAAGAAAATCGAGCGTGCGGAGAAAGAAAAAGCCGCGCTGAACGCCGCAGAATAAATCTTGCGTCAAACCGCACGATCCGCCCTATATTCCCGCTTACAGGAGGATCGACCATGACCCGCACAACCGCACCGCGCCTTGGCGTTAACATCGACCACGTGGCAACGATCCGCAATGCCCGTGGCGGCTTTGCCCCTGACCCGGTGCGTGCGGCGAAGCTTGCCGAGCAAGCGGGAGCGGATGGCATTACCGCGCATCTTCGTGAGGATCGCCGCCATATCCGCGATGATGATATCACCCAACTCAAAGCCGCGTTGAGCGTGCCGCTGAATTTTGAAATGGCCGCGACGGATGAGATGCAAGCGATTGCCCTGCGTAATGCCCCCCACGCCGCGTGTATTGTGCCGGAAAAGCGCGAAGAGCGCACGACCGAGGGCGGCCTGGGTGTGTTGCAAGATGAGGCGCGGCTGGCGGAGTTTATCGCGCCCTTGCGTGAAGCGGGCAGCCGTGTGTCGATGTTCATTGAGGCCGATCCCGCGCAGATTGAAGCCTGTGCGCGGATTGGTGCGCCCGTGATCGAATTGCACACGGGCACGTTTGCCGAGGCGCATTTGTCCGGTGATATGGCGCGGCGCGCATCGGAGTATGAGCGCTTGCGCGAGGCAACGCGGATCGCCACGGAAATGGGGATTGAGGTCCACGCCGGCCACGGGCTTGATTTTGACACGGCGCGTTTGATTTCGGTCATCCCGGATATTGTTGAGTTGAATATCGGGCATTTTCTGATCGGTGAGGCCGTTTATATCGGGTTAGAGAGCGCGATTGTCAAAATGCGTGCGGCAATCAACGAAGGCCGCACAGGAGTATGATTATCGGCATCGGGTCGGACCTCGCAGACATACGTCGCATAGCGGGGACGTTGGAACGGTTTGGTGAACGGTTTACGAACCGTGTTTTCACTGACATTGAGCGTAGCCGATCCGATGCCAAACCCCACCGCGCAGCCAGCTATGCCAAGCGCTGGGCGGCGAAAGAGGCTTGCTCGAAGGCATTGGGCAGTGGGGTTCGTATGGGGGTGGCGTGGCGCGAAATGGGCGTAGCAAACCTGCCAAGCGGACAACCGACAATGACTTTGACCGGGGGCGCGTTGCAGCGGCTGCAGGCGTTGACCCCTGCGGGATATGTGCCGCGCATTCATTTGACGATGACCGATGATGATCCGTATGCGCAGGCTTTTGTGGTGATTGAGGCGGTGCTGGAGGGCTGAGAAGAATTAGTCTTGATGTTATCTGACACCGTCTCGTTCTTGGCAAAGCTGAAATGGGGACCGCGATGAGGTTGGCCCAAGTTGATCGCGAATGACTCTAACTCCCCCGGTTCACCGGATTGCCGATCACCGTCATAAACTCCTGCCGCGTGCGGGGGTCTTTGCGGAACAAGCCCTGCATCTGGCTGGTGACCATCGTGACGCCGTGTTTGTGGATGCCGCGTGTGGTCATGCACTGGTGTTCGGCTTCCAGCACGACGGCAACGCCGCGTGGTTTTAGAACATCGCTGATCGCTTGTGCGATTTGTGCCGTCAGTTTTTCCTGCACTTGCATCCGCTTGGCATAGCTTTCGACCACGCGGGCGAGTTTTGAGATGCCGACAACGCGGTCTGTTGGCAGGTATCCGACATGCGCCTTGCCGATGATCGGGCACATGTGATGCTCGCAATAGCTTTCAAACCGGATATCACGCAGCACGACCATCTCGTCGTAGCCGCCGACTTCCTCAAAGGTCCGGGCGAGATAATCATACGGATCAACGTCATAGCCCTTGAACCACTCGCGATAGGCGCGTGTCACGCGGTCGGGTGTATCAAGCAAGCCTTCGCGGTCGGGGTCATCCCCGGCCCAACGTATGAGTGTGCGCACAGCATCCCGTGCCTCTTCCTCGCTTGGTTTTTTTACGTCAAAATCACTCATGACAGCGTGTCCCCTCTCACCGCGTCCCCTCTAATTTCATATAGCGAGTAATCCGCATGAAGCGATCATGAAAATGCGGATACGGCGCTTGCCGTACAAAAACGACTCCTGCCGTCGTAAAAAGCGTTGCCATTTCGATTTTGCCATGCGGCACTCCAGGAAGGAAAACCAAGAGGTTCGTCGTGGATATTTCAGACAGCGGAACAGCTAAACTGGCCAGTGAGAAAACCAAGCGCCGCCGCAGCGGTGGCCGGGCGGGCAATGAAAGAGGGCGCGGGCCAAGCGTTGCACAACTCCCTTGGTCGCTACCCCAATACAATGACGCGCCGATTGAGCCGTTAGCAGCTGAATCCATAGAGAATATTCATGATGGTGCGATGCGTGTTTTGGAGGAGATCGGGATAGAATTCCTGCACCCCAAAGCCGTTGATATCCTGCGCCGCGAGGGCTGTACCGTCTTGGATGACGGTGTGACGGTGCGGATGGGCCGTGATTTCGTCATGGAAAAGATCGCACTGGCCCCGTCCTCTTTCGATATCGTGCCCCGCAACCCTGACAGGACGATCACAGTCGGCGGTCGACAGATGTTGGTGGGGCAGGTTGGTTCGCCGCCAAACTACTCTAACCTCGATGAAGGGCGAAAGAGCGGGAACTACAAAGCGTTCACCGACTTCATCAAGATGACGCAGTATTTCAACTGCTTACATTTTGTCTCCGGCTATCCGGTCGAACCGGTCGACGTACACGCTTCCATCCGGCACTTGGACGGAATGCGCGACAAGCTGGTGCTGACCGATAAGGTTTGTCACGCCTACTCGCTGGGCACCGAACGGATTGAAGATCAGATGGAGATGGTGCGGCTGGCCGGGGGGCTGTCGCATGAGGAATTTGAGGCCAAACCGAGGATGTTTACCAACATCAACTCGACATCGCCGTTGAAGCATGACTGGCCAATGCTGGATGGCGCGATGCGGATGGCAGAGCGGAACCAGCCGACTGTGGTGTCACCCTTCACGCTGTCCGGAGCGATGGCCCCTGTTACCATAGCGGGGGCAGTGGCGCAGCAAACGGCGGAAGGGCTGGCCGGGATCGCGCTGTTGCAATGTGTGCGGGCCGGATCACCGGCGGTGTATGGTTCGTTCACGTCGAATGTGGATATGCGCACGGGATCGCCCGCGTTCGGGACACCGGAATACATGCGGGCGTGTCAGATGTCGGGGCAGATGGCGCGATACTATAAGCTGCCGCTGCGCGCATCGAACACTTGTGCGGCGAATTATCCTGACGGGCAAGCGGCGTGGGAAAGCGCGTTTTCGCTGTGGGGCGTGGTCACTGGGCAGACGAATATGATCTACCACGGCGCGGGGTGGCTTGAAGGCGGGCTGTGTGCGTCTTATGAGAAATTCATCATGGATTGCGAGATGTTGCAGCAGATGCAGCACTATGTGAAACCCGTTCCGGTGACCGAAGATGACATCGCTGTTGAGGCGATCCGTGATGTAGGTGCGGGCGGGCATTTCTTTGGCACGCAACACACCCAAGACCGCTACGAGGAGGCGTTTTACAAGCCGTTCCTGTCGGACTGGTCAAACTATGAGAACTGGGAAGACAACGGCGCGTTGCGGACGGAGCAGCGGGCGAATGGCATCTGGAAATCGATCCTCGCCGAATACGAGGAGCCGCCGATAGACGGTGATGCGAAGGCCGCGCTCGATGAGTTTGTGGCAAAGCGCAAACAAGAGGGCGGCGCGCCGACAGATTTTTGAGCGCGTGGTTTCTCAGCAATCGCTTTTTGCGGTGTTATAAAGCCGCGCCTCCGCCTCCGCGAGGATAGATTACGGCGCGGATCCACGGGTCCACAAGCCTTGCCCCCGTCATTCAAGTCACTGCGGACGCCAGAGAATGTGGAGGAATGGATACCCCGCCTTCGCGGGGTATGGTATTGTTTTCATTGTAAATTCTGATGACCCGGAAACTACTGCCGCCCGCCGCGCACGACTTCGTAGCCTTCCTCTTCCGGTTCATCGTCGAAAATTTCCGCCGGAAAACCGTCGGCGAGGATGCTCAGTCCGGTCGCATCTTCCAATCGGCGGATGATGTTGGGGGAGTGTTCACGCGGGCCGTAACGCTCGATGCCGTCGTCGAAAATCTCGATCATCTTCGGGTTCAGCTCAATCGGAACGCCCGCACGGTCGGCGATGGCTTGGAACAGGCCGATGTCTTTTTTGACCAGATCCATTGTGAAGCCGATATCGCGGGAGCCGTTCAGGACCACTTGGCTTTCGGTTTCATGGCAAAAGCTGTTGCCTGATGAAATACGAATTGCCTCATATGTGGTGGCGAGGTCCATTCCGGCGGCTTTGCAAACGGTCATCGCCTCGCCGCACGCGATCAGGTTCACCGTGGCGAGGTAGTTGGTCATGACCTTCAAGACCGAGGCGCTGCCCAATGGTCCGGTGTGCAGCACACGGCGGCCCAAACGTGTGAGGACGGGGAGGATACGCTCGAACGTCTCGCGGTCGCAGCCCGCAAAGATCGCGATGTTGCCGGTTGCGGCACGATGACAGCCGCCGGAGACGGGGCAATCGACCGCCGCGCCGCCTTTAGCGATGATCTTTTCGCCAAGGCGTTTGACCTCGGCCTCGTCATTGCTGGACATTTCCATCCAGATTTTACCCGGCACGATGCCTTCGAGCAGACCGTTTTCGCCCTCAACCACGGCGGCGGAGGCGGCGGGGGAGGGAAGGCAGGTGATGACCGCGTCGCACCCGGCCATCATTTCGGCGGGTGTTCCGCCCGCCGTCGCGCCTTGAGTGACGAATTGCGCGACCAATGCCGCATCCAGATCGAGGACGATCGTGTCAAAGCCGTTGCGCACGAGGCTGCCCGCAAGTTTGCCGCCGACATTGCCGAGGCCGATAAATCCGATTTTCATGAGTGCTGCTCCGCGTTTTCAATACGGGAAACGTCTGAATCGTGTCACGGAAAGTCTGCACAGTCTGCGACACCTTCTGTCGTATTCGGCAGGTGGTGTCGTGTCAGGCAGGTCAAGGGTGGATATGGTGCCAATCAGGGCATAAGAGGGGTGCAGAATGAATTGTGGAGCGACTTCCGCAATTTAACCTCGTAGTTCGCATGGTTAAGCCTTGCGCTGAAAGGGGTTATCCTTTTTCCTGTGAGCGCGACGGCCCGAAATTTTTCTCGCGGGAGAAACAAAGTATGAAAAAATCAATCCTTGCCGCACTGGGCGCTTCTGTACTGGCTTTTAGTGCCACTGCGGCATCGGCGCTTGATGAAATCACGGTTGCTTATTTCCTTGAATGGCCGACCGCGAACCAGGTTGCTCAATTGGAAAAAACCTACGATGAGGCGCTTGGTGTGGATGTGCGCTGGCGTGCGTTCGGCAATGGCAACGAGATGACACAAGCGATGGTTTCCGGCGATGTGCATATCGCCTACAGCCAAGGGTTCGTGCCGTTTGTGGTCGGCGTTTCTACGGGCGCGCCGCTGAAGATGGTTGGTGTTGCGGTTACCTATTCTGACAATGATGACTGCATCGTCGCGGATGCGGCGGAGATTACCAAAGACAGTGCGGATCGGCTCGTTGGTAAAAAGATTGCCACGCCGATTGGAAACGTGACGCATTACTCGCTGTTGAAAACACTGGAAAGTCTTGGGGTCAGCTCTGATGAAGTGGCTTTGGTGCAGATGAACCCGCCGGATGGTGCCGTGGCGCTGGCCCGTGGTGACGTGGTCATGGCGTGCGGTTTCGGCGGTGCGCTGACGCGGATGAAAGAATTCGGCAAACCGATCCTGACATCGGCTGAGAAGCAAGCGATTGGCATCAATGTCTTTGATATTGTCACGGTGACAGACGAATTTGCCGCCGAACATCCCGGCCTTGTGACCAAATTCATGGAAGTGACGGAAGCATCGAATATGGCGTTTGCGGCTGATCCTGCGGCGGCGATACCGGCAATCGCGAAAGCGGCGGGTATGGATGAAAAACCAACGATGGATATGATGAGCGGCTTTGGCTTTCCGAGCGCTGCCGATCAGGCGGGTCCGGCATGGTTGGGCGGCGGCGTTCAGGCGATGACCAAGGGCGTGGCCGATGTGATGGTCGCTGCGGGCGGCATGGAAAAGGCGCTGGATGATTACAGCCCTTTTATTGATGTCAGCTTCCTGCCCGCTTCTGCCGCCGTGATGGCGGCATCCGGTGGTGAGGCGATGATGTCTAACGATGCGATTTTTGAGGAGTTGAAAGCCATTCAAAACCGCATCGACGAACTGCTCGAAATGGTAGACGGGTGAACCGTCGTCAGACCCGTCCGGTACCACGGGCGGGTTTCTTTTTATGTAATAACAACAGGGGGATCGCATGACCGGAGCAAACCATAACGGTTTGGTCGTTGATGATGTGTCTATGGTGTTTACGCTGCCCGGTGGCGGCTCGGTCCATGCACTCAACAATGTATCGCTTGACTTGAAATCTGGAGAATTGCTCTCCGTCCTCGGTCCGTCGGGCTGTGGTAAAACCACATTGCTGAACATCATTGCCGGATTTCTTGCGCCGACTGTGGGCGCGGTTTTCCTGAACGGTAATCAGGTTGTCGGTCCCGATGCGGAACGCGGCATTGTGTTCCAGCAGGGCGCTTTGTTTGAATGGCTGAACGTGCGCAAGAACATCTCGTTCGGCCCGCGCATGGCGGGAAAACCCGCGAAAGAGACGAATGAAAAGGTCGACCACCTGCTCAATATCGTTGGCTTGGGCGATTTCGGCGACAAACCCGTTTACCAGCTTTCCGGCGGGATGCAGCAGCGTGTTGCGTTGGCGCGGTGTTTGGCGAACGAGCCCGATGTGATCCTGATGGATGAACCGCTGGGCGCACTCGACGCGCTGACCCGTGAGAAAATGCAAGGTTTGGTGCTGAAACTGTGGAAAGAGACGGGCAAAACCATTGTGTTGATCACCCACTCTGTTGAGGAAGCACTGTTCCTTGGCGAGCGGTTGATCGTTATGGCACCACGTCCGGGCCGTATCCACAAAGAATACAATCTGCCCTTTGCCGAGCAAGGGCTGACGCAAAGCCCCCGCGATATCAAGGCGAGTGCCGAGTTCATCGAAAAGCGCGAAGAGATCCTGTCGATGATCTGGGAGATGGAAGAAGAGATCATGGGAGGAATGGATAAATGACCGACCAATCAAACGATCCCAACATCAAGCTGGTCGCCGCGCCGCAGGAGACGCCCTCCGCGTTGATGATGTGGCTGGGGATGGCTGATAACAGTTTTACCCGCCAGAAGACCGTTAAGTTCGGTGATCCGAGCGCGGTGAACTCCGGGCGCTTGTGGAGCTTTGTTACTATTATCCTGCTGTTGTTGCTGTGGTGGGTTTCCACTTCTTTCGGCTGGGTGAAGCCGATCTACTGGCCGTCTTTCGAGGCGGTGGGCAGCCGGATGACCAAGCTGTTGGATCAGGGCTTCCGTAACACGGAACTGTGGGAGCACGTCTTTATCAGTGTTTACCGCGTTCTTTCGGGCGTGTTCTTTGGTGCGCTGGTCGGTATTCCGCTGGGCTTTGCAATGGGCCTCAGCTCAACGGCACGTGGTTTGTTTGACCCGATTGTCGAATTTATGCGCCCGATCCCGCCACTGGCACTGATCCCGCTGATCATCTTGTGGCTGGGCATTGACGAGACGGCGAAGATTACGCTGCTGTTCCTGGCGGCATTGTTCATCATGATCATCGCGGCCCGCTCCGGGGTTTCGGGTGTGAAAATCTCGAAAGTTCACGCGGCTTACAGCCTTGGCGCATCGAAATTTCAGGTGCTGAAAAATGTGATCCTGCCGAACGCGTTGCCGGAAATTTTCACGGGTATCCGTACCGCAATGGGGGTTTGCTGGGGTACGGTTGTTGCCGCAGAACTGGTCGCCGCCGAGAAGGGCGTCGGATCGATGATTATGATCGCGAAGAACTTCCTTCAGACAGACACCGTCGTGATCGGGATTATCATTATCGGCATCATCGGCTACGCGATCGAGATGATCATGCGTATGCTTGAGAGCTGGTTGATCCCGTGGCGCGGTAAAGGCTGATCCTTACGAAGAGCGTCCGTTTTGATGGAATCAAATCCGGGCGTTCAGAGTTTCGTTTGATCGCGGATCACTCCAAAGCCACTGAAATTAGAAAAGCCCCGGCATTGATTTGCCGGGGCTATTTTTATTGCTGTAACGATCCAGTGCAGAGAGTTCACAGAACGACTGTGTCTCCCCCTGTTGATTTTCTTGTTTCGACGAAAAGCATCCGTCTCCCCACCTAAGATGATAAAACCGTGATCTGATGAGATATATTTGTGAGCTTATCGGGTTAATGATCCGTTAATCGCGCTATCGATATTCGCTTTTTCGTAAGGGAGCGCTGTTTTTCGGGGATAATTAGTAGCTTAAAGATATTTTATTAATCAAGGCATTGTTATCTGCCGTTGTTGCTTCAGTTTTTGCCCAGTCGGACATCTGATTTCTTAACCATGTTCTCTGGCGCTTTGCATAGCGTTTCGTGTCTATGGTGCCGCGCTCTATCGCTTCAGGCAGGGTCAGATCACCATCGAGATGGGCAAAGAGCGGCGGGGCGCCGACTGCACGCATGGCCGGAAGGGACGGATCGAGCTTGCGTTGCCTCATGCCGATGGTTTCGTCCAGCGCACCGTTTTCTATCATGCTGTCAAACCGCGTGTTGATACGGGAAACGAGTGTGTCGCGTTCCATATCGAGAACCAGTTTTGCATGGATATGAGATTCTGCAAGCAACGGGGTCGTCGGCTTTGCGGACCAATCCACAAGCGATTGCCCGGTTGCTTCGTAGACTTCCCAAGCGCGTAACGCGCGGCGCGGGTTTTCGATGTCGAGCTGTGCCGCTTTCGGATCGCGGGACAGAAGGGCGCGTTGGAATTCCAGTGTTCCCATATCATTTTGCAGATCAATGGCGTTCTGGCGAACGCGTTCAGGGATCGCAGGGATGTCAGACAGGCCGCGCGTGAGTGCGGTGAAGTACAGGCCCGTGCCGCCGACAATGATCGGAGCCGCACCTGCCGCGCGTGCATGCTGCAAGACGGCGCTCAGATCGGACAACCACTTGCCCACGGAATAGCGCTCTGAAGGGTCCACATGGCCATAGAGGTGATGCGGGGCGCGGCTGAGGTCCGCCTCATCAGGGCGTGCGGTCAAAACGCGCCATCCATCGTAAACTTGCAGGGAGTCGGCATTAATCACCCACCCGTTCAGCTTTTCAGCCAGCCTGATAGCGAGCGATGATTTGCCCGAAGCGGTCGGTCCGGCGATCAGTATGGCTTTTGTTGAGGCGTCTTGTTCCATCGGCGCGGTTATAACCGCCCTTTACCGCGACGGAAACGCCCGAAAAGATCTGTCGCGGCGAAACTTCAATCCTCCAGTGCTTCGGCGTCAAGTGCGCGCTCTGTTGCGAAGCCAATTTCGGCACGCAATGCAAAAATCAGCCCTGCAAAACCGCCACCCATGATGAAGATCATCGTCGCAAAATCTACAAAAGTCATCATTCTCTCCATTCTCATCTGGCCAAGCGGCCATATTGAGAAGGGAGCAAATGTGGTGCCAAGTTTTCACATGGCCGTATGCGTATGTTTCAGTAAGCGTTGAAAGTCGGGTTGTGAGAGTAAGTAAATATAAATTTACTTTTTTCCGGATCTAATTTTGTATTGTTTTCCTGATCATATTTTTTAGCATATCGAGTGGATTCCAATCAACCGGCTGATTTTGTAACAAGAGTTATCAAGCATATATTTTGTAAGTACAGGTGCGTCATGATAATCCAGCATACCAGCGAGCTGATAGACTGATAAAAAGACGATGGCGGCGCAAATTTTTTCCATAATTTCCTCCTGAATCAGACTTCTCAGTTTGCGCTGAGAGCCTTTCAAAAAATCTGATAATATCTTGGTTTCATTTACTGCCCGTGAATCAAGGTATGTTTGCGTGGTACGGTTTTTGGTATCCGCAAAGCGCTTGCGGTGGAGGTGCTTAACTCCTATACACACGCGGCAACCAAGGCTGGGATCGGCCTAGCGGTTGCACTGACGCTTCCGATCGGAGATACTGATATGAGCCGTCGCCGCATGGTGTACGAGGGAAAGGCCAAGGTGATTTATGCCGGGCCGGAGCCTGGAACGTTGGTGCAGCATTTCAAGGATGATGCCACTGCGTTCAATGCTGAGAAACACGCGATTATCGAGGGCAAAGGTGTCCTGAATAATTTCATCTCCGAATACATTATGAAACACCTGAACACGGTGGGTATTCCGACGCACTTCATCCGTCGCCTCAATATGCGTGAGCAATTGATCCGTGAGGTCGAGATTATTCCGCTTGAGCTGGTGGTGCGTAACGTTGCGGCGGGAAGCATCGCGAAGCGGTTCGGGTTGGAGGAGGGCACGGCCTTGCCGCGCCCGATTGTCGAGTATTACTACAAAGACGATAAACTGGGCGATCCGATGGTTGCCGAGGAGCATATCGCCGCGTTCAACTGGGCCAGCCCGCAAGACCTGGACGATATGGTTGCGCTTGCGCTGCGTGTGAATGACTTCATGAACGGGCTGTTCCTGAGCATGGGTATCAAGCTGGTCGATTTCAAAATCGAGTGCGGGCATGTCTATGAGGGGGAAATCCCGCGTGTGATTATCGCCGATGAAATCAGCCCGGATTCCTGCCGCTTGTGGGATGTTAAGACGGGGCAGAAGTTCGACAAGGATATCTTCCGCCGCGACTTGGGTGATTTGATGGACGGGTATACCGAGATTGCAACGCGGATGGGCGTAATGCCGGAGAAAAGTGTTGCGCGGCCTACCGGGCCGAAACTGGTTCACTAGGGATTTAAGTATGAAAGCACGTGTTTTTGTAACCTTGAAAAAAGGTGTGCTTGATCCGCAAGGCGCGGCGATAGGTAATGCGCTCGCGTCTATGGGTTTTGACGGTGTCGACTCCGTGCGGCAGGGCAAGGTGTTTGAACTGGACCTTGCTGACGGCAGTTCGCAAGCGCAGGTCGAAGAGATGTGCCAGAAGCTGCTCGCGAATACAGTGATTGAGGACTATTCAGTCGAGATTGTGTGAGCGGCTTGCTGATTGCGCAGCATTGATTTCATCACTGATTTACCCGACATGAAAAAGCCCGCTCGGTTCTGAGCGGGCTTTGTTTTGATGCTTGATTTGGCGAGGCTTACGCCGCGTCTGCGACCTCATCATCGCCGGAGAATTTTTTCCGGCTGAGATCGGGCAGCGGGATCAGCATGAAGGCGGGCATGTGATCGCCCAAACCACGCACGGCACGATCTTGTTTATCGTGACGTTCATTGCGCGGTTTGCGCTCACCACGGGCAGGGCGGCGGTCGTTTTTCTGGCGGCCATTCTGTGTGTCGTTTAGCGCGGGTTGCGCTGGCCCGGCGGCGGGCTGTGTATCGGCCTTTGCCTCGACAGGTGCCGCTTCGCTGGTTTGATTGTCACTGTTTTTACGGCCACGACCGCGAATTGAACGGGCTTTCCGCTGCGGCTTTGCTTCTTCTACCGGAGGAACCTGTGTTTCCACTTCAGGTGCTTCTTCGATCTCCATCAGAGGGATCGGCTGGCCGAGCATATCTTCGATGTTTTTGAGATATTTCTCTTCGCTCTTTACCGTGAGCGAGAAGGCTTTACCGCTGCGTCCGGCGCGGCCAGTACGACCTATGCGGTGGACGTAGTCTTCGGCGTGGGTCGGAATATCGAAGTTGTAGACATGGCTGACATCCGGGATATCAAGGCCGCGTGCGGCAACGTCGGATGCGACGAGTAGGCGGATTTTGCCGTCACGGAACGCGCTGAGGACTTGCATCCGGATACGCTGATCCAAATCGCCATGCAGTGAGGCAACGTCGAAGCCGTGCTTTTCGAGCGATTTGTGAACGATGGTCACGTCACGCTTGCGGTTGCAGAAGATGATCGCGTTGTTCAGGCTGTCGCCTTCCTCGCGGATCATGTCGCGCAACGCTTCGCGTTTGGCGTTGGGAAGCTTGTCTTTGCGTTCGGCGGTTATCAGGCGCAGCGCCTGCGTAACGGTTGAGGCGACGGTCGACTCGCGGGCAACCTCTACCTTGACCGGATTTTGCAGGAACGTGTCGGTAATGCGCTGGATCTCCGGCGGCATTGTCGCCGAGAAGAACAGTGTTTGGCGCGTGAACGGGGTCAGGCCGAAAATCCGTTCGATATCGGGGATAAAACCCATGTCGAGCATCCGGTCGGCCTCGTCCACTACCATGATTTCGATGTTCGAGAGCATCAGTTTCCCGCGCTCAAAATGATCGAGCAAACGGCCCGGTGTGGCGATCAGGACATCGACACCACGGTCGATTTTCTTGTCTTGTTCGTTAAAGGAGACGCCGCCGATCAACAGGGCCATCGAGAGCTTGAGACCCTTGGAATAGGTCTCGAAATTTTCGGCAACTTGCGCCGCAAGCTCGCGGGTGGGGCACAGGACCAGTGAGCGCGGCATCCGCGCCCGCGCACGGCCCTTGGCCAAACGGCTGATCATGGGGAGGGAGAATGACGCTGTTTTACCGGTTCCGGTTTGGGCGATTCCCAGAACATCACGTCCTTCCAAGGCGGGAGGGATACCTTCAGCCTGAATAGGGGTTGGAGCCGTGTAGCCTGCGCCCTTGACCGCTTCGAGGACGCGGGGATCGAGATTCAACTCGTCAAATGTCATTCATCCATCCACTGGATTGCCAAAAAAGGGAAGGCGCAGGAACCCCTGCGCCGACTAAGTGGCACTGAAAGCACACAAGGCGCTTCAGATCAATGAAAAAGGCCAACGAAAGCAAAGGAAACGGGGTCATTATCCGCTGTGTTACCTCAAAAACTCACCCTTTGCGGCGTACAAGCAAGGCTTGCTCGAAGAAACCTTCGATCTCATCGAAGTTGACAGCGCGCTCGCCCGCACCGAGGGGGTCATTGTACAGCAATGTCGCCTGAAGTTGGTTGTTCGGCAGGCGCAGCCATTCGATTCCCCGAACGACGATCATGTGACGGATGCCGACGGCCTGGTCATGTGGGGCCGGGCGCAAGCGGATCAGGAGCGTGTCGCCCTGTTTGAGGATGTCGTAAATCTGTTTCGGATCACGCGGCACCGTGGCCAGTTCGCGGGCCTGACCGCCAAAGCGGTTGACCAGTTTCGCAATCGCAGGAATCTCGCCCGTTTTGGCGCAGATGCCGTCCCGGTCAGCACAGCATTCCTCAACCGATATGCCATGCGCGAGCGCGACGATGGCGCATTGCGCGGGGGCGCGGCCATTATTGACCCAGCCGATGGCTTGTTGAGCGGCGGCTGCCCAGCACCAGAGCGGCTCTTCTTGCGGCAAATGCGGGATGTGGTATTCGATCGCGGGAGGTGTTGCGCCCTGGTAGTAAGCGGCGTTTGACGGACGTGTGGGGATGGTGAAGGGATTGCTTGCCGTGCTGGCACGTGCGCTGACGGATGGTTTTGAACGCGGGAATGGTGTCGGTGCGCGCGTCGCTGCCTCGGCTACTTCGATGTTTTCAGGGGTGTCAACAACCTGAAAACGGCCCCCGCTTGCCGGACGCGATTGCGTGACGGGTGCGGATTGTTGAGGGGGGCGAATGCTTTCTAAAGCCGCAACGCTTGGCGCTGCGGCCGGGGTCGCGGCAGGCGGTATCACGCTTGGTTGATAGCGCGGCGCAGCAGGTGCTGTATAGGCGCGTGTTTGCGCGGGGGCGCTGTAAGTCTGTGCCGGTGCGCTTGGGGTATAAATGGGCGCAGGGGCCGTATAGGTCAGGGCGGATGGCTGTGGCGCCGGAGCCGGAGCCGGAGTGACTTGAGCAGGACGATAGCTCACGGTGTAATTAACCGGAGGTTGTTGCTGATACACCACTTGCGGCGCTGTGGGCGCGCCAGGAATATAGGTTTGAGGTGCGGGTTGTGGTGTTTGATAGATAACGGCGGGCGGTTGCTGCCGCGCCGAAACAGGAAACGCCGACTGTGTTTGGTTGCAAGCCGTTGCCGTCAGGAGTGCAAGTCCACAGGTCAATTTGGAAAGTGTCATTGCGACATCCTTTTAATACACGCACACACCAAAATCGTTGCGTTGAATTCTTGTGGGTGTCCTATCATAAGACACTAAGGTAAACGTGAGGCATCACGTCACCGTTAGAAGGGTGTGACGCAAGTGTTGCGCCAAAGCCGCGTTTGCAGGAGGCCAGAATGTATATTGCCATGAACCGATTCCGTGTTGTGCGCGGTTCTGAAGATGATTTTGAGAATATCTGGCGCAATCGCGACTCGCATCTGTCTGAAACAGAAGGGTTTTTAGAGTTTAAGATGCTGCGCGGCGCCGAGGCGGAGACGCATACGCTTTTTGTGTCCCATTCGGTATGGGCTAGCGAGGAGGCGTTTATGGCGTGGATGAAATCGCCGAAATTCCGCGCTTCGCACAAGGACGCGGGCGACAAAAAACCGCTATACCTTGAAGCGCCGCGCTTTGAGGGATTCTCGATTGTTGAGGGCGCGTGACGGTTGGGCGGTTTTTTGCGGTGTTAAATGCCAGCGGGTAGCCGACAAATCTTAACCCAAGTCGCAGGGGCTTTACGGGTTATTCCGTGAGGCGCAAGCCGCCGATTTTGCGGGCGATTTCGACGAAGGAGTCTCTCAAGCTGTTGGCGCTGTTGGCCGTGAACAACTCTCCGCCGCTGTTATCCACACAGGTTGCCAGACGGTCTTCGGATTCAGTATCGAGGCTGAGAGCAACAGCGTAAATCACGATGCCCCGGTCTTTGGCCAAGTCACAGGCGGATTGGAAATAGCTGTTCGAGGTTTCCCCGTCATTTGTCGAGCGGCTGCCGATGGCATGGGTGGTGTTGAACGCGCCGTCCGTCAGGATAACGATGGTCTTATTCGCGGCACCGTAGGGCTTTGCGTTGGTGGGCCAGACCGAGTTCCAGTTCGGCGAAAGCGAATAAACGCCCCAAATCATGCCCATATGCGCAGAAGTCCAGCCATCTGCGGTGAGGTCATTTACAGATGCCTGATAAACCGCGCGGCTGTCTGACAGAGGTTGTATCCGCGAAACCGGTGTTTGGTGAGCGATTTCAGCCGTTGTGACGAAAGGAATCTGGCGGGTATTGGGGTTTTCATCATTGATATCAAAACCCGTAGCCGTCGTGCCGCGAAAGCGCTCCGCCGCCCAAACGTCGTCTCCGGGCGGGGGTGATGCGCGGCCTGCCAGCGAAGTGCCCTCAAGGATGACGTTGTCGATGTCACCAATGTTGACGGATGTTGAATATGGGACAAGCGCCACTGAGATATCCGCTCTACGTGAGAGCTGTTCTTCGAGCGTATCAAACAAGGCGATGGATGATTGTTTCAGGCGTTCGATGCGTGGTTGACCGTTGAGGTTGTCATTCATGGAACTGCTGACATCCAAGACCATCGATATTTCAAACGGTAATCCGCTTGGTTTGGTCGCCGAGCCGCTGATGGCCGCTTCGATTGTGTCTTCGCCGATGATGCTCAGGAAATATGCCTGTGTGCTTACAAGCGCGGTCCCCGATACGGAGTCGGCTTTACCGTCATTGTTGCTGTCCTCATCGCCATTGAAATCTGTGGTGATGAGTTCCGCTTTAAGATTTCGGCCAAGCAGGTTGCCGCGCAGCATTTCCGGTCCGCGTTCTTCGATCTCTTCAGCAGTCAGGCCGGAGCGGGCCAAGCTGAGAACAGTGGAGTCCAAGGCGCGTTGCGCTTGGGCCTTTGCGCTCATGGCGCGGGTGATATCTGTGGCACCGCCGGCGGCGAGTACGATCACAGGCAGTAGGAAACCTGTCATCAAAGCGATTGTGCCGGAACGGTCTCGCATGAACTTTTTGAAAGGGCCGGGGGAGACTGATGACGGGTGTCGCTTGAGCATCGGGTTTCCATTCAGGGATTCATTGTGAGGACATGGGACAGCTGCACCCAACGCTGCAAAGGCAGCGCCAATCGAATGAATCCGAAAAAAAGTCTTTTATATGAGTGATTTAAATGCATCTTTTGCACCAAAGGTCCCGTAGTCCAGTTTTTATGCTGAATGTGGATTTGGGTCATTTCAATGCAGTAATTGTCCGGTTTTGGGTGCTTTGGCAGGTCATGATGTCTGATTCCGCGCTGTGATGCGGAAGGGGATGTGTTCAGTTCACGCCAAAACATGTCACTTCCAGACATGCTGCTTTGCGTGGAGAGAGGCTTTCGTTAGGACAGACTGCCGCAGGCAAGCGGCGCTGATTACCGCCTTGGGAGGGCATGATGAAAAATACCGCACAAGCCGTCGTTATCGGAGGGGGCGTCGTCGGTTGTTCGATCCTCTATCACCTCGCAAAAGGCGGCATGACTGACATTATGCTGTTGGAGCGTGATGTGCTGACCTGCGGGTCCAGCTGGCACGCGGCGGGCGGTTTTCATACCATCAATGGCGATCCGAACGTCGCGAAGCTGCAAAAATACACGATTGATCTTTATAAGGAAATTGAGGAGCTGTCCGGTCAGGCTTGCGGTGTTCACCGTACCGGCGGGGTGATGCTGGCGGCGGATGAGCAGCGGATGGAATGGCTGCGCATGTCGCTTGCGCGCGGTAAGTATCTGGGCCTTGATCTTCGCGAGATGAGCCTTGATGAGGCGGCTGAGGTCAATCCGTTCTTTGACAAATCCAAATTTGTGGGCGCGATTTATGATCCGCTGGACGGACACCTTGATCCTTACGGCGTGACACATGCTTATGCGAAATCGGCCAAGATACTCGGCGCGAAAATTCACGAGAAAACAAAGGTTGTGGATACCGTGCCGAATGGTGACGGAACGTGGACGGTTGTAACGGATCAGGGGAATATCCACACGCAGAACATCGTAAACGCGGGCGGTTTGTGGGCGCGTGAGGTTGGCCGGATGGCGGGGCTGGAGTTGCCGATTTTGGCGATGGAGCACCACTATCTGCTGACCGATGGCTTCCCGGAAGTGAAAGAATTTAACGATCGCACGGGCCGTGAAGTGGGCCATGCTGTTGATTTCTCGGCGGAACTATACACCCGTCAGGAGCGTGACGGCGTGCTGATCGGGACGTATGAGAAGAATTGTAAGCCGTGGATGCCGTCCGAGACGCCGTGGAACTTCGGCTCGGAACTGCTGGAGCCGGATTACGACCGGATCATGCCGAGCCTTGAGAAAATCTTCGAGCACTTCCCGAAGTATGCTGATGCGGGCATCCGGCAGGCGGTGAACGGACCGTTCGTGTTCGGCCCTGACGGCAACCCGATGATCGGGCCGATGCGCGGGATGCCCGGGTATTGGTGTGCTGTGGCGATTATGGCAGGATTTTCTCAGGGGGGCGGGGTTGGTCTGTCGCTTGCGAACTGGATGATCCACGGTGATCCGGGGGCGGATATCTGGGCGATGGACATCGCGCGGTATGGTGACTGGACCACGATGCGCTATGCGAATAAGAAAGTGCGCGAGAACTACTCGCGCCGCTTCCAGATCAAATTCCCGAACGAGGAACTGTGGGCCGCGCGCCCCGGCAAGACCACGCCGATCTATGACAAGCTGATCGCGGCGGGTGCGCAGATGGGCGACTCATGGGGCTTGGAAGCGCCCCTGTGGTATGCGCCGGAGGGCGTCAAAGACGAGCACAGCTTCCGCCGTTCGGCTGATTTCGAGCATGTTGGCGCGGAGTGCAAGGCACTGCGCGAAGGTGCGGGTCTTGTCGAGGCGTCGGGCTTTGCGAAATACATCATCACGGGCGCTGGTGCGGAGGCGTGGCTGGATAAGATGCTGGCGTGTAAAATCCCCAAACCGGGCCGTATGACGCTTGCACCGATGCTCAAAGAAGACGGCAAGGTGATCGGTGATTTCTCGCTGGCCAATCTGACCAAGCCGACGGCGGGTTCGTCGGAAGGCGTGGCGGCTATCGGCGTTGGCAATCCGCTGACGGCGGCGAATGAGACGCCGAAATTCCTGATCCTCGGTGCGGGTAACGCGGAAACCTACCACATGCGCTGGTTCCTTCAGCACTTGCCGGACGATGGTTCGGTCGAGATTGACGCGCTGGGCCTTGGCATGTGCGGGTTGTCGATTTCGGGACCGAAATCCCGTGACCTGCTGGCGGCTATTGCTGATGAGGATGTGTCGCACGAAGCGATGAAGTTCATGGATATCCGCGAGATGACCCTCGATGGCATTCCCTGCATTGTTGGCCGGGTCAGCTTTACAGGTGATTTGGGCTATGAAATCTGGATGAAGCCTGAATTCCAGCGTGCGATCTATGACAAGCTGCACGAGCATGGCGGTGAGCATGGTTTGCGCAATGTCGGCTTGCGCGCGTTCCTGTCGCTGCGGTTGGAGAAGAAATTCGGCACATGGGGGCGCGAGTATCGTCCGATCTACTCCCCCGTCGAATGTGGCTTGGATCGCTTCTGCTCTACGAAGAAAGAGGCCGATTATATCGGGCGCGCGGCGTTTGAGGCGGCCAAGGCGGATGGCGCAAAGCTGCGCCTGAAAACCTTTGTCGTGGATGCGAATGATGCGGATGCGATTGGTGACGAGCCGGTCTATGTCGCGGGCAGCGATGATGCCATCGGTTGGATCACGTCAGGCGGTTACGCGCACGCGGCGGGAGCGTCCGTGGCGATGGGCTATATCGGTAAGGAGCATGGTGATACGGTCGCGGATGGCGCGTTCGAGATCGAAATCCTCGGCCAGCGTCGTAAAGCGACCATCACTGAAACGCCGCTGTTCGATGCCAATGGTTCGCGGATGCGGAGCTAGACTATGTTACCGGCCTGAGTAACCGGGCCGGATACCAATCTTCTTACGGGTTAAACCCGCTCGATACGAAGGCGGTGGGTGCGCAGTTGTGCATCCAGCCAATTTGTTGATTTGCGTTCGGTGGCGACTTGAGCGGCGGCGCAGTCGCAAGGTTTGTCCCCCAACGCGCCCTCGTGATGCATCTCAAGGACTGCCGCGTCGTCGGAAATGTCGAGTTTTACGAAAACCGGACCCTGATCGCGCAGACGGTAGGCGCGCTCTGCAACCGCGCGGGCGCTGGCGGTGACGCATGTTGCGAGGCGGGTTGCCTCCGCCGCATCCCAGCCGGACCGTTCGGCACAGTCCTGCGCCCAAGAGGTGGCATTTTCGTCACTAAAGTGTTCGGACAAGAAACATGTGTCGATCATTGCACTGTCTTCCGGTTATCATCTTCGATTGCCTGTAGTATCGCAGACATTCGCGAAATTCCGATGAATTACAGTGACCTTAATCACGATCTTAAAGTTATAATGCGTATAATTTTTCGCAAATCCAAACTGCCTTAACGGCATGTAGCATAATTCCAACACATGTCGCTTACAGGTGGAATACGGACTGGGATTTTACCGCTTTCGGGTGCTGTGAGGGCGGATTTTTGCGTTGTAAACGGCTATGGACAGCCCGTCAGGATCGTTTTACGCCTGTTTCCATGAAAATCAGCAGCTTGAAGACATTCGTCGTAGGTAATCCGCCGCCCGGTTTCGGCGGGCGGTACTTTATTTTCCTGAAACTGACCACGGAATGCGGGGTTGAGGGTGTGGGCGAGGTTTATGCCGCCACGTTCGGACCGAAAGTGGTTGAAGCGATGATCGCGGATGTGTTCGCGCGTTATGTTGAGGGGCATGACCCGTTCAATATCGAGGCGCTATGGCACAATGCCTATGGCGCGGGTTTCTCGCACCGTCCGGATGTATCCATGATGGGCGTTGTGTCGGGGCTGGAGATAGCGTGCTGGGATATCATCGGTAAAGCCGTGGATAAGCCTGTCCATGCGCTGCTCGGCGGGAAGGTACACGAACGGCTGCGCAGCTATACCTATCTGTATCCTAAGCCTGACGAGGATGCGGCAGCGTTTTATGCGGACCCTGTCGCCTCCGCTGAACGGGCGGTTGAAGCGGTGGAGCAGGGCTTTACGGCGGTGAAGTTTGATCCCGCCGGACCTTATACGGTTTATGACGGGCGACAGCCTGATCTGGAGGCGCTGGATCTGTCGGAGCGGTTCTGCAAGCTGATCCGCGAGGCGGTGGGCAATAAGGCCGACCTGCTTTTCGGGACGCACGGGCAGTTCACGGCATCGGGGGCGATCCGGCTTGCGCGGCGGTTGGAGCCCTATGATCCGCTGTGGTTCGAGGAGCCTTGCCCGCCGGATAATCCCGGTGCGATGGGGCAGGTGGCGGCGGCGACGACCATTCCGGTTGCGGCTGGCGAGCGGCTGACGACGAAGGCCGAATTCGCGCGGTTGTTGGAGGCGCGGGGGGCGTCGATCCTGCAAATGAATTTGGGGCGCGTGGGTGGTTTGCTTGAAGCGAAGAAGATTGCGGGGATGGCGGAGGCCAATTCCGCGATGATCGCGCCGCATCTGTATTGTGGGCCGATTGTCGGTGCCGCGAATGCGCAATTGGCCGCGTGTACGCCGAATTTCCTGATCCTTGAGAGCATCGGCAAGTGGGAAGGCTTCCACGCGGAAATCCTCAAGACGCCGATGCGGTGGGAGGACGGGTATGTGATTGTGCCTGACGCGCCGGGGTTGGGCGTGGAGCTGGATGAGGCGGTGGCGCTGGCGAACCCGTATGAGGGCGACAGGCTGCATCTTGAGATGGCGGACAAGCCGTTCGATGCGAAAGCGTATCGCGGGTTTGCGGGCGGTTAATCCCGCTCTTGGTTGCATTGTCGCTTTATGGTACGATTCCGGTTATTCATTTTTGCCGGAGCGGAGTTCATTGTGACCCGATCATTGAGAACAGTTGTCGAGGAACAACTCGGAAAGCGCGACAAGGAAGCGCTCGCATGGTTGTTGATTGCGGGCTCGATAACCTCAGCAGGTGCGGTGTTCATGTTCTTCATGTGGGACTTCTTCCGGGACTCCGATTCCACCTTCGCCAAAGAGGCGATCAAATACGGAAGTTCGATCACCATGATCGGATCAAGCGGGTATTTCGCGACAGAATTTTTTGCGCAGCGAAAGCGTAATTCAGGCGCGCGCGCATTGTTGGATGCGCATGAGGTCGAAGCCGGCCCTCCGCCCAGCGAGCTTTTCGCGGAAATCGAAAAGCAGCTTGTTTCATGGTTGAAGCGCTGAGGAGAACATGATGGGACGGGAATACTCCACCGAAAACATTCAGAACCTGGGCAGACTGGTTGCCGAATCCGACAAGGCCCGGCGTGCGAAAGGGTGGTCTGCGGCAGCGGCAGCGATCGGTGCGGTGGTCGTTGTCTGCGCTGCTGCATTCGTCTATTTTCAGTCGGAACGCGAAGTGCGCGAGGCCGAAAGTGCGGCGGTCAAAGCCAGGTCAGAAGTCCGCGAGGAATATGAAACCCGCGTTGTCTCTCTCGAAATGTCACTGGCGGATGCCGAAGCGTCGCGTGATGAGCTGAACGCATTTTCCGCGATTTCTGATGAACGCGCGGCGCAAGTGGCAGCGCTTGAGGCTGAGATTGCGGCGATGTCGGTTGAGCGCAGTCAACTTATTGCGGCCCTAGAAAGTGCTGAAGCCGAAAAGGAAAGCACCAGGACCTCGATCCTGGCGGAATCCGATGAACGCGAAGTCGAGATGGAAGCGCTTGTGCGGGAACGCCTTGCCCTGATAGACGCGCTCAACGCGGAACGGGAAGAAAAGCGCCAGTTACAGGCGGAATTGAGTGAGACGTCTGAAGCGGTCGTGACAGCAAAAGCTGAATTGGATGCGGTGATAAGCTCTCAAGCGTCACTTGAGGCGCGACTTGCGTCGATGGAACGTGACAGGCGCGCGTTACAAAACGATGTGGCGCAGGCTGCGGCACAGGTTGAGGCGCTATCGCGGCGCAGCACAATCGTCCCGGCTAACAGTCAACAAATTCAACAAATCCAGCGCTCTTTTCAGACAATCAACAGGCGTTTGGCTGTGCCATGACGGGTTCGTGCTTCAAGAGTTGATAAAAGGCATGTAGGTAACGGCAAACGTCGTCTATCGGAACATATTCAATGCTTTTTGGTCTGGACCTTCTCTCGAACTTGCTATTGTTCGTCCTTGGCGCACTCCTAGCCTTGTGCGCGGCTTTGTTCATCATCGACATCACCCAAACATCGGATGCGATCCGGCGGAATTATCCGGTAATCGGACGCTTCCGTGGCCTTTTCTCCAAACTCGGTGAGTTTTTCCGCCAGTATTTCTTTGCAATGGACCGTGAGGAGATGCCGTTCAACCGCGCCGAACGCGAATGGGTCGAAAAATCCGCGCATGGCGGCGACAACACGGCGGCGTTCGGCTCGACGCGGAACCTGACGCCGCCCGGCTCGGTGATTTTTATGAACGCGGCGTTCCCGAAGCTGGACGAGGAGCATCAGGAGACACCCGCCGTTGTGATCGGGCCTGACGCGCGCCAGCCTTATGCGGCCAAGTCTATCATCAATATCTCTGCCATGAGCTATGGTTCGATCTCGAAACCCGCTGTGCAGGCGCTGTCGCGCGGGGCGAAGGCGGCGGGGTGCTGGTACAATACGGGGGAGGGTGGCCTGTCGCCTTATCATCTTGAGGGCGGGTGCGATGTTGTCTTTCAGATCGGCACGGCCAAGTATGGCGTGCGCGACGAGGCGGGCAATCTGGACGAGGACAAGCTGCGCGGTGTGGCGGCGCATGAGACTGTGCGGATGTTTGAGGTTAAACTCAGCCAAGGCGCGAAGCCGGGTAAGGGCGGTATCCTGCCGGGCGCGAAGATTACGCCTGAGATTGCGGAGATACGGGGCATTCCCGAGGGTAAGGATTCGATCTCGCCGAACCGGCATGTGGATGCGGGGGATAACGCGGGGTTGCTGGATCTGATCACCCGTGTGCGCGATGTTACGGGCAAGCCGACGGGGATCAAGACTGTGATCGGTGCGCCGGGCTGGATTGATGAGCTGTGCGATGCGATCCATGAGCGCGGGATTGAGAGCGCGCCTGACTTTATCACCATCGACAGCGGGGACGGCGGGACCGGGGCAGCGCCGATGCCGTTGATGGACAATTGTGGCCTGACGATCCGCGAGGCGCTGCCGCTGGTGGTGGATGCGTTAACGATTGCGGGCTTGCGTGACCGGATCAAGGTGATTGCTTCGGGTAAGCTGATCACACCCGCCGAGGTGGCGTGGGCGTATTGTGCGGGGGCGGATTTTGTGGTGTCGGCGCGGGGCTTCATGTTCTCGCTGGGGTGCATTCAGGCGCTGAAATGTAATAAGAATACTTGTCCCACGGGGATAACGACCCATAACCCGCGCTTGCAAAAAGGCCTCGACCCGGCGGTGAAGTCCGAGCGGGTGAAGAACTTTGCGAAGAAGATCGAGTATGGCGTGACTCTGATCGCGCATTCCTGCGGTGCGGAGCATCCCCGCGCCTTGCGTCGGCACCATGTGCGGCTGATGGAAGGGGACGGGAAATCACGGCCCATGAGCGAGATTTATCCCGATGCGGTGCAGCGGGTGGCGGGGTGAGTGTCCTGAGCGCGGATAACTCTAGCTGCCGCCGTCAATCGCCCTTTCCACCGCAGCGATGCGTTTGGCCGTCGGGGGGTGGCTGTCCAGCCATGAGATTGATGCGCCGCGTGATTTGCCGAGCCTGTCGAGTTTGTTGAGAAGGCTGATTTTGGCGTGCGGGTCAAAGCCTGTGCGTTGCAGCAGGGCGACGGCGAAGGCGTCGGCTTCGTATTCGTCATTGCGGCTGAGGCCCATGTGTAACATGCGGCTGATGAAATTGGTCACGGTGCCTATGATGCCGCCAAGCATGCGCGGGACGAACATTTGTGCTGCGGCTTTGACAGCCATCTCGGCCTGCCACGCTTTTTTGCGGCGTTCGATATGGCCCAGCGCGACATGGCCGACCTCATGTGCGACGATGGCGGCCAGTTCCTCAAGCGTGAATTCACCCGCACGATAGCGCTCGATCAGGCCGCGCGTAAGATATATGCGGCCATCCGGGGCGGCGAGGCCGTTGATGACAGGCTGATCGTAGACGAACACTTGGATATTGCGCACGCCCATCGTGGCGCGAAACTGCTGGATCGCCGCGTGCAGCGGACCGCTGTCCAGCGCCGTGCTGTTTTTGCGCAGGTCGCGTGTTGATTTGGATTCGGAGCGCATCATCGTGAACCATGCCCATGCGAGCATGACGATGATGGGAAGAAGTTTGACGATCAACGCATCAACCGATCACGGATATCCAGCACAACAAAACCTACGCCGACCGTGACGATTGTGGTTACCAGCGAGCTGACCGCGCCGGGAATATCGAGTCGGAGCAGCGACCACAGAGCGCCCAGAACACCGATGGCGAGCGCGACCCAGAGGATCATCGAGAAAAGTTCAATGATCTTTGCGCGCAGCCCTTGCGCACTGGCGTCTATGTTCAGATCAGAGCGTGATGAACGGTGTTGTTCCAGCCGTGCGCGCGCCGCCTCGACGGAGTTATTATTCTCATCCATTCCCAAACCTCCTGAAATATCACATTAAGTATATTGGGAGGGGGGCGGCTTGTTGCAAGTTTTATGGCGCGTCTCGCTTGGCAATTGATGGGGTGGATGCCCCTCCCGGACGGTATCGCAATGTACCATGCTGGACTTGAGGTTCATCAAGAGGAGGAAGCATCCATGGGCGATGTTACGATAATCGGGATCGATCTGGCAAAGCGGGTTTTTCAGGTTCACGGTTGCGACGGGGCAGGC
>CALFAK010000090.1 GCA_937948985.1 uncultured Neomegalonema sp. | reverse complement strand
CGCCTCGCGCGTTCTGCTGATCACCGACGCGGCGAGCCGGATACCCGTTATCCTGCAACCGGGCGAAATCCGGGCGTTACTGCTGGGCGATAATACGACGCAGCCGAAGCTGCAATTCCTGTCCAAGCCGGGCCGCGTGGGACGGGGACAACGGGTGCTGACCTCCAACCACGGCGGGATTTTCCCCAAAGGCCTGCCGTTGGGCGCGGTCGATGCGATTGCCGATAACGTCGTGCGGGTCGCCACGATCACCGATTTTTCGCGGCTGGAATTCGTGCGGCTGGTGATTGAGCGGGTCGATCTGACCATCGACAGCGACGCGATCCTGATTCTGCGCGGTGACGGCGCGGTAGAAGGGGTCGAGAAGAAAGCCGAACTTGACGCGGCGGATGATGAAGCCGAAGATGACAGCGCCGTTGATACTGAAGAGGCCACAAATTGAAGGGCGGGTTTGCAGAGATCATCACGATTCCGCTGATACTGCTGACCGGAATAATCGGCATCATCCTGTCAGAAATCGCGCTGGGAACAGGGGCCGCGTCCAGCCCCTGGCCGCGCTTTGCTGTGATTTTAGTGTTCTTCTGGATGCTGCACCGCCCCGCACACATGGCCACACCGTTGGTCTTTGCCATCGGATTGGCGCAGGATTTGGTGCTGGGCGATATTCCCGGGTCGGGGGCGCTGGCGTTTATCATCGCGCACACGGCGGCGCGGCCCCTGACGCAGAATTTGCGGTTTCAGCCCGTGGTCTGGCGCTGGCTGGCGTTCGGGCCGTTTGTGGCGCTGGTGTTTTTTGTGCAATGGGTGCTGACGGGGCTGGCGATGCTGAAGCTCCCGCCCGGTGAGTTGGTTTTGATGCAAGCGACAACGACTTTCTTGGTTTACCCGCTGGTGTCGATTACATTGCGCAGCATCCTTCGCATCGGCAGGACGCCGAAGCGGTCTTTTTGAAGGACTTCAGCACCAATGGCCCTGCGCACCCATGTCACCGACCCGAACCGCAGCACGTTCTCGCGACGCGCTTTTGTGCTGTTCGGGGCGCAAACGGCGATTGCGGCGGTGCTGGGCGGGCGGATGTATCAGCTGCAAATCATCGAGGGCGAGGATCACGCCGCGCGGGGGCGGCGGGCGCGGATCAAGCCGTCGCTGCTGGCCCCCGTGCGCGGGCAGATATTTGATCGGCGCGGCAAGCCGCTGGCGGTGAACAGGCAGAATTACCGTGTCGTGCTCTATCGTGAGGAAGCCGAGGATATCGGCGACACGCTGGACAGGTTGGCAAAGATCATCGAAATCTCAGCCCCACGCCGTTTGGCATTGATGAAAGAGATCAAATCCACCAAGGCTTTCCTGCCCGTTGTGATCGCGGAAAACCTGTCATGGGACGAGTTCGCGGAGGTCAATGCAAACGCCCCCGCCCTGCCCGGTATCGCACCCGAAGTCGGCCTGACCCGGCATTATCCGCAAACCGATTTCGCGGGGCATATCACAGGCTACGTCGCCTCCCCCTCCGAGAAGGATATCGATCGTGCGGGGGATGAGCGGGCGGTGCTGAAACTGCCCGGAATGCGGATCGGGAAATCAGGTGTCGAACAGATTGAGGAGACCGCGCTGCGCGGTAAGGCGGGGCTGATCCGTGTTGAAAAAGACGTGCATGGCCGCCCGATCCGTGAATTGGAGCATCGGGACGGGATCGCGGGCGAAGACCTGAAACTGACACTGAATTTCGATTTGCAGAAATATGCAATGCAGCGGCTGGGCGAGGAAAGCGGGTCGGTCGTTGTGATGGATATTTACGATGGCGATGTGCTGGCGATGGCGTCTTCGCCGGGGTTTGATCCGAACGGGTTCGTGCTGGGCCTGTCGCAAGCCGATTGGGTCGCACTGCGCGATGATGAGAAGCGCCCCCTGAGCCATAAAGCGGTTGCGGGCCTTTATCCGCCCGGTTCGACTTTCAAGATGGTGGTCGCCCTGGCTGCCCTGCAAGCGGGACTGATCGGGGGCGGTCATGCGGTGCATTGCGGCGGGTATATCGAGCTGGGCAGTCACCGTTTTCACTGCTGGAAGCGTTACGGGCACGGGGTGATGAACCTGGAAGACGCGCTCAAGCAGTCTTGCGATATCTTCTTTTATGACCTTGCCAAGCGGGTCGGAATTGATCGTTTGGCGGAGACCGCGCGCAAGTTCGGCATCGGAACGTTGCCTGAAATCGGGCTGCTGGGCACAAAATCAGGGATTATGCCCGACAAAGCGTGGAAGCGGGCCAACCGGAACGAGCCTTGGCACGCGGGCGAAACACTGCACGCGGGCATCGGTCAGGGCTATATGCTCGCTTCGCCGCTGCAACTGGCCGTCATGACCGCGCGGATTGCGAATGGCGGGTATCAAGTGCATCCGCGTCTGGTCGGTGAACGCAATGGCGAGAGGGTCAAGGCGCGCTCTTTGACGGGGACAGGTATGCGTGAGGCGGATATTGATATGGTCAAACAGGCAATGTTCGCCGTGGTGAATGAGCGTCGGGGGACCGCCTATAAATCGCGGATCGACTATGAGGGTCGCCGGATGGCGGGCAAGACCGGCACGGCACAGGTGCGACGGATCACGACAGCCGAGCGTGGCACAGGGGTTCTCAAGAATGATGAGCTGCCTTGGCGGTTGCGCGATCATGCGTTGTTCGTCGCCTATGCTCCGGCAGACGAGCCGCGCTATGCGATTTCAGTGATTGTCGAGCATGGTGGGGGCGGGTCATCCGTGGCTGCACCGATTGCCCGCGATGTAATGCTTAAACTGCAATTTCCGAAAGAAGTGCCGGAGGGCGCAGTACCGGAGGGCGCGGACCCGATGTTCATGCCGCCCAAAGCCACCGCCGAAAAAGATGATGATTCAGATTCCGAGGACGCGTGATGGCCACACTGCTTCATGATCCCAGCCGGATCAGTCCGACACTGACGCAAAAGCTGTTGAGCCTGAATTGGGCGTTGGTGGCATTGATTATCATCGTCGCCACGATCGGTTTCGGGATGCAGTTTTCCGCCGCGAACGGTAATGTTGACCCGTGGGCGCGCCTGCAAATGATCCGCTTTGCGATCAGTTTTATCGGCATGTTCGTGGTCGCGATGATCGATATCCGGTTTTGGCGCGGGACGGCCTATATTTTCTACGCTTTTGCCCTGCTGCTGCTTGTTGGGGTTGAGGTTGCCGGAACGGTCGGCATGGGGGCACAGCGGTGGATTCATATCGGCCCGATCCGGTTGCAGCCCTCGGAATTGATGAAAATCGCGCTGGTGGTGGCGCTGGCGCGGTATTTTCACGACCTCAATCCGGCGCGGATCAAGAATATTTTCATCCTGATCCCACCGCTGATCATGATCACACTGCCCGCCGTGCTGGTGGTGAAACAACCCGATCTGGGCACCGCCGTGCTGCTGTGCGCGGGTGGATTTGTTATCATGTTCCTTGCCGGGACAAATATGTGGTTTTTCGCGGCGCTGACGGTTGGTTTGGGCGGTGCGGTCTATGCGGTTTTTGCCTCAAAAGGACAGGAATGGCAGTTGCTGAAAGACTATCAATACCGCCGCATTGATGTGTTTTTGAACCCCGCGCTCGACCCGCGCGGGGCCGGATATCATATCTCTCAATCGAAGACGGCATTCGGATCGGGGGGCAGCTTTGGCGAGGGGTATCTGCAAGGACCACTGAGCCGTTTGGACTTTTTGCCGGAGAAGCATACTGACTTTATCTTCACCGTACTGGGCGAGGAATTCGGTCTGGCGGGGGCAATTGCGTTGCTTGTCATATACGTGTTGATCCTGCTGCTGGGACTGGGCAGCACGCTGCGGATCAAGCATGTGTTCGGGCGGCTGGTGGCTTCGGGCGTCTGCATGACGTTTTTCGCCTATTTTGCAATCAATATGGCAATGGTCATGGGCCTCGCGCCCGTGGTTGGCGTGCCGTTGCCGCTCATCAGTTACGGCGGCACGTCGATGTTGGTCTTGCTGTTCGGGTTCGGGTTGCTGTTGAGCGCACAGATTCACGGGCAGGTCGCGTTCCCACGACGCGGTTCGATGCTGTGACTTCGGTCCCGAAAGCGTTGTGCTTCCGTGCTTTTGAGGCGGATGGCCGATGCATGCCGACTGAGTAGCGCTTATCCGACGGCTTTGCGGCGGAACGAATGCGGCGGGTAGACGCCGAGGATTTTGATGTTGTCCGTGAAGTACGACAATTCCTCCAACGCGCGGGCGACATGAGGCTGTTCCGGGTGGCCGTCAATATCGGCAACGAATTGGGTCGCGGTGAAGGAACCGCCGAGCATGTAGCTTTCCAGCCGGACCATATTCACACCGTTTGTCGCAAAACCACCAAGTGCTTTGTAAAGCGATGCGGGCAGGTTTTTGACGCGGAAAACGAATGTGGTCATGGCATCAGCGCCCGGCTCTGCCTCAATCCGCTGGCGGGAAGCGACGAGGAACCGGGTGGTATTGTGGGCGGCGTCCTCGATATTCGCGGCAATGACTTTCAGGCCATAGGTCTCCCCTGCGAGCGTTGAGGCAATAGCGGCGGCGGATTTATCGCCCGCCTCGCTAATCTGGCGCGCGGAGCCAGCGGTATCCGGCCCTGCGACGGCCCTGATGCCGTTACTATTGAGGAAGCTGCGAACCTGACCGAGCGCGACATTGAGACTCTGCGCGGTTTTGATATCTTCCAGCGAAGCATCGGGCAGGCCGAGCAGTTGCATCCGAATCGGCAGAAAATGCTCGCCGATGATATAGAGGCCGGATTCGGGCAGCAGATGGTGAATATCGGCCACGCGACCGTAGAGCGAGTTCTCGACCGGCAACATCGCCAGCTTCGCACGATTTTCGCGAACGGCGGCGATTGCTTCCTCGAAAGTCGGGCAAGGCAGCGGTTCAAGGTCAGGGTACACCTCGGAACACGCCTGATGCGAGAAAGCCCCCCGTTCGCCCTGAAACGAGATTATCTGTTCAGAAGAGGTGATTTGCGGCGAATTTGACGCGGTTTCTTGACGCATTGGGTAATCCTTTAACTGACCTGACCGATATAGACTTGCAGGCGCAGATGCGAAACCGCTAAAAGCACCTCAGAATCTAAGTGGATCGCAAGCATACGCGACCGCCCGTCTTAAAAGGACCGCATCATGGATGAACTCGAATACAGCAAGATTTTTGGCGCAGCATGTGCCGCGCTTCTGGCTTTTGTCGGATTTGGCCAGCTTGGCAAGGCGGCTGTATCGGTGAACCAGCTTGATGTGCCCGCCTATGTGGTTGAAATCGCCGAAGCCGATGATGCTGATGGAGGCGCGGACGCCGAAGAAGAAAAAACAATCGGCGAAATCTTCGCGATGGCCGATCTTGAGCGTGGCAAGAAAGTTTTCGGCAAGTGTAAAAGCTGTCACAAGGTTGCGCCCGATGGCGGGAATGGTGTTGGCCCGAATCTTTGGGGCATAGTCGGCAAGCCAATCGCTTCGGCGGACGGTTTCAGCTACTCGGCTGCATTGGCTGAAAAGGGCGGCGATTGGGATTGGGAAGCGATGAACGGCTTTATCCTGAAACCTAAAGCATGGGCCAAGGGCACAAAGATGGGCTTTGCGGGCGTCTCAAGCGACGAAGACCGCGCTTCGGTTATCGCATGGCTTAACGATCAGAGCGACAACCCGCTGCCACTGCCGGAATAATCCGTACAGCCATTAATCAGCAATTAACCCTGTAGGGTCCAATAGTTAACCGCGCAGCAATGCGCGGTTTTTTTTATGTTTAACGCCCATCGCCTCGCCTTGGCCGCACCCTTGCCCCAAATAATAGGGTTAGATGAAAGCCCGGCTAAAGACACTGTGACCCGGAGAGCATTGCGCAATAGGACACCGTGTGGCTAAAGACTATGAGGTTGGAGGTACACCGTATGAAATTAAACCGACGTCAGACGACACAGATGTTGCTCGCACTTGGCGGTGTTAGTGCCCTGCCCTTGCCACTTCAGGCGGAATCGGCTGAGGGAAAGCGTGTCCACGGGACTTCGCTTGTGGGTGATGTAAAGTACGCGGCTGATTACGAACGCTTTTCATACGTGAACCCGGATGCGCCGAAAGGCGGGAAAATCCGCCTGTCCGCACAGGGTGGCTTTGACAGCTTCAACCCGTTCATCGTTAAGGGCAGTGCCGCCGACCGCGTCGGGATCATCTATGATGCCTTGATGCAATCCCCTCTGGATGAGGATTCAGCGGAATACGGACTGCTTGCCGAATGGATGGAATCTCCGGCGGATTCGTCTTGGGTCATGTTTAAGCTGCGTGATGAGGCGCGCTGGCATGATGGTGAACCGATCACACCGGAAGACGTGGTTTTCTCATTCGAGCTGCTGACAACACAGGCCGCGCCGTTCTTCAGCTACTACTATGCGAACGTGGCCAAAGCCGAAGCATTGGACGGCAACATCGTCCGTTTTGAGTTCGATCAAAAAGACAACCGAGAGCTGCCGCATATCATGGGCCAGCTTGCTGTTCTGCCCAAACATTACTGGAAAGACCGTGATTTTTCGGAATCGAGCCTTGAAAAGCCACTCGGCTCCGGCCCGTATAAGATTGGCGCATTTGAGGCGAACCGATATTGTGAATTCGAGCGGGTTGACGACTATTGGGGCAAGGATTTGCCCATCAATATCGGCAGCAACAACTTCCAGACGCTGCGCTACGAGTATTTCAAGGACGACGGCGCGGCTTTTGAGGCATTCAAGAGCGGTGAAATCGACTATCGCGAAGAGAACAGCTCGCTGAACTGGGGCACAAAATATGACTTCCCGGCCTTTAAGCGCGGCGAAGTGGTGCGTGAGGCAGTTGAATTGGCAGGGCCGAAGGCGGCGCAAAGTTTTGCGTTTAATACGCGTCGTGAGATGTTCAAAGACCGCCGTGTGCGCGAAGCATTATCGATGGCGTTTGATTTCGAGTGGTTGAATAAGGCGATTTTCTTCGGCTCATATGCACGCCCAAGCAGCTATTTCCAAGGAACACCGGATTTGATGTCCGGTGGCAAGCCCGAAGGGTTGGAGTTGGAAATCCTTGAAGAATTCCGCGCTGACCTTCCGGCGGAAGTGTTTGATCAGGAATTCACACTGCCTGTGACGGACGGAACGGGACGCCCCGACCGCCGCACGCTTCGCAAAGCAAAAAATCTACTCGCTGAAGCGGGATGGACGGTAAAATCGGGCAAGCTGGTCGATGGTGATGGCAAGCCGTTCGAATTTGAATTCCTCATCGGAAGCGGCGCGCAGGAACGTGTGGTTGCGCCGTTTGTGAAGAACCTTGAGCGCCTTGGCATCGATGCCAGCATCAGGCTGGTGGACTCGGCGCAGTACACCCAGAGATACCGCGCCTACGATTTCGATATGGTCATTGGTCGCGTCAGCAATTCTTCCTCACCGGGCAATGAACAGCGTGAATTCTGGCGGTCGAGCGTTGCGGAGAAAGCCGGTGGGCGCAATATCAACGGGGTTCAAGACCCTGTGGTTGATGAGTTGATCGAGAAGATCATCTTCGCCAAAGACCGCGAGGAACTGGCAGCCGCCTCCCGCGCGCTGGACCGGGTGCTGCTTTGGGGACACTACAATATCCTTCAGCTCTACACACCGACCGACCGGATCGCATGGTGGAAAGACCGCATAGGGCATCCTGATCCATTCCCATCTCACAACGTGGGCTTCCCCAACATATGGTGGGCGACGGAGAAGAAAACTTGAGGCGCGCGGCTCTTATAGCATTGCTGGCATCGGGAATGCTGGCCACATCTGCATCGGCGGATGCGGTGATGACATCGCATGGCGTCTCGGCGTTTGGTGAGTTGAAATATCCGC
>CALFAK010000089.1 GCA_937948985.1 uncultured Neomegalonema sp. | reverse complement strand
GACCGTGCCGCCACCCCGGCCTCACGCATCTGCGCCACTTGCCCGCGCATCAGCGCGATCAGGGGCGAGACCACCACCGTCAACCCGTCACGGATCAGCGCTGGAAGTTGAAAACAAAGCGACTTACCGCCCCCCGTCGGCATGATGGCAAGCAGATCTTCGCCGTTCAGCGCGGCGGTGACGATCTCCTCCTGACCGGGACGGAATCCGTCAAAGCCGAAGATGTGATTGAGGGTTTCGAGGGGAGCGCCCGCGTCAACTGTCATGCCTGCCTGCCTGATTTTTGCCAGAGTCTGAATCGGCGGGGGCGTGGTGTCAATCCTGCTGATTGCGGTGTCGATGTCAGACTTTGGAAAATCGATCGAGAATGGCGCATTTTGCGCGGGAATCTCCGGCACAGGCGGTTGCGACCCGTGCCAACTCGTCGCGTAATTCATGCAACTCGGCCAGCTTGGCATCCAGTGCCACAATCTTCGCCTCGGCGATGCGTTTCACATCGGCGCTGGCGCGGGTTTTGTCCTCATATAGCGACAACAGCTCCGCACATTCTGGGACACTGAACCCGAACGACCGCGCACGCCCCACAAAGCGCAGCTTTTCCACAGCGGTTTCGTCATATTCGCGATACCCGTTCGCCCCGCGCCCATCCGGTGCGACAAGGCCGATATCCGCGTAATAACGCACGGTTTTAATGGGCAGGTTCGTCGCCTTCGCCGCCTCACCGATCTTCATCGCGCTCTCTCCCGAAAATTCCGCTTGAGTCTCCTGTGACTGGAAAGTTTATAGACTCCCCAACAGTAAGGAAAGGGCAGATCATGGCCGCATCGCAAACCGCACCGTTGAGCATTGACTGGAGGGATTCCTCCGTCTGGGGCCAAGCGCGCATCAATACGATGTGGTGCCTCATCGGCTGTTCAATCGGCGATTTAGGGACGATCCTGTTCTTTCAGTTGACAGGCATTCCCTGGCCCGTGTGGGCGATCATGACGCTGGCGATTATCAACGGATTGTTGACCTCAATCGCTCTGGAGACATTCATTCTCTCACGCCAGATGGAATTGCGCGACGCCTTCCGCACTGCCATCGGCATGTCGCTGATCTCGATGATCGCGATGGAGGCGGCGATGAACATCACCGATGTGTTGCTGACGGGCGGCGCAAAGCTGACATGGTGGGTCGTGCCGATCATGCTGTTCGTCGGCTGGATCGTGCCGCTGCCCTATAATTATTGGCGGCTGAAGGCGCTGGGTAAGGGGTGCTGTCACTAGCAGGCTGCTGACAACAGCCTCAGCCCGCTTTCCTCTCAGGTTTCTCCGCGACGACACCATCCGCTTTTTTCCAGCCGCCAAATCCGCCGATGATATGCGAAACGCCCTCCAACCCCATATCCTGCGCCACTTTCGCGGACAGGGCCGAGCGCCAGCCGGAGGCGCAGTAGAAAACGAATTTATTACCGCTTTGAAATTGCTCCTTGGCGTAGGGGCTGTCGGGGTCAATCCAAAATTCCAGCATCCCGCGCGGGCAATGAAAGGCATCCGGGATCATGCCGTCGCGGGACAGCTCGCGGGGATCGCGCAAGTCCACGAAAGTAATTCCGTCAGTACCATGCAGGGCTTTTGCCTCTTCAACGCTTAAACAATTCACCTGCGTATTGGCTTCGGCCACCATATCCTTGACGTGTTTCATCGCGCACCCTCCCGCATTAATTTCGGTAGCCCCTCGGTCAATCCCGCCGCCTGACGCATAAACAAACGCCGCAGCGGCGCGGCGCTTCCCACCATAGACAGGCCCAAGCCGCGCGCAAGCCGGATCGGCGCGATATCGTTGGAGAACAGCCGATTGATCACATCCATCCCCAGCGCCATCGCCGTATTATCAAACCGCCGCCAGCGCTCGTAACGGCGCAGCACGTTCAGATCGCCGATATCTTCACCCCGCTTGGCCGCCTCGCCCAACACTTCGGCCAGCGCCGCCGAATCCTTGAAGCCCAAGTTCAACCCTTGCCCCGCAATCGGATGCACGCCATGCGCGGCATCCCCGACCAGCGCGAGGCGCGGCTTCACATAATCATGCGCCAGCGCCAGCGAAATCGGATAGGTCCATCGCGGGCCGATCACTTGCGTTTCACCGAGGAAATCCCCGAACCGCCGACGCATTTCCGCAGCGAACGCCACGTCGTCCAGCGCCATTGCCGCCTTCGCTACACCGGTTTTCTCCGTCCAGACCAGTGAGGAACGGTTGCCTGAAATCGGCAAAATCGCAAACGGGCCGGAGGGCAGGAAGTATTCATGCGCCACGCCCTCATGCGGCAGCTCATGCTCGACCGTGCAGACAATCCCTGTCTGCCCGTAATCCCATCCGGTATAGCGCACGCCCGCCGCCTGTGCTGTGCGAGAGCGCCTGCCGTCACACGCCACCGCCAGCCGCGCCCGATGCGCCTCACCGTCCTCCAAGTGCAGCACCGCCCAACCCGTCTCATACACAACCGACGCGACGCGCACGGGTGACAGATGTTCGATAAAATCGTTTTCCCCGACCGCTTCATACAGGGCAGGGCGCAAATGCCGGTTTTCGACCAGATTTCCAAACGGCTCCTTGCCGACCTCCGCATGGTCGAAATGCAAGAACCGGCTGGATGCGCCTTCGGAGACACGCCCGTCGCTGACCAGAATATCGTTGATCGGCTGCGCCTCTCCGCCCAGCCTTTCCCAAACGCCCAACCGTCGCAGCATGGTGCGTGATCCGGCGGCAATCGCCGTGGCGCGCCCGTCAAATTCCTCATGCCCGCGCACATCAATGGGCGCGGCATCAAAGATTGTGACGCTGAATCCCTGCTCAGCCAGTGCCAATGCCAGCGCCGCCCCGTTGAGGCCGCCGCCGATAATCGCGATATCGCTTTCCTGTGTCATGGCGTGAGTTTAGCGTTTGTGCCGCGAAATGCGATGGTGGAAAGCGGGGGTGCGGCGATTGCAACGTTAAAACAATTCCGGCTCGTCAGGATCAGGCGCATCCTCGCCGTCATCCACATCGTCCTCAACGGGCAGGGTTTGAATACCAAACTTCCCGCTCGGCTGCGCATCCAGCAATCCGGCGGCTTTCAGCTCTTGCAAGCCGGGCAGGTCTTTTACACTTTCTAACCCGAAATGATCCAAAAACGCTTCCGTCGTCACAAAAGTCACGGGGCGTCCCGGCGTCTCACGGCGGCGGCCCAGCCTGATCCACTCCAGATCAAGCAACAGGTCCAGCGTCCCCCGCGACACCGCCACCCCGCGCACTTCCTCGATTTCACTGCGCGTTGCGGGCTGGTGATAGGCGATAATCGACAGCGTCTCCACCGCCGCACGGGACAGTTTTTTCGAGGTCTTCTCCTCACTGCGCAGCAAAAATCCGAGGTCAGACGCCGTGCGGAATGCCCATTTTCCGGCCACCCGGATCAGCGTCACCCCCCGCTTGTCGTAGCGCACCTCCAGCAAGCGCAGCGCTTCCGCCGCGTCAGACCCGCGTGGCAAGCGCTTTTCAATCTCATCCGCCGACAGTGGTTCCACGCTCGAAAACAACAGCGCCTCAACCATCCGCTCCTGCTCATCCAGGCTGGGCGGTGCAAAGCTCAGGCTTTCCTGATCTCCCGGCGCGTCACTCATGAGGGCCGCTTCTCGGCACGGCGCAGGTAAATCGGCCCGAAATTCTCCTCCTGCTGCAGCGAGACAATCCCGTCCCGCGCCAGCTCCAACGTCGCCGCAAACGTGCTGGCCAGTGCCGAGCGCATCAACCGCTCCTCGCGCCAGTCTTCGGGCAGAAACTCCTGCAACAATGTCCACTCAACCGCCATGCCCAGCGTCGAAGTCAGGCGCTTGAGCGCATCCTCCATCGCGTAAATTTTCGGGCGCTCGATATGCAGCGGGGTATAGGCTGCACGTGTTTTCGTGCGCGCGTAGGCTTGCAGCAGATCCAGCAGGGTCGCACGCCATTCGGTCTGCTTGTCCACAGCCACGGGATCGGGCGCACCGCGCACAAACACATCGCGGCCCAGCTGGTCACGCGCCATCAGCCGCGCCGCCGCCTTGCGCATCGCCTCCAATCGTTGCAGCTGAAATGCCAACCGCTTCGCCATCTCATCCGCATCCGGCTCGCCTTCGGGGCTTTCTTCGGGCGGCAACAGCAAGCGCGATTTCAGGTACGCGAGCCACGCGGCGGTTACCAGATAATCCGCCGCCAATTCCAGCTGCAACTCGCGCGCGGAATCGATAAACGCCAGATATTGCTCGGCAAGTTGCAGGATTGAGATATGGCGCAGATCAACTTTTTGCTGCCGCGCGAGGGTCAGCAGAACATCAAGCGGACCTTCAAATCCTTCGATGTCGATCAGAAGGCTGTCGTTATCCGCCTCCGCTGCGCTGTCATTCACCCCGTCAAGCATAAAAGCCGCCCTGTTTCGCCAGCACTTCATAGCGTGCCAGCAACGCCGCCTCATCCGCATCTGCCGCGCCGCGCATATCCAGCGCCCGCGCCCCGCGCCGCTGCGCTTGCACGTCCATCGGCGACAGCGCGCCCGCAATTGCCTCCATTTCAGTCGCGTCGCCGTTGCAATGCAGCACAACATCGCATCCCGCATCCAGTGCCCGCGCCGTGCGCTCCGCAAACGGTCCCGCCAGCGCGTGCATCGACAGATCATCGCTCATCAACAACGCATCGACCTTCAGAACATCGCGGATATGTTCGATGACAGCGGGCGACAGCGTCGCACAATTCTCCGCATCCAGCGCCTCGTAGACAATATGCGCCGTCATCGCCAGCGGCGCATCGGCGAACGCGGCAAAGGGCCGGAAATCCGTCTCGGCCAGCACATCCATCGACACATCCACACGCGGCAATGCCTCGTGACTGTCGCACATTGAGCGGCCATGCCCCGGAATATGCTTGATGATCGGCAAAACGCCCGCGTCGAGCAGCCCGTCATAAACCGCCCGCCCGCGCCGGATCACCTCATTCGCCTTCTCGCCCAAGGCACGGTCGCCGATAATATCATGCGCGCCAGGATTGCGGATATCCAGCAACGGGGCGCAGTTCGTGTCCACGCCCACCGCCGCCAATTCCGCTCCAATCAGACGATAGCGCAAACGCAGCGCTTCGCAGCGCTCATCCTCGCTCAAGTCTACCGCCGCCGCCGTATCCAGCGCCGCCCCCCATCCGCGCCAATGCGGCGGGCGCAAACGGGCCACGCGCCCGCCTTCCTGATCGATCAGGATCGGCGCATCCCGCCCCACGCTCTCGCGTAACGCATCGGTCAGGGCGCGGGTTTGCTCAGGGGTGTCGATATTGCGGGCGAACAGGATAAAACCCCAGGGATCGCATTCCCTGAAAAAAGAACGCTCGGAATCGGTCAACACCAATTCCGAGCATCCAAAGATTGCGGCTGCCGTCACGACCTTACCGGGCCGGAACGAAGCATTCGATGCCACGGAACCGCAGCTGATCGCACAAGCGCGCTGCGGTTTGGCTGTCGGACAAAGGACCAACGCGCAGGCGGAACAATTCTTGTCCTTGCGCCGTGCGCACGGGCAAAACCTGCAAACCAAGCGCGCCCAGGATATCCGGGTTGCGTCCTTGCAGGTCGCGCCAGCGCTGGCGTACCAAATCCGGCGTTGGCATCGCACCAAGCTGAACCTGAGCATCGCCAATCGGTTGCGGCGGAATGCCGACAGGTTGGGCCTGCAACGCGGGTGCCGGGGCAAGGCCTTGTTGCGTCTGCTGCGGGATCACAAGCGTTGTGGCCGCCGCAGGTTGGCGCGAGATTTGTGGGCGCACCGTCGCCCGCGCCCGCTCCACAGCCGCAATGCGCGGACCGAGATCGGGTTTGATGCGCGGCAACGGGACGATCAGGCCGGACCCGAACGTCTCAGCGCTGAGTTCGCCCGGTGGTACAGGTGTTGACCCGGACGCCGGCGCCAGTGTTGGCGCAGGGGCGGGGGGCACCGCGACAACCGTATCAACACCGGTGTTCAGGGCGTTCGGGTTTGGCACCTGAATGCTCTGCGTATTGGCCAGTGACGTCGTGGGTTGTTGTCCACCTGTCACGAAGGTCGACCCGACAGCGCCCGCAACCGCTCCGGTGGCATTGTTCAGGCCGTTCTGTGCGGAATTCGCAATCGACCCGGCTGCATCCAGTCCCCCTTGCGCAGCGTTCGCGGCATTGCGCTCTGCGGCATTGAGGATCGCTTCCGCATTGGTAATCGACACTTCCGCCCCGCCTGCGAGCAACCGCTCATCCGCACGATCGGGTGCGACACCTGCCGTCAGTGACGGTTCGCCTGAGATCGCCCCGACGGGGCGAAGCTCGGAAACGCTGATCACATCCTGCTGTGCATCACCGCCCGCGAGCGGATCAATCGGCGCCAGTTGACGCGCGGACAAGGGTTCTTCGACAATAATCCCATCACGCTCGACATAGCCGAAGCGTTCAGGACTGCTGCCATCAACCATCGTGTAGGCATCGTTGTCCGTGTTGGGGATGACAGTGCCGCCCTCGTCAATCGGGGCCATTTTCGCAGGCCCGCCCTCGGCGAGAATGGTTGGTATGTCATCGACGCTGGTACGTTGGCCCAGTTTGTAGGCGGCAAAAACCAGCCCACAGCCGATGACAAGGGTAAGTAAGACGCCAAGGGCCGCACCTCCGCTGCCCCCTCCGCCTACTGGTGTTCCGGCGAGATCATCGCGGCTGTCGCCTGCGGTGAGCGCCTCGTAGCCGTCATTATTTGTGCTCATCACTACTGCCCGGCGGTCATTTTTATGTCCGCACGCCGACCCGCCAGCCCGGCGCGCTTCTCGATCTGAGATCGTTCCTGACAGTATCTTAACGCATTTCTTGCATCGGCGTCACGCCTAAGATGCGTAATCCGTTAGAAATTGTGATCGCACACGCTCTGACCAGTGCCAAGCGGGCCGTTGTCAGTGCCGGATCATCCGCTTGAATGAACCGCAAACCGAGATCGCGCTGACCCGCATTATACAATCCGTGCAGGCTGCCGGCCAGATCATACAGGTAAAACGCCACCCGGTGCGGCTCATGCGCCGTCGCCGCTTGGCCCACATGACGGGGCCATTCAGCGATTTTCGCGATCAGCGCCAGCTCACTGTCATGGGTCAGGCCCGACAAATCCGCCGCCGCCAGCGTCGAATCATCGGTGGCAAGCCCCGCGAGTTCTTCGGGTGCTTTGCGCAGGGCCGAACAAATCCGCGCATGTGCATATTGCACGTAGTAAACCGGATTATCTTTCGATTGCTCCAACGCTTTGTCGAAGTCAAAATCGAGCGGCGCATCGTTTTTGCGGGTCAGCATCACAAACCGCACCACATCCGCGCCGACTTCTTCGATCAGATCGCGTAGCGTGACGAACATCCCCGACCGCTTCGACATCTTGAATTCTTCGCCGTTTTTGAACAGCTTCACCAGCTGCACCAGCTTGATATCCAGCCGATCCGTGCCGTCACCCAATGCCTTACACGCCGCTTTCATACGCTTCACATACCCGCTGTGATCGGCCCCGAAGATGTTGATCAACTCATCAGCGCGTTGCAGCTTGTTGTAGTGATAGGCGATGTCGGGCGCAAAATACGTCCACGCGCCGTCAGATTTTTTGATGGGCCGGTCCACATCGTCGCCATATTCGGTTGATTTAAATAGAGTCTGCTCACGTGGCTCCCAATCATCAGGCTTTTTGCCTTTGGGTGGTTCCAGCACGCCCTGATAAATCAAGCCTTTGCTTTCCAGGGCGCTCACCGCTTCCTCAATCAATCCCGTGCCGTAAAGCGATTTCTCCGAGAAAAACTCGTCCATCACCACGCCAAGATCAGCCAGATCGGCGCGGATCAGGTCCATCATCGCCTCGGTCGCGAACTCACGCACGACGGGCAGCCATTCTTCCTCATCCTGTGACAGAAGGCTGTCGCCGAAATGCTCTTTCATCTTCTGGCCGACCGGAACCAGGTAATCGCCGGGGTACAAGCCCTCAACAATCTCGATCGCCTGTCCGTGGGCCTCACGATAGCGCAGCATCGCCGACCGCGCGAGCGTATCCACCTGCGATCCGCCGTCGTTGATGTAGTATTCCCGCGTCACATCATATCCGGCAAACTCCAACAGGGAGGCCAGCGCATCGCCGAACACGGCCCCGCGCGTGTGCCCCACATGAAGTGGTCCGGTGGGGTTGGCCGAGACATACTCGACATTCACGCGCTTGCCCGTGCCGATCTCCGCCTTGCCGTAATCCGCGCTAGCCTTCAGCGCCGCCGACACCCGCGATTGCCAGAATTCTTTCGACAGGCGCAGGTTCAGGAACCCCGGCCCGGCCACCTCTACCGCATCAATGCGCACATCATCGCTCAGTTTTGCAGCGATTGCCTCGGCCAGATCACGCGGCTTTTGCTTAACCTGCTTGGCCACCACCATCGCCACATTGCATGCAACATCGCCATGCGAGGCATCGCGCGGCGGTTCGGCACTGACACCAGCGGTCTTGATCTCCCCCGGCAGGTCCATCGCATCCAGCGCGGCCAGCACAGTGGCGCGGAATTCGGCAAAAATATCCATCTCGTTTCCCGGTTCGGCTTGCCATGCCAATCAGAGCGCACGGCCATAATCATTCCTTCGCGCCATAAAAGCCATTTCGCCCGCACAGTCCAGCGATAGGAGAAATTTCAAAATCTGGGCACGCTGCAAAGCTGTAAAAGCGGGGTATGGATATTATCAGCACTCATCACGAATATGTGTCATAGCGTGTTTTTGTCGCAGGCTTGTTCAAACATAGGCTAAGGTAAGATTTTACTCTGGGAGCAACGTGATGAAACGTATTTTTCTAGCAACAACTGTCGCTTTTGGCGGCATTTTCGGTTTGGCGACATTAGCGCAATCGATGGGCAATGTCGGTGCCGATTGTAATCTTAATATCCCCCGTGATGCGATGAGCTACGCGGATGCGCACAACGTTTATCTGTGCATGGCTGACAAGATGGGCACTGGTTATAATACGGGCGATAAACGCTGGATCCCCGCTGATTTTGTACGCGATTACCGCACATGGACACCCGCAAGCACCCTGCCGGCCGATCCGGGCGTGCACGGCGAGCGGTTCCTGTTCACCTATGTCAACTCGGTGGGCGCAAGCGAATACATGAAATTTAAAGACGAAGGCGCGAAGATGCCCGTTGGCACCGTGATCGCTAAGGAATCTTTCTCGATCAACAGCAAAGGCAAAGCAAAAGCCGGTCCGCTGTTCTTCATGCAAAAGGTTGCTGCGGGCACATCGCCTAAAACCAACGATTGGTACTACATGGCCGTTGCCCCATCCGGCAAGCCAATGGGCGTCAACGTCTTTAAAGCATGCAACGAATGCCACAGCACTTACGAGGGTTCCGATTACCTCGGCTATCCTGAAGAAGATGTTCGCCGCACGGGCGGCTGATCTTGATCGCGCAAATAGTTCCTACTCCGTCTCACCGCCGCAGTTTTCTGCGGCGGTTTTTTGTTGGATGATGCGGGTCTCATGGCGATGCGCTTTAAACCATCTGCCCCGTCATCCTGTCCAAACGGATCGGGAAGGCTTCGCGCACGGCGGCGTCGATGTCGTCGGGCAGCAGTGCCTTGGACGGCGCGTCCAAAATCTCGCGCTTCTTCGCAATCGCCTTTTCGATCAGCACGGGTTTGTTCTGCTCCAGCCACTCTTTCGGCGAGGAACGGTCGCCGATATCGGGATAAAAATAGTCTGTCTGCATCAGGCTGAGCGTCTGATCCGATCCCAGATAATGCCCCGGACCGCCCAGACACGCGGCCTTGATCACATCAATCGACAGCTTCTCATCCGTCACCTCGATCCCGCGCACACAGCGCATACATTGGCCGAGGATGTCGTTATCGATGATCAACCCCTCCAGCGAAAATCCCAGCAGCGAGGCATACATTCCGGCGGATTCATACACCATGTTCAGGCCCGCCAGCCCGGCCATCACGTTGGTAATCCCGTGCTCCGCGCCCGCTTGCTGATCGGGAAATTTCGCGTCAGACATGCCGCCCGCACTGCCTGTGGGCAGGTCGTAAAACCGTCCCATCTGCGCGCACGCCGCCGTCAGCAACGCCTGCTCACCGGACCCCGCGCACATCGCACCGGTGCGTAAATCGCTGACAAACGGCCACGTTCCGAAAATCGCCGGATGCCCCGGCTTGATCGATTGCACATAGACCAACCCGGCCAGACATTCCGCCACCGCCTGCGCCACCGTTCCGGCCAGCCCCGCCGGACCGGTCGCGCCCGCTTGCCCTGCCGACAACAACAGCACAGGCATCCCGCCGCGAATGCAAACCTCCATCACTTCGCAGCTTTCAGTCGCGAATTTCAGCGGCGGCACGACGAAGCAGTTGGAGTTCGACACAAAAGGCCGTTCGCGCCACTTATCTTCGCCCCCCGCCATCAAATTCAGCATTTTCAGCGCATCAACGGCGAAATCCGGCTCGGTGAAAGACGTGCCGATATGTTTGGTTGTGCCGTTGACGCTGGCATAGATCGTGTTCAGGTCCATCTCGCGGTTATCAAGAATATCCCGCGCGACCATGCAGCGTTGAAAAAAGTGAACGTTATCAAGCTGATCTGTGATGCGCGCGGCATTATACAGGTCAGCCAACTTGCTTTCGTCATACTCGCCCGTCTCAACATTTGCCACATGCACCGCCGCGCCCGCCGTGCCGTAATGCACACGATAACCGCCGGGATGCAGGTCATGTTTCGGATCGCGCGCGCACAGGGTAATGTCGCGGGCGGCATCTTTCAGCGCCTTGTCAATCACCGCCGCCGGATAGCGGACCCGCCCGTCTTCGGGCGAATACACCGCACCATAAGCCGTCATCGCGTCGATACCGCTCTGCGGGGCGAGGCTGAGGCCGATTTCGTCGAGGATTTGATAGGCCGCGCTGTGGATGCGCTGAACATCCGTATCGCTGAGCGGTTTATACGTGCCGCCCTCCATACCCGCTTTGATGGGCCGCATATCTTGGGTCAGCGGCGCTTCACGCATGGCTTTACGCGCGGCGCGGCCACCGGAGCGGCGGGATGGTTTTTCGAGTGTATCTGTCATGGGCTTGATTCTCTGAACAATCTGAAAGGTGGGGGTTTTAGACTGAACGAGGCGGTCCTTGCCGCGGGTGCGAAGGGGCGATGGCAGAGATTGTCGGGCGCGGGTCGGCCACCGATGTCAATCGGCCAAGCCATCCCGTATGAACCGTTCCTCGACGCATCCCGTACCCTGCGACATTTTTGCTGAATAAAACGTGTGCGCGGGGTGCCCTTTCAGCGCGTTCGTTTGCGACATGAAGCGCTGTTTGCGACATGTAAGCTGCGATGCGCCGGCTGCGGTTTGCTGACGATCATATGAATGTGGCATAGTCTCCTGACTGGATCATCACAGTAGATCATTCCGCAGGGAGTATGGAGCGCGCGATGCGGGTTTATATTGCACCTGAAGTGGCCGGGATTGATGCGTTGCATCCTTATCTCGCCGATGAAGCGTTTCGTGCGGCATCCATCCGCGCGCAGATCGAACAACAGGCGCAGACGGTTCATGTGGCCCATTCCGCGGGGGACAGCCGCATCAGAATGCATGTGATGTGTTGGTGGCCGGGGGCGCGGGGCAAAACGCCGGATGAGGTTATGGCAGGGCTGTTTTCCCACGATGATGCGCTGCTGACATTATCCCGCGAGTACGGTTTTGCTGACTGGGAAGCGGTTCGCGCGTTGGGCGACACGAGGGCGGACGCTGTGTTTGAAGGCGCGCTGGATGCAATGCTTGCGGGTGAAAGCGCTGCGCTCAAGGCACTTTTGCAGGCGCATCCGGCACTCGTTACCGCACGGTCCCGGTTCGGGCATCGTGCGACGCTGCTGCACTATATCGGCGCGAATGGCGTTGAGAGCCATCGGCAACGCACACCCCGAAATGCCGCTGAAATCGCTGAGTTGTTGATTGAATACGGAGCGGACCGCAGCGCGAAGGCGCAGATGTATGGCGGCGGGCAAACGCCCCACGCGTTGGCCAGCACCAGCGCGCACCCGTATAATGCGGGGGTTTCGGATGCGCTGAATGCGGTTTTGCGGGTGTAATCCGGCGCTATTGTCCACGCCCCACCCGATACAATCCCCCCTCAGGATCATCCGTCACAAACCACAGCGCCCCCGCCGGACCCGTGCGGACATCGCGGATGCGCCCGAATTCGCCAACGAACAGCCGTTCCGCCTCGCGATAGCTGTCGCCCTCCCGCACAAGCCGCGCGATCATGCCCGCGCGCAATGCGCCCACGAACAGGTTATCCTGCCATTCCGGGAACAGCCCGCCGCGATAGATGGTTGCGCCGGACGGGGCGATGGAGGGGTCCCAATAATACAGCGGTTGTTGCATCCCCGCCTTGCTGGTGCCCTCGCCTATCGTGAAGCCTGAATAGTGGCGGCCATAAGAGATCACGGGCCAGCCGTAGTTTTTACCCGCTTCACTGACATTCACTTCATCCCCGCCCCGTGCCCCGTGCGAGACAGTCACAAGCGCACCATCGGAGGGCCGCTTCACCGCCCCTTGCGGGTTCCGGTGGCCATAGGACCAAATCTCCGGCTGCGCGCCTTGTTGGCCCGCAAACGGATTATCGCCGGGCACCGATCCATCGCGGTTCAGACGCATGACCTTGCCGTTATGCACTGACAAATCCTGCGCTCTCTCACGATCCCCGCGATCCCCGATGGTCAGCCACAGCGTGCCGTCATTGGCAAAGACGATGCGCGAGCCGAAATGCACCCCCGCGCCGCTCTCATCTTTCTGGCGGAATATCACGCTCAGATTCTCAAGCGCCCCGCCATCGCCTGACAGTTGCGCGCGGGCCAATGCCGTGCGGGCGCTGCGAAAGCCGACGGGTTCGGAATAGGTGAGATAAACATCGCGTGTGCTGGCGAAATCGGGCGCGACGGCAATATCAAGCAATCCGCCTTGGCCACGCCCGGCCACATCAGGAATCCCGGTCACGGGCCGCATTGACCCGTCCGCGCCGACAAGTTGAAGCCGCCCCGGCCTTTCCGTCACCAACATCGCACCGGAAGGCAGGAATGCCACGGACCAAGGATGCTCCAACGGCCCCGCGACGCGTGTGACGTCGACCGTGCCGGCGGATGTCTGGGATGTCTTCGCGTTTGCGGCGGGTACGAGGGTTAAGGCGGCGATCAGGGTTAGAGCGGAAAGGCGCATGGCGGGGTCTCCGGTTTCGGTATAGAGCAGAGATAGGGCGTGCGCGTGTTTGGCAAAGGCGCGTGTCTATCATCCCCATAGCAACAGGCCCGCCGGAACCCGTCCGGCGGTCATGTCGACACTGATTTCCCGCCCGTAACGGGGGGATCATGCAGCGCATAGAGCGCCATCTCGTGGCAATCCTTCAGCACAAAATCCACCGGATGTCGCCGCCGATCCCTGTGACCGGGCGGTTTTCCGGGCCGCATCGGCGCGATATATTTGCCCGTCTCAGCCCTGACAGCCTGACGCTTCGCCTCCCATCGCGCCAGTCTGCGCGCCTGTTTCGGCACATCGCCCAGCGCTGCGTTCAACGCCCGCAGCCGTCGCATCAGATGCGACGCACTGACCTCATCATCCGGCGAGATCACGACAACAGGCTCAAAAACCTGCACCTCGTCAAAGAACCGGATGCGTGGCACAGGTTTGCGCCCCCGAACTGAGGAACGCGCCTTGAACGATTTGCGCGCATCAAACAGCGCAAATGCCGGAATCCGCGCGACAGCATCGCCCGAAACGCGCGGAATCGCAGGCACAGGCCCGCCGCGCGGCACGCTTACGCCAACCTCAATCTTGAAAACAACCTTCACCACAACAACCAGCCGCCGGAACGCGGCTTCCGCAGGCCGTAAAACCCGCCAAATCCCCGTCCTGACATGCCTCGGCAGCACACCGCCATCGCCCGCCATAACGAGCAGTGCGGCAACCATCCGCACCAGCGCATCCCGTTGACGATCTATGCCCAGTGTCCAGTTCATGCGGTGCTAAAAATGTCCTTCTCAGATACCAATTAAGCATCATATAGAACAATTAAAGAACATATGTCAAGCGCAACTGAAAGCTGACAAAATTTTTCGCGGTACAAAATACCAATCGGAAAAACACCGCATCCCTTTCATGCGGTGGGCATGCCTGAGCCATAAGGCAGTTCTTGACCCAAAGTCACAAAATAGTCCATAATAGACTATATGGATATCGAGGAGCACACGACAATCGCACCGATGATACAAAGCAAGGTCTGGACCGTTGCCGAAGCGAAAGCGCGGCTGTCCGAAGTTTTACGCTGCGCTACTGAAGAAGGGCCGCAGCGGATCGGGACCCGTAAATCCTATGTTGTGGTGCCCGAGGCGCTTTGGCGCGAAATAACCGATGCGGACGACAATCGTCAGCCCATGGGGCAGTGGCTACTGGAACATATGCCGCGCGAGGAAGGCTTGGTCATTCCCTCGCGCACCGAGACAGGCCGCGCCATTCCCTTTGCCAATGAATATGCCGATCCGCAGGGGGATGCGTGAGCGGTTATCTTCTCGATACGAATATCATTTCGGAAGTCACCAAACCTTCGCCCGAGCCAAGAGTCGTCGATTTTCTGTACGAACAGCACGACCTCTGGATATCAGCTATAACCCTTCATGAGCTGGCTTTCGGAATCGGCCTGATGCCTGGCGGCCAGCGGCGCAGCGCCATCGAAGATACCATCGCTGCCTTCACCGAAGCCTATCAAGATCGCATCATCGCGGTAGATAAAGACGAAGCCGATTGTGCCGCCACTCTGCGCGCACAGGCGCAAAAATCCGGGAAGATCGTGCAGTTAGGCGATGCCCTGATCGCGGGAACAGCCAAAGCGCACGAGCTGGCGGTTGTCACGCGCAATGTCTCGGATTTCAAGGCGCTGGATATCCCACTCGTCAATCCTTGGCAGGCTTGAAATATTTAAGCCGCTGCGCTGCCTTCGCCGCCTGGATTGGTATCGCGTAACGCCTTGCGCTTGCGGAATTTCTCTATGCCTCGCTTGGCGACCAGCTTGACCAGATCATCATCTGTGTAATCAGCACTGTGCAGCACCTCGTCATGCCAGACCAGATAGTCGAGCACTTGCCCCAAGGCTTCGCCCGGATCATCCAGATTTTCCGTTTCCATACATTTGAGCGTATGGCGCAGGAGTTCTTCGCGGTCTGCGCTGTGAATCCCGGAGACAAAGTGGGCCACAGAAACGGTCGGATGATTTGATCGTCGCGGAGTAAAATTCCGCAATCTGACGCCTGATGCTGAAGAGCAAAGGGTGGGGAGATGTATTCTGTGGAATTGTATGCTCGTGTACGTCGTGCGTGCCATGTTGATGGTCTGAGCAATAGCGCAGCGGCGCGGTTATTCAGGATAGACCGGAAGACGGTAGCGAAGATTTTGAGGCATTCTGTGCCGCCAGGATACCGGCGGATGCCTGGGGTTTTTCCATGTGGGCAGGCGTTCAATGTGAACCTGCTTGGTAATTTCCTCGAATGTGGGGATTTCTTTGGTGGCGTTGTAGCGGGGATTGAGTCCCTGCTTTGCCATGCGCCGATATTCCAACGCCCGCGACCGCGCATCGTCCAGCGTCACGATGTTCGCGCCACCCAGCCCGAAATCCGTTCTCAGCGGTTTGCCTTCGCGGTTTTTATGCCCCTTGATCGTCACCCGCACCACCCAACGACGCGCACCGGATGGATCAACCACCAGATACAGACCGTTGCCGTCAGCGTGACGCCCAGCGCCCAGCGAGCGCACAAGAGCCTTGGTCAGCTTTCCCGATATCGC
>CALFAK010000088.1 GCA_937948985.1 uncultured Neomegalonema sp. | reverse complement strand
TTTGATGGTTAGATAAGTTCAGACTTATCAGCACTCGCTTTTCAAAACAGCACTCTACTGGCATCGGTTTGAGAATGGCAAACGCTGGTTGCGGTGCAATCGCTCAGACAATAAACTTCCGCAACTCAACTTATCCGAACTGTCCCGTCTTTTTTCGCATAAGATGTCGCGCGGAGTATTGTTCGCGATATTCGAAGGGGTGCGTCAAGAACGCGATGGGTTTTTCGGAGTAAACTCCCGGTATTCGCTTCGCGAAAACCTGCCGCGATGGGGTGGTGTTTTTTGTGCGGTTGTTGCAATCGCTTTGCGACTGCATTGGTGGTTGACGTGCGCTGGTTTGTAGGTGCATTGTTCCACTTATGTTTAACGATGAAAAACACATTATGGACTGGGCGCTTGCCATTGACCGACAGCGGGATGCGCTGGTGCGGATGGTGGCGGCGCTGGTCTTAATGGCCGGCGGTGCGGGGGTTTCGGTGATGCCGAGGTTCCTGCGGACCGCGATTTGGCGTCGGCTGCGGCCCGCCGAATCGGCATTCCGGCGGCTGTTGGTCGTTGTTAAGCATGTCAACAAGATCGAGGCGCGGGTAGCCGCTCCGCGTGACGGGCGGGCGTTTCCGGCTGGTTTAACGCGCGGGACGGGGGAGCGGCTGCCTGTTTTTGCGCTGTTTGATCGGCGAAAACGTTTTGATTTCAGTGGCAAAGCGCCCGCAACGCGGGGCAATCCGAATATCCGGTTCTTTGACGGCTATGACGAGGCGATCCCGTCTAAGCCGCTGATTTCAGAGGATGATCCGGTGAATGCCCGGCGGTTGAGCCGCCGTCTTCTGGCCCTGCAACATGCGCTGGCGGATGTGCCGAAACAGGCGCGCAGGCTGGCGCGGTGGCAGGTGAAACGGGTTGCGGCGGGCGGGATTGCGCGGCCCATGCGACCGGGACGGCCACCGGGACACCGCGCGCGGGGGCGTGATCCGGTCGATGAGGCGCTGCGCGACTGCCATGCGCTTGCGCTGTATGTGCTGCATCCGCCGGATACGTGACTTGATGGATTTTGAGGGTTTGAAAACCTGCGACGGGTGCGCCGCAGGGCGATTTTTCGCGCGCGCGCGTTAGAGGCTTGAAATTGTGCGGGCGACACGGTCCTATCGGCGGATGATCGCACGTTTAGTCTTTTTTACCGCCCTGCTCTGCCCCGCCCTCGCCCTCGCCCATGCGTCGGATAGCGGGATACGGCAGTTGTTACCGACGCAGTATTTTGTGGTCGGCGGGACGATTGCCGTGGCGCTGTCGTTTCTGGTGCTGGCGGCGCTGCCGGGGCGGGTGGCGCATGGGGTGTTTCGCGGCGGCGAGGTGTTGGATTTCACGCTGCCGAGGGTTGAGACGGTTACGGGTGTGCTGGGGCTTTGCATCGCTAGCGCATTGATTTGGATAGGTTTCACAGGAACGCGCGACCCGTTGGAGAACCTGCTGCCGCTGTCAATCTGGACGATCTGGTGGATGGCGCTGCCACTGCTGACCGCGATTATCGGCAATATCTGGGCACTGTTTGAACCGTGGAGCGGGACAATGCGGGTGCTGGGGATGGGTGAGAAGGGGCGCGATGTCTTGCCGGAATCCTGGGGCTACACCCCCGCAATCGCGCTGTTTCTGGGATTTGCGTGGTTCGAGTTGGTGTCGCTGTCCCCCGAAGACCCCGGCACACTGGCGGTGACTGTGTTCGGATACATCGTGCTGACATTCGTGATGTGCGCGCGGTTCGGGACAAAGGCGTGGCTGGCGCGGGGAGAGTGTTTTTCGGTTTTTTTCCGCTTTATCAGCCTGTTGGCACCCGTTCAATGGCGACGGCATGAGGGGCGGGTCACGGTGAGCATCGGCGTCCCGGGCTTTGCCGTGCTGAACCATCCACCGATTCCGGCGAGCGGCGGGGTGTTCATTATACTGGCGCTGGCGACGCTGTCATTTGACGGAATGAGCAGCACTTTCAGTTGGTTGGGCCTGATTGGTGTGAATCCGCTGGAATTTCCGGGCCGCTCTGCCGTGGTGGTGCAGAACACGCTGGGCCTGCTGGGGTTCGCGGGTGCGCTGATCGGGGCGTTTTTTCTGAGCTGTTGGCTGGGCGAGCAACTGGCAGGGGGCGATTTGCGGGGGGCGGCGGCGCGGCTGGCGCTATCGATCTTGCCGATCTCACTGGCCTATCACTTCGCGCATTTCCTGACGATCTTGATGGTGAACGGGCAGTACACGCTTATCGCGCTGAATCGGCAATTCGAGGGCGGGCGGGATGTTTTCGGGCTGAATCACCTCGAAGTGACGACCTCGTTTTTGTTTGTCCACAGCACGGTCGAGCGCATCTGGTGGGCGCAATCGGGGGCGATTGTTTTGGGGCACGTGCTGGCGGTGATCCTCGCCCATGCCATCGCGAGTGAAGTGTTCAAAACACAGCGCGGCGCTGCACTTGGCGGCTTGCCGCTGGCGCTGCTGATGGTGGGGTATACGGCGTTCGGGCTGTGGCTGCTGGCCGCGCCGACGGGGGCGTGAAAAAGCCGGACGCTTTATGCGCCCGGCCAATGTTTTGGGAAATGCCGGAACAGATGCCCGGCATTTTAGAATTTATCAGAGCAAAAAGTCTGATGCGGTAAGGTTGGCCGCCGTGACGCCATCGACGAAGATGGTATCGCCCGTCGGGGTATACTCGACGACCGCACCGGTCATGAAGTTGAAGATGTTCAGGTCGGTCGCGAAATTCACCACACCCGTGATCGGACGCAAGTCGATCTTTTCAACATTATCATTGTAATCATCGATTGTATCAGCACCCCAGTTATTGTCGAAGATGAACCGATCCACACCGCTGCCGCCAATGAGACGGTCACTGCCCGCTTGTCCACGCAGTTCATCATCACCCGCACCGCCGCTGAGGGTATCGTTGCCCGCTTCACCGAACAGACGGTCATCATCATTCTGACCGAAGAGACGGTCATTGCCGTCACCGGCACGCAGGGTATCGTCACCGTTGCCGCCTTCAAGACGGTCTGTGCCGTCCAGCGCCTGCATCGAGTCGTTACCGGCATTGCCATACAGCGTATCGTCACCGAACGAACCGAGCAGCTTGTCATTGCCCGCACCGCCCGTCAGCGTGTCATTGCCTCTGCCGCCGTTGAGGGTATCGTCACCGTCGTTGCCGAACAGCTCGTCGTCACCGATTGATCCGTTGAGAACGTCGTTACCATCGCCGCCCAAAATCAGATCATCCTCGCCGCCACCGTTGATGGTATCCATCCCCGTGCCGCCGGAAAGGCTGTCATTGCCGGATTGGCCGAGGATGCTGTCATTGCCGGAACCGCCCGTAACAAAGTCACCATCGCCACCGCCGACGAGGAAATCGTTGCCGGAGCTGCCGTTAACAGTGTCCACATCGCCATTGCCGTTGATGGTATCGTCACCGCCGCCGCCGTTGATGTTGTCCATACCAAAACCGGCTGTGACCACATCGTTGCCCGAGCCACCGGAAATCGAGTCATTGCCGTTTTGGCCGTTCAGGTTGTCGTCATCATTACCGCCGATCAGCGTATCGTTGCCGTTACCGCCGGTAAGGGTGTCATCACCGTCCTGACCGCTGAGAACATCACTCCCGTCACGCCCACGCACCAGATCGTCGCCGCCATTGCCGGAAATGCTGTTGTTCACGTTCGAGCCGTTGATCGTCTCGCCCGATTGCGAACCGGAAACATTTTCAAAGTTCCTCACGATCTCCGACGAACCACTCCGCGTTAGCGTTTCAGCGATCAGGTCGATTGTCGCCCCGCTGCCGAGGAAAATGTTGGAGAAGTTAATCCGATCCCCACCGCCCGCGCCGCCATCGAAGGTATCACCACCAACACCAGTGTTGTTGATGAAGAGTACGTCATCGCCCGCGCCAAGGTCAAAACTGTCGGTACCACCACTGACATTTTCGTTAACAATGTCATCACCGCCGCCAGCCTGGATCGTGAAATTGCCGGACCTGTCAGTGATGGTGTTACCCTGATCGTTATCGAGATAGGTCTCAATGTTTGCAACCGTCGCTGTCCCGCCAACCGTACGGACACTGGTGATGATGCCAGTGCCAAAGTTGACGTCCGATCCGGTGAACGATGCGTCCAAATCCGAATGATCGAGAGTGTCATTGCCCGATCCGCCATCGACGTTATTGATGAACTCTCCGCTGAGCACCTGAATCAGGTCGTTGCCGGCACCACCGAGGATAGAGTCCTCGCCAAAACCGCCCTGGAGCGTATCATTGCCAGCACCGCCGTTTAGGGTGTCGGTCCCGCCGCGGCCGAAGATCTCATCATCACCGTCATTGCCGTTGATGATGTTATTAGCAGACGTACCGATCACAACATCGGTGCCAGAGTTACCGTTATAGTTTTCGATACTTGAAATATCGCCACTGAACGCGCCCGGCGTCGTTGCGTTAAAGCGATAACCGCCTGAAGCAAGATCAACGAAGAAATTGGTATCGCCGCTGAAGGTGAACGACAGGGTATCATTCCCGCCGCCGCCATCGAAGTCAGGCGATCCGTCACCGTTGCCGTATATCAGCTCATCATTACCGCCGTTGCCGTTCACTTCGCCGCTGGACCTGCCGCGCAGTGTATCGTCAAGCTGAGTTCCCTCGACGTTTTCGACCGAAATAATCGTGTTCGCCACGCCTTGCAGGGTGTAGGTGCCCGCATTGAGGTTAACGTTTGCACCGGTGCCTGAGGTGCGCGAGGAAAGGTCAAGCGTGTCAGTTCCAGTGCCGCCATCAATGTTATCCGAGTTATCGCCATTCGTGACGATAAACCTGTCATTGCCGCCCCCCCCATCAATGGTATCCGTACCAAGGCCGCCATTTATCGTGTCATTGCCGCCCCCCCCGGTGATGGAGTCGATGCCGCCGGCGCCGTTCAGCACGTCGTTACCGTCCTGACCCAGGATTCTATCATTTCCGCCATCACCGTTGACTGTGGAGCTGATGATATTGGATGTGATGACCGTATCGGCATTGATGAAATTCAGCGGCGGATTGACCCCTGTGTAATCAATACTGTCGATCGTCGTGCCGCGCGTGTCCCAGATTGTGGTGAAAACGTTGCCACCCTCTTGATAGGTGAACAGAATTCTGCCATCGCCTGTAGCGCTGACATCCGGCGACGTCTCGGCTCCGGCGGGCGGCTCGATTACAAAAACTGTATCAGAGCCGCTGACGGAACCGTTGGCGTTGAAACGCCGCGCCTCAACCGTGTTGTCCGTGTCGTTGTCCCAAACGATCACAAAGCCACCGTCGGGCAGGCCCACAATGGAAGGCTCGTTGTGAGTGTCCGGGGAGTTATCGGTGCTAAACGGCCCGCCACCAACGCTGTCAGGGACGAGGTTTTGATTAAAAACACGGTATCTGACGTTGGTGCCCTCAGTATACGCAACAACTATATTGCCGTTGGTCAGCGTGGCAACCTGCGGATCGCTGGATGCGTCGGCTTCGACAGTTGTTTGGTGTTGCAGATTGCCGGCGGTGTTATAAACGCGAAGTTCGATTCCGGTCACGCCGTTATCGGCTTCTTGGAAAACGGATACGAGTTCGCCGTTGATGTTGATCGCGGCTTCGTTATTGCCGTCAAAGTCGTTCGAGTTTTGCGCGGCGTTAAACTCTGGGGTTATGATGTTACCGTTTGCAGCAACACGCACCGCACGTACATCGGTATCTATGCCTACGTCGTCAGTAAACGTAACGTAAGACGTATTGTCGTTATTGTTGACCACGACTTTGGGATTGCTGAGCACGTCTGCCGCTACAAAGTTCTCGGCAATCGTTGTGGTACCCTCGATCTGAGTGCCGGACGCGTTAAAACGCTGCCAGATGATCGCTTCCTGAGAAGAGTTTGAGAGGTCATCGTCAACGAACACCATAATCCAGCCACCATCATTGGTGGCCGCGATATCGAAATCGTCTTCATCATCGATATTCAGACCGCTGTTGATACGAAAAGAGTCCCGCACCACGCCGCCTTCGGCGTTGAATATCTTGCCGACAACATCGTTGCCCGCTTGTGAACCGACACCTGTCGTGCCGAATTCGGTCCAGGCAACGAGGAAGTTGCCATTCGACAGACCGATGATTTGCGGGTCAGCAACCCCGGGCGTGTTAGCCGTTCCGGTATTCACCTGGAAAGCGCTGAGCCATTCTTGTGGACTAGCCATTGGTTTTTTTCTCCGTATTTAAACTTTTACATTTTTTAAGCGTGCAGCTGAGCACTGCGTTTGGCGCGCAGGAGATGCCTCCGCTTGGTGAGGAATTTTTTGAGAGTCGGATTTTTGGTTGCAAGTCAATACAAACACACTCCTTTACACATTACTCGGGCTTGCAAGCACCGCCCGACGTGAAAGCGGGATCGCGATGCAAATACGCGCATCGCTTGAATCCGGTGTGCCACACTTGTAAACCGGACTTCACGCTTTCAACCTACGGGTACTGAACTTTAACAGTTTTTAAACTGTTTTTCCACACCAGAAAGGTGATTTTAAAATAGAATCACACAATCACGAGGCAGAGGCGACAATATTCAAGCAAGGGTGTGCTTTAGATCACATTGCAGATAACAATTTCAGAAATTGCGGATAAAAATCTGATATTATTCACTTTTTCCATCAGTGATACGCATCAACGCCTTGTAATTCAGATAAAAAACTTTCGGGCATTGGTGCCAGTTTCCTTGCATTGCGCGCGCTTGGATACGGCGTGTGTGATATTTGAAGAAATAGTTGCAAAAAACATCTTAAAGCCGTTTCGGGCGATTGCTCTGGCAAAGCACAGTCAAAACTGATACTGCGATTTTCAATAATTACGAGCCAACGGTGCCACATGGTGAGTCCAGTGCTTGACCTTGGACGCCGTTCGGTTGATCTTCCCGCGCGACGCTGTGCCGAAGCATGAATCGGCGATATTTGTTTGAGGACTGCCAATGCCCCCTCTCGACGAGCCGCATGTTGAACGCTCCCCGAAAGTTTCTGACGAGGTCAAATGCACGACCTGTTATATGTGCGCGTGCCGCTGCGGGATTAATGTCCACCTGCGCGACGGGATCGTGCGGTACATTGAGGGTAACAAAAACCACCCCGTGAACAAGGGTGTGCTGTGCGCCAAGGGGTCGGCGGGGATTATGCAGCACTACTCCCCTGCCCGCCTGATGAAGCCGCTCAAGCGTGTCGGGCCGCGCGGTTCAGGACAGTTTGAGGAGATCAGCTGGGAGGAGGCACTGGAGACAGCGGTGTCCTGGCTGAAACCGATCCGCGAGAATGATCCGAAGAAGCTGGCTTTCTTTACGGGGCGCGATCAGTCGCAGAGCTTTACCGGCCTGTGGGCGCAGCAATACGGCACGCCGAACTTTGCCGCGCATGGGGGGTTCTGCTCGGTCAATATGGCCGCTGCGGGCATCTATACGATGGGCGGCGCGTTCTGGGAGTTCGGCTCGCCCGATTGGGAGCGCACAAAGATGTTTATGATCTTTGGCGTTGCCGAGGATCACGACTCAAACCCGATCAAGATGGGTCTTGGCCGTTTGAAAGAGCGCGGCGCGAAGATTGTTGGGGTTAATCCTGTCCGCACGGGCTATAACGCGATTGCGGATGAATGGGTGGGCATTACACCGGGCACGGACGGGTTGTTCATCTTGTCAATGGTTCATGAATTGATGCGCACCGGCAATGTCGATCTCGACTATATGCTGCGCTACACCAACGCGCCGTGGCTGGTCATCAATGCGCCGGGCGACGCGGATGACGGCATGTTCTACCGCGACGAGGCTGGCAATCCGCAAGTCTTGAACCGCCACGCGAATGAAATCCAGAACGCCAAGACCGCTCGCAAGAACGCCGCGCTGAAAGGTCAGACGACGTTGCCGGACGGGCGCAAGGCTGTGCCTGTGTTCCAGATTATGGCCGAGAAATATCTTGATGAGGCGTACTCGCCCGATGCTGTGGCAGAGAAAACAGGCATCAGCGCGGACACGATCCGTCGCCTTTCCGCTGAACTGGCCAAGACCGCGTTTGAAGAGGCGATCGAACTCGATCAGCCGTGGACCGATGTTTATGGCGAGCGGCATGAGAAGATGATTGGCCGTCCGGTCAGTTTCCACGCGATGCGCGGTATCAGCGCCCACTCGAACGGTTTCCAGACCTGCCGCGCGTTGCATGTGCTGCAACTGATCCTCGGCTCGGTCGAATGTCCCGGCGGGTTCCGGTTCAAACCGCCCTACCCTAAGCCGATGGAAGCGCACCCGAAGCCGCATGGCGGGAATACGCCAAACAGCCCGCTTGCCGGGCCGCATCTTGGCTATCCGCGCGGTCCTGAAGACCTGTTGCTGAACGACGATGGCAGTCCGCAGCGCATCGACAAAGCCTATACGTGGGATGCGCCGATGTCGGCGCACGGCCTGATGCATATGGTGATCTCGAACGCCCATGCGGGTGATCCGTACAAGATCGACACGCTGTTCATGTATATGGCGAATATGTCGTGGAACTCGTCGATGAACTCGCGCGGCGTGATGGAAATGCTGGAGGATCGTGACGAGAATGGCGATTACGTCATCCCGCATATCATCTACTCCGATGCGTATTCGTCCGAGATGGTCGCCTATGCCGACCTCGTGTTCCCCGACACGACCTATCTGGAGCGGCACGATTGTATCTCGCTGCTCGACCGTCCGATCTGCGAGGCCGATGCCGCCGCCGATGCGATCAGATGGCCGGTGGTTGATCCGAAAACGCAAGGACAAGGGCGCGATGTGCGCGGCTTCCAGAGCGTGCTGGTCGATCTGGGCGCGCGGCTGGGCCTACCCGGTTTCGTGAACGAGGACGGCTCGGCCAAATACGAGGACTACGCCGACTACATCACCAACCACCAGCGCCGCCCCGGTGTGGGGCCGCTCGCGGGTTTCCGTGGCGAGGATGGTGATAAGAGCGGTCGGGGTGAGCCGAATAAGGATCAGATCCAACGCTATATCGATAATGGTGGGTTCTGGATCGAACATGTGCCTGAAGAAGCGGCATATTACAAATTCGCCAACCAAGCCTATCAGGATTGGGCCGTGGGTCTCAGCTTCTTCGACGCGCCGCAGCCTTACACCATGCAGTTGTATGTCGAGACGATCCAAAAATTCCGCCTCGCTGCGGAAGGCCACGGCGAGCGTCAGCCACCCGAACACCTGCGTGAGCGGCTGTTGCAAGCGATGGATCCTCTGCCCGTGTGGTATCAACCATATGAGGAGGCGATGGTCAGCGAGGATGAATATCCCCTTCACGCGATTACGCAGCGTCCGGCGGCGATGTATCACTCATGGGGATCGCAGAACGCGTGGCTGCGTCAGATTCACGGGCGTAACCCGCTTTATGTGCCCGGTGAAGTCTGCGACGCGCATAACCTGAAAGACGGCGATTGGGCGCATCTCAGCTCGCATCACGGCTCGATTACGGTTCCTGTTGCACGTATGGATGCGGTGAACGGCAAGACCCTGTGGACGTGGAACGCCATCGGCAAACGCGGTGGTGCCTGGGCGCTGTCGCCGAATGCGCCGGAGGTGAAGAAGGGCTTTCTGCTGAACCATCTTATCCATGAGTTGTTGCCGGAGAAGGGCGACGGGCTGCGCTGGTCGAACTCTGATCCGGTAACGGGTCAGGCGGCTTGGTATGACCTGCGCGTGAAGATTGTCAAAGCCGACGGACCGCCGCCGGAGATGACCAAACCGAACTTCGCCCCGCAAAGCGGCCCGCGTCAGCAAGGGCCGGGGACCGTGAGATACGGGGAAGAGTGGAAGTGATGCTCTTGTCAGCGATAAAGTCGCCACCCGAAAACCGCTGTTATTCCCTGCGAACGCAAGAAATCCATGTTTCAAAAAGCCTTGGCGGTTTGAGTGAAGATGGGGAAGGCGCATGACCCTCAGCCACACCATCCGCAGCGCTGATGCGACTGATCTGCACGTGGCCGAGGCAGGCAACCCTGACGGGCCGCCGCTGCTGTTGATCCACGGCTGGTCTCAGCATCATTTGAGCTGGTCGAAACAGTTCAAGGGCGCGCTGGCCGAGAGGTTCCGCCTGATCGCGCCCGATTTGCGCGGCCACGGGGCATCGGACAAGCCGCATGGCGCGAGCAACTATAACAATTCCGAGCCGTGGGCCGATGATCTGAACGCGGTTATCACGGGCCTGAAACTCGACAAGCCGCTGTTGGTCGGCTGGTCGATGGGCGGCTGGGTGGCGATGGATTATCTGAGCCTTTATGGCGACGAGAATATCAGCGGCCTTGCACTGGTGGGCAGTTCGGTCGGAACCGCCGCGAACCCTGAGGTCGCCAAAGCACGCTCCGCCGCCATCAAAGCCGAGGGGATGTATTCCCACGACCACGCGACCGCACTGAACACGACCATCGGCTTTATCCGCGCCTGTGTAGCCGCGCCGCTATCAAAGCAAGACCTCGCCTTTATGGTCGGTTTCAACATGCTGTGCCCGCCCGCCGTGCGCAAAGCCGCGCGCTATCGGGATGAGGATTATCGTCCCGCGCTGAAAGCCCTGTCCAAGCCCGCCGCGCTGTTTTGGGGCGAGGCCGAGCGGGTCTGCACCAAACAGATGCTGGAAGAAACGCAAGCCGTCCTGCCGGACGCAACGACGTACACCTACAAAAACACGGGCCACGCGCCGTTCTGGGAAGCCCCCGAAGTGTTCGACCGTGATCTCGCCGAATTCGCCGACACCGCTTTTGCGCAAGCCGCGCAAGGAGTAGCCGCATGACCACTTTACCCGCATCAACCGAGCGTAAGCTGGGCCTTGTCATCGACCTTGACACATGTGTCGGGTGTCATGCCTGCGTGATCTCCTGCAAGGAGTGGAACACGGGCGGGTATGGCGCGCCGCTGGCGGACACGGATGCCTATGGCGACAATCCGCTGGGCAGCTTTCTGAACCGCGTGCACACGTTTGAGGTGAAACCGGATAACGGCCCCGCCGCCGTGACCCATTTTCCGAAATCGTGCCTTCATTGTGAGGATGCGCCTTGCGTGACCGTGTGTCCGACGGGTGCGAGTTTTAAGCGGTCAGAAGATGGCATCGTTCTGGTACACGAGGATCACTGTATTGGCTGTGGACTGTGCGCATGGGCGTGCCCTTATGGCGCCCGTGAGATGGACCCGGTCGAAAAGGTGATGAAGAAATGCACCCTCTGTGTGGACCGGATTTACAACGAAAACATCCCTGAAGAGGACCGCGTGCCGTCCTGCGTGCGCACTTGCCCCGCAGGAGCGCGGCATTTCGGGGATTTGGGCGACGAAAGCAGCGATGTCTCCAAGCTGGTCGCGGCGCGCGGCGGCTTTGACCTGATGCCTGAACAGGGCACGAAGCCTGTCAATAAATACCTGCCACCGCGCCCTAAACAGGACCGCATTTTGGACGAGCCTGTTAATCTTGCAAGTCTTGCCGAACCAGAGGCGAAGGGTTTTCTTGGTTGGCTCGATTCAGCACTTGAGAGGATCGGCTGATGCATCCCGCTTATTCTGTTATTTTCTTCACGGTTGCCTCCGGTGTGGGGCTTGGTCTTTTGGCTTTCATGGGCTTTGCGCCTTATTCTGAAGCTAATGCGCCGACTTCTTTTCTGGTAGCGACGTTCGGATTGGCCTTTGCGCTGACCGTGGGGGGGTTGATTTCCTCCACCTTCCACCTCGGCCACCCGGAGCGGGCATGGCGGGCGATGACGCAGTGGCGCAGTTCGTGGCTGTCGCGCGAGGGTGTGCTGGCGGTGTTGACGCTTGTTTTTGCAGGAATTTTTGCGGGGTTATGGGTTCTGTTTGGCCTGCCGCTGGGCATACTAGGCCTGATCGTCACCGCGCTGACGCTGTTCACGGTCTACGCAACAGGCATGATCTACGCGCAGATCAAGGCGGTTGACCTGTGGCATAGAACGCTGACACCGATTTGCTATTTGTTATTTAGCCTCGCAGGCGGGGTATTGTTGTTCTTATTCCTGCACGCGGCATTCTTCGGTAAGACCGGGTTTTTCCTCTCCAGCGTGGTGATGGTGGCCTTAGTCGTTGCTTGGGCCGTTAAGATATTCTGGTGGTCCACAGGAGACCGCATCGCGCCGACCTCCAGCCCCGAAAGCGCTACGGGACTGGGCCATGTCGGCAAAGTGCGCCTTTTGGAAGCGCCACATACAAGCGAGAACTATCTGCAAAAAGAAATGGGATTCCAGGTTGCACGCAAGCATGCGAGTAAACTGCGCATCATTGCGTTGCTGCTGGGCGCGGTTCTGCCGATCATCCTGATCCTTGTCGCATTGCCCGCACCGTTCAAAGCGCTCTGGTTAGGTCTTGCGGTTGTCTCGCACCTTGCAGGAATGCTTACAGAACGTTGGTTGTTCTTTGCGGAAGCAAAACATGCGGTTATGAATTACTATCAGTCATAAATCTCTCCCCTCATGCTCCGGACGGCGTTAGAGTCCGAAGCATGAGCAGTATTTTCCGAAACGCCATCGCTTCCTCACCACGTGCGTATGACTGTGAACGCGGTCAGCGTGGCGTGGTTGCGCTGGGTTTGAGTGCGGATCATCCCGCACATCCCCTGATCGCCGGAACTGCGGGGTGCAGCCCTTATCTGCTGCGCCTGATGGAGCGGGAGAGCGCGTTCTGCGCGGATGCGTTGAATGGTGATCCGGAGCAGACATGGAACGCGCTTCTCGCATCAGCGCAAGACGCCGCGAACGCCGGGACAATGGCCGATTTGATGCAAAATTTGCGCGTCGCCAAAAACCGCGGCGCGTTGTTCATAGCGTTGTGTGATATCGGCGGTGTATGGCCGCTGGATCAGGTTTTGCGGGCGATCTCTGACCTCGCCGATACCTGTATAAATGCCGCTGTAAACTGGCTGTTGGCGGAGGCCGCGCGCAAAGGCAGACCTGATCTTGATGCGGATGATCCTGTCGGTTCTTCCGGGTTTATTGTGTTGGGTCTTGGCAAGTTGGGCGGGCATGAGTTGAACTACTCGTCCGATGTTGATTTAATCCTTTTTTTCGACCACGAGGGCCGCGATCCGGCGGATTACGGGGCGCGGAAACAGGCGTTCAACCGCTTAACCCGCGACTTTGTGAAAATCCTGTCCGAGAACACGGCGGATGGATACGTGTACCGTGTTGACCTGCGCCTGCGCCCCGATCCCGGCTCTACCACGCCCTGTCTGTCGGTCGATGCCGCCGAGCGGTACTATGAGAGTTTCGGCAAAAACTGGGAGCGGGCGGCGTTTATCAAGGCGCGTGTTATAGGCGGTGATACGACGGCGGGCGAAGCGTTTCTGGACGGAATGAAACCGTTTGTGTGGCGTCGTTATCTCGACTTTGCCACCCTCGAAGACGTGCGCGATATGAAGCGCCTTATCCACAAGCATAAGGGTCACGGCGAAATTACAGTAGCCGGGCATGACCTTAAGCTGGGGCGGGGCGGCATACGCGAGATCGAGTTTTTCGCACAAACGCAGCAGCTGATCGCTGGTGGGCGTGACCCCGCGCTGCGGGTCAAACGCACGGTTGAGGCGCTTGACGCCCTTACCGCCAAAGGCTGGGTTGAAGCGGACACGCGTGATGAATTGAGCGAGTCATACGCCTTTCTGCGGATGCTTGAACACCGCTTGCAGATGGTCGATGACGCGCAGACGCATAAGATGCCGACCACGCCGGAAGATCTGGAGCGCATCGCCGCCTTTGCGGGCTTTGAAGGTTTTGACGCGCTTGATGCGGCGTTGCGCCGTCATCTTGAGCGGGTTGCCGCGCGGTTCAAGGCGTTGTTCGAGGGACCGGATGACGGGCCTGAGAATGAAATCAGCCTGTTCTCCGGCGATCTGGAAAGCGTGCTTGCGGGAATGGGGTTTGCGGAACCCGCTAAGGCGGCGGACGCGTTGCGAAACTGGGGTGACGGGGCGATTAACGCCACGAAATCCCCGCGCGCGCGGGCGAAACTGGAGCGATTGATCCCGTCGATCCTGTCCAACGTCTCCGGCGCGCATGATCCCGATCGCGCACTTGCCGAATTCGACCGTTTTCTCAGCGGATTGCCCGCCGGGGTGCAAATCCTGTCGTTGTTCGAGGCGAATCCCGCGCTGCTGGAGATGCTAACCGAGATTTGCGCCGCAGCGCCGCGTTTGGCGGCATATCTGGGGCGCAATGCCGGGGTGCTGGACGCTGTACTGGCCCGCGATTTCTTTGCTGCCACACCGGATGCCGATGCCTTGGTGGCCGAATATGAGGCGCTGCCCAAACCGGAGGAACCGGATTTTGAGGACCACCTCAATACGGCCCGCCGTTGGAGCAAGGAGCATCACTTCCGCATCGGCGCGGCACTGCTGCGCGGAGTTGATACGCCGGAAGAAGCGGGACGGGCTTACTCCAACCTTGCGGAGGCTTGCTTGCGGGCGATGACGCCTGTGGCGACGGCTGAGCTTGCGCGACGGCATGGCAATCCGCCGGGGGTCGGGGCTTGTGTGCTGGCGATGGGGCGGCTGGGATCGGGGGAGATGACCTCCGGCAGTGATCTGGATTTGATCGTAATTTACGACGATGGCGATGAAAGCTCAGATGGAAAATCGCCGCTTTCGGGGACGCAATACTACGCCCGCTGGACGCAACGACTGGTCAATGCGATGACGGCGCAGACGGCTGAGGGCGCGGTGTATGAGGTCGATATGCGGCTGCGGCCCTCCGGCAAATCGGGGCCGCTGGCGACGCGGCTGGGGTCTTTCGAGCGGTATCAGACGGAACAAGCCTGGACTTGGGAGCATATGGCGTTGACCCGTGCGCGGGTTATCAGTGGACCCCAAGCTCTGCGCACCCGCACGCAAACGGTCATTGATGCCGTCCTTAGCAAGCAGCGAGATCGGACAACGACGCTGCACGAAGCGCTGGATATGCGCACGCGACTGGCGGATGCGAATGCTGCAGCGAGCGCTGACCCGTGGAACATGAAGCTGACGCGCGGCGGGTTGGCGGATATTGATTTTATCGTTCAGGCGCTGTTGCTGACCGAAGGATGTGCGGATCAGACAACGATTGAAAGTCTGCCCGCGCTGCACAGGTTGTGTGAAGCCAAGGCGCTGAGCGCAGATACCTGCACCCTGCTTGGCCAGGCCCGGCACCTGCAAGCGACACTTCTGCATTTTATCCGACTCAGCCACGACGGGCGGTTTATCCCCGACGAAGCGCCACCCGCGCTGAAAGCGGTGATCGCGCGGGCGCTCGGTGCGGGTGATTTCGCGGAAGTCAGCGATCGATTAATGACGGCGCAGCAGGATGTGCGGGAGGCGTTTGTCGATGTGTTTGGCGGCCTGACCGCCTGATGCGTCTGCCGATTATCCATCATCCTGACTATCAAGCACCGCTGCGCGACAATCACAGCTTTCCGATGTCGAAATACGGCTATCTGCGTGAGACGCTGAAAGCGCGCGGCTTGTTGAGCGACGCGGACCGCCTCAGCCCTGCGCCCGCCAGCGATGCGATGATGGCACGCGCTCATTCAATTGACTATGTGAGCCGCGCGTTTACGGAGACACTCTCATTGGAAGAGATTAAGCGCATCGGGCTACCGCAAACGCCGCGTGTGCTGCGCCGTTCGCGGCTGGCCTGCGCGGGGACGCTGTTGGCAGCGCGGTTTGCACTGGAGACAGGGATCGCCTGCAATTCCGCCGGGGGCAGCCACCACGCACGGCATGAACACGGTGCGGGTTTTTGCTTGTTCAACGATGTGGCGGTTGCAATACGGGCTTTGCAGCGCGAAGGCGGTTTGGGGCCGTTTCTCATCATCGATTGTGATGTGCATCAGGGAGACGGGACAGCGGATATCTTCCGCGATGATCCGGGCGTGTTCACTCTGTCGATCCATGCGGCGTCTAACTATCCGTTTGAGAAGGCAACAAGCGATTTGGACGTTGCATTGGCTGACGGGATGCAGGACGGGGCATATCTTAGCGCCTTGCACGAAACGTTGCGCAAAGTGGAGGCCGAGGGGCCGTTCGGGATGGTATTTTACAATGCCGGTGTCGATGTGCATAGCGATGACAGGTTGGGACGCTTGGCCCTGAGCGATGACGGCATTCGCGCGCGGGAGCGGGCGGTTATAAAATGGGCACGGGCACGGAATATGCCACTGGTTGGCGTGCTGGGCGGCGGGTATGATGCGGATCGGGAGCGGCTTGCGGCGCGGCACGCGATATTGTTTGAAGAAGCGCAGAGATCGCTTTCAACATAAAGGTTACATGACATGGCCAAGACTGATCTGCCCATCCTTGAGCAACGCCGGATCGAGGCGAATATCATTAAACCGATCTATGAAGAGATGTCTGCGCGATTGGGGGAAGAAACAGCGAGCGATATTCTGCGCGCTGCGATCACACGCGACTCGATTGCGCAAGGGGCGGCCTATGCGGCTGGTGAAGACGGTGAGAATGACCTGCACGGCTTTCATGCGTTACTGCCGCAATGGAAGGCGAACGGAGCGTTGGAGGTGGAGATGCTGGAGGAGAGCGACACGCAGGTCCATTACAACGTCACCCGCTGTAAGTACGCGGAGATGTATAAGGAAATGGGTCTCGCGAAGATCGGCCACATCCTTTCATGCGGGCGGGATGGCACGTTTTGCACAGGGTATAACCCTGATATCAAACTCGACCGCAGCCAGACGATCATGCAAGGCGCATCGCATTGTGATTTTCGGTATCGTTTGGAATCCGGGCGCCGTTAACGTTTAATGTCAGACCCGGATATTAAGTATCCATCTTGGAATACATCCGCTTTTTGCGCGTGCGTGTTCGAGCGGTGCTTTCTCCGGTTCCATCATGGAAAGTGCCGAACCAGCGGTCCCACGGCATTTCCTGATTGCCGTAGTTGCACTCGTAATAACGGTGATGAAGCTGGTGATAAAACGTGCCCAGCGCGAGGCGGCGCTTGTCTTTGATGAGTAGATCTTCATATCCGGTATGGGTCATGGCCGCGCCCGGTCCAAGATAAAGAACGTGAAAGATTACATGGATCGGATGTGAAGCCACGATCCAATGAATGCATAACGATGACAGATATAAAAAATGCTCGACCGGATGCATGGAAAAGCCGGACCAAGGGCCGATATTTACGTTGCGATGATGCAGCGAATGGACATGCTTATATAAAAACGGCACGTGCAACAGGCGGTGCACCCAATAAAAGTGAAACGCTGACCAGATCGGCAATAAAATCAGCGCCAACACGAACCAAACCGGACTGGATGCGAAGGTAATCGTCGGGACGTAACCGTTTGCCATCAACCACATGGTCACAACCTGAAACGCGGTCAGCTGCGCCACACCACTTGTCAGGCTCCAGAACATATTATCGTGCACTTGATTCGAGAAATCGAACAAGCGGTTGCTCTTCGCTTGCTCCCGATGATCGAATTTCAGTGTTTTGCCCTGCTTTTTTTCCATGTGGAAATACCAATGCAGGCCGCCCGCGATGGCGATGACAAGACCGAGATTAACCAACCAAGTCTGCACTATCCACCCAAGGGTGAAGTCTTGTGCCGCCTCAAGCGGCGGATACAAAAATGAATAAGCGGCGAGTGCAATCAGCAGCAGAATCACACGCTCGCTCAATGTCAGCCAATTGCGTGCCAACCACCCCGCCAGAAACCGCGCACTGAGGGGACGGGAGAAGATCGAAGGATCAGCGAGCGGTAATTCCGGGTGATAATTCCAATCTTTGTTCGTCGTCATTGCGCAACCCTCACGATTAAAGATGGTGTCAACATGCACAACTATCCGGGGCATGGCGTGTCCAGAAGCGACACGCAATCCGACAATAAGTGGATAAATGCGACATGTATTTTTAATATGTTCACATTTGTTTTTTATTTATTCTGGAAAAAACTTCCGTAGTTTTTCTTCAATCGAACCTTGTCCGCATCTGTTCAGGAGAACCTAAAATTTATCGTACTACCTGAAGTTATTGGACTTTGTTATATCTATTCCGGCACTAAAATATGATGCATTTAATCACGGGTTCCTGTATAAAACTGTGATTGTGTCTCAAAACACAACACAACAGGAGTTAGGAATATGCTTAATCGTACTTTGCAAGTCGCTATGGCATCAGGTATTTTGTACTTTGTAATGAGCGGATCGTCAATCGCCCAAGTGGCATTGTCCAGCTGTGACGCTGCTACGGGTCTTACCCCAAGCGGACAACAATGTGTGACGCTTACACCGGTGGAGCCAACCCGGTACCAGACCCAAATCAGTGGCGAAGGCGCTTCCAACTACAGCGCTGTAAATGTAGGTGAACTGGCTGAAACATATCAGTGCGATCCATCCGGCGGTAACAACACTGCCGTCGGCAATGGCGGAGCCCTTCTGATCGAAGATTGTGGTGCGCCATTGAACCTGGATCCATCAACATTCCAAGAATTCGTTGGCTATTCCGGCAACGCGGCACCTGCACCCATTCCACAGCCTGCGGCTCCGGTAGCGGCATTTACGCCTCCCCCGCCGCCACCAGCGCCGGCTGCGACAGTTATTGCAGCACCTGTCGCACCGACAGCGCTGGCATCAACAGGTTTGGGCTTTGGTGGGGTAGCAGCAGGTCTCGTTGGCGTTGCCGCACTGGGCGCGATCATCGCAGTTGCATCGGACAACAACTCATCGACGAACACAACCCGTCGTCCATAAGACATAACCAGCCCTCGATACCGGGGACTGGCTAAGCATGAAAAAGGCTGCATGGGCAAATATCGCTCATGCAGCCTTTTTCTATGTGTGGTCATTGTTGGTGCTATTTCAGCGCGATATCCGTGATTGCGTGGGTCCATGCGCCTTCGGGAGCCTTCGTAATAACAGGATCGGAATCCGCTGACATCAGCGAAATCACCGTGCGGGCATAGTCAGCGAAGTCGAGCGCGCCGTTTGATCCGGCGGTCAGCTTGGCAATCTCGCCCATCATCCGTTTTTGATGCTTTTCAGTCTGTGCACCGGAAGCGTCATTATCGAGTACGATCTCAGCAGCCTCATCGGGGTTCGCCTCGGCGTATTTCCAGCCCTTCATCGAAGCACGAACAAAGCGGACCATCTTGTCGCGGAACGCCGCATTTTCGAGATTTTTCTCCAGCACATACATGCCGTCTTCAAGGGTTGAGACGCCCTCATCCTCGTATTTGAAAACAACCAAATCGTCTTCGGAGAGACCCGCGTCAATGACCTGCCAGTATTCATTATACGTCATGGTCGAAACGCAGTCGGCTTGCTTTTGCAGCAGCGGATCAACGTTGAAGCCTTGCTTCAGGACGGTGACGCCATCATCGCCGCCATCCGTGGGAATACCCAACTGGCTCATCCAGTTCAGGAATGGATATTCGTTGCCGAAGAACCAGACTCCAAGCGTCTTACCACGAAAATCTTCCGGCGAGGTAATACCGGTTTCCTTACGGCAGGTGAGCATCATGCCGGACGATTTGAACGGTTGCGCGATATTAACGAGGGCGACGCCTTTTTCACGGCTGGCCAAAGCGGAAGGCATCCAATCCAGCACGACATCAGCACCGCCACCCGCAATCACCTGCGCGGGGGCAATATCGGGGCCGCCGGGTTTAATCTCAACATCGAGATCCTCTTCGGCGTAAAAGCCCTTGTCCGCAGCCACATAATATCCGGCAAACTGGGCTTGCGTGACCCATTTAAGCTGCAATGTCACCTCATCCGCCGCCTGTGCCGCGACGCTGGACAGAGTGAGGGCGGTTGCAAGAACCGTCGTCAAAATTTTCATGATGGTGTCTCCCGGTATGCGTTAACCATGAATGCTACACCTAAAGATTACAGAGATGTCGCTGTTTATCAATCCATTAGACTCGCTCGCAATCAGCTTGGGGCAGAATTCCCGCCAAGAGCCGCGCGATTCAGAGACTTTATGGTTCACCTTGACTACGTTCGGCCAAATGCCGCTCGATGGCGACTAAGCGCTTGAGTACCTCATCACGATAGGTGTCGGTTATGGCATTGGCCTCCTCCTGATGGGCATCCTGCATCGAGTTCACGATCAGGCCGACCAGCAGGTTTACGACGGCGAATGTGGTCACGAGGATAAACGGAACGAAGAACATCCACGCGTAGGGATATGCCTCCATCACAGGGCGGGCGATGCCCATTGACCAGCTTTCGAGCGTCATCACCTGAAACAACGTGTAAGCGGACAAACCCAGAGTGCCGAACCATTCGGGGAAAGTGCCGCCGAACAGTTTTGTCGCCATAACCGCGCCGATATAGAAAAGAATCGCCATCAGCAAAAAGACGCTGGCCATACCCGGTATCGCGCTGACCAACCCCTCAACCACGCGGCGCAAGCGCGGGGCGACCGAGATGACGCGCAGCACACGCAATATCCGCAACGCGCGCAGGACTGAAAAGCCTTGCGTGGCGGGTAAGAGGGCGATGCCGACAATGGTAAAGTCGAACAAATTCCAACCGTTGCGGAAAAAATCTTTGCCATGCGCGATCATCTTGAGGCCGATCTCGATAACAAAAATCGCCAGGCACACAATATCTAGCGCGGATATCAACGGCCCGGCGACAGCCATCGCGCTGTCGGAAGTCTCCAAGCCCAGCAGGACGGCATTGGCGACGATTACCGCGAAGATAAAATTGGTCACTACTGGCCGTTCCAGCCACGCCGCCAGAGCTTGTCTCTTCATCGTATTCTCCCAGATTATGCGATGCATATGAGGTGAAGGATTTGGCGGCAAGCGATCAAACGAATAACTGCGCTAAACCTGCCTATTGCAATTGCCAATGCGGGCGGGTGATGGTGGAAGCGTAACGAAAACGAGGTTCTACAGTGGCATCCGACGAGACCATAGACGTTGAAATCTGGCAAGGCGATGCGGGTGGCGGGGACTATCGCGCCTATACCGTGCCAGCGCAGCGCAGTCAGACGGTTCTGGATGTGGTGACATGGGTGCAGCAGAATGTGGAACCGGACCTGACCTATCGTTTCGCTTGTCGTGTGGGCATGTGCGGGTCTTGTGCAATGAATGTGAACGGCAAGCCGCGTTGGACCTGTCGCACGCATGTATCGAATGCGGGGGACGGGCCGCTGCGCATTGCGCCGCTGCGTAATCTGCCCGTCATCAAAGACCTCGTATGCGATATGACCGAGTTTTTCGATAAATGGGTCGGCGCTGGCGGGGTGTTCAAGCCGAGCGCCACGCGGGATGATCCGATGCCCGCGATTGATCCGACAATGACCGAACGTGCGGCGGCATCGGAGGCGATTGAGTGCATCAACTGCGCAATCTGCTATTCGGCGTGCGATGCGGTGGCGCAGAATGACGCTTATTTCGGCCCGGCCGCACTGAACCGCTCATGGTCGCTGATCAATGATGTGCGTGATGCGGGCAAGACGGAGCGGTTGACTGCCGCCGCCGGAATTGGAGGCTGTTTCAACTGCCACTCGCAGCAGGGATGCGCGAGTCATTGCCCGAACCTGCTGAACCCGACGCTGTCCATCGCGGGTCTGAAGCGGGCGGCGGTGAAGGCAAAGGTGCGGGGGGAAATCTGATGCTGGATGTGCGTCTTTATCTGGCCCAGCGCATTACGGCGTTGGTCATGGCCCCGCTGGTCATCGGGCATCTGGCGGTGATGATCTACGCCGTGCAGGGCGGTTTGAGCGGAGCGGAGATACTGTCCCGTACGCAGGGGAGTGTAGTGTGGGCGCTGTTCTACGGGGCGTTTGTGCTGGCCGCTGCGATACATGCCGCCATCGGTATTCGCTCGATTGCGTATGAAGTGGCGGGTGTTAAGGGCTTAGCGCTGAACGTGGTGTCACTTGGTTTCGGGGTATTGCTGCTGGTGATGGGGTTGCGCGCGGTGGCGGCGGTGGTGCTGCCATGATCGCGGCGCACCGGAAACAGCCGCTGTGGTTCGCGTTCGCGCTTCACAGGGTGTCGGGCCTGCTGCTGGCGCTGTTTTTACCCGCACATTTCTATGTGCTGGGGCTGGCCCTGAAGGGCGAGGCGGCGCTGGACGGGTTTGTGGCATGGACCGATAACCCGATGGTCAAGCTGGCTGAAACAATGCTGGTTTTCCTGCTGGCGGTGCATATGTTCGGCGGGCTGCGGGTGATGGCGCTGGAGATGCTACCATGGTCGGCGCGGCAGAAGACTTTTGCGGCGGCAGCGGCAGCAGGTGCGTTCGGGGTGGCGTGTTGCTTTTTGCTGGGCGCGCTTTGAATGACGAGCGCGTTTCGGAATCGTGGCGTTAAAGTCGTTGTCGATACAATGGAACAGGCCGAGTTTGATTTCGCCAAACTCAATGTGACCGAGAAACAGCAGGAGATAATCGCAAGAAACTTGAAAGAAACCCCGAATTCAACCTATGATCGCTATACCGGCGAGCTTCGCGTTCGTATAATTTGTGGTTACGACATTGCCTTCACAGTTGTGAGAGATGACGCGGATGTTGCGGTTATTATTATCGGCGCTGAGATGGGCCGCGAACTTGAGGGAATAATTGATCTTGTGATGCGCTCGAGCCTTTCCATGCTGCCACCCGCGTTTAAGGTGATCTTGGAAGGCAGACGGAAAAGGCCTAAGAAATGATCGAGTTGGTTGGGTACGAAGACTACATAAAGCTGTCCCCTGAAGAGCGGATGCTGCAACGCCTTCAAGGTTTAGGCGAACTGTTGGCCGTGACAGGATGGCAACCGCTTTCACGTGAAGAATTGTCGAAGATTGAAACCATGACGGATGACGCACCGGAAAACAATCAAGAGTTTAAGGCCGGAGGATTCAATGATGGTGATGCGAGTGACGCTTTCGACTATCAAAAAAATCCCCCTACCACTGACGAAGAATAAGCGGTTCGGAACATTCGCGTATGACAGATTTAGATCGCCACGACACAGACATCCTTATCATCGGCGCGGGGGGTGCAGGGTTGTTTGCGGCGCTTCATGCGCAGCAGGCCAATCCTGACCTGAAAGTCACCATTGCCGTCAAAGGCTTGCTCGGCAAATGCGGCTGCACGCGGATGGTGCAGGGCGGATACAACGTTGCGCTTGGCCACGGGGACAGTGTCGAACGGCACTTTATGGACACGATTGAGGGCGGCAAGTGGTTGCCGGATCAGGACATGGCATGGAAGCTGTGCGAAACCGCTGTCACGCGCATCCATGAGTTGGAGAATGAAGTCGGGTGTTTCTTTGACCGCAACGCCGACGGCTCGCTGCATCAGAAAGCGTTTGCGGGGCAGACATTCGACCGCACCGTTCATAAGGGCGATCTGACGGGGATTGAGATTATCAACCGCCTGATGGAACAGGTGCTTTCCCGGCCTGTTGAGCGGCTCGAAGAACATCGCGCGATTGCGCTGATCCCGGCCAAGGGCGGCGAAGGGATCGCGGGGGTGCTGTTCATCGACATGCGGACGGGCGGGTTCCGGTTTGTGCGCGCGAAATCGGTTCTGATGGCCAGCGGCGGCGGGCCGACGATGTACCGCTATCACACCCCTTCGGGCGACAAGACGATGGACGGCCTCGCGATGGCCCTGCGCGCCGGCTTACCGCTGCGCGATATGGAGATGGTCCAGTTTCACCCCACCGGATTGCTCGGCGGTGAGGGGACGCGGATGACGGGGACTGTGCTGGAGGAAGGATTGCGCGGGGCGGGCGGGCAACTGCTCGACGGGAACGGACGGCGGTTCATGTTCGATTATGATGAACGCGGCGAGCGGGCGACGCGGGATATTGTCAGCCGCGCGATCTATGACGAAATGCGCAAGGGCAATACGACCCCGAATGGCGGGGTTTATATCTCTATGAGCCATCTCGGCCCCGACCATGTGCGTGAGAAATTCAAGGGCATGGTGCGGCGTTGCGATGATTGCGGCTTTGACCTTGCGGGCGGGCGTGTCGAGGTTGTGCCGACGGCGCATTACTTTATGGGCGGGATTGTTTGTGATGCGGACACGCGGACAGCGATTCCGGGCCTGTATGTGGCTGGTGAGGACGCGGGCGGCGCGCACGGGTCTAATCGTTTGGGCGGCAATGGGGTTGCGAACTCGACCGTCTATGGCGGCGTTGCGGGCGATGTGATGGGGGTTGAGGCCACGGGTGCGCTGCGTGATGCGGATGAGGTGGTACTGTCGGCGGAGATTGAGCGTGCGCGTGTGCCATTTACGCTGCCCAAGGGCGATATTCACGGGCTGCGTAAGCAGTTGATGGAAGTGATGTGGCGGGATGTCGGGGTGATGCGTACCGCTGACGGGTTGGCGCGGGGGCGTGCGGCGCTGGCGGGATTACGCGATGAATTGATGCGCACGGGCTTGCCCAGCCAGAACACGGTTTTCAACCTGACTTGGCATGACTGGCTGAACCTGCGCAGTCTTATTGAGGTTTCCGAAGTTATCACCGAAGCCTCGCTGGCACGCGAAAATTCGCGCGGGGCGCATTATCGGGAAGATTTCCCGGATGCGGGCGATCTGGACAGCTCCACCTTTACCGTTGCGCGGCAGGATGGAGGCGGGCTGCGCGTGACGAATGATCCGGTGGTGTTCAGCATCGTCAGGCCGGGTGAGACGATTTTGAAGGATGTGGAGGCGGCGGAATAAAGTCTTCGTCCTGAAGTTTCCCCACAAATCACTTTTTTGATGCTTTTCAGCCCGTGTGGTGCCAAGAACAGGCTTGCGCAACATTTGCAAACATTTGAACGGCTGGAAGAACGATAATGTCTTACAAGATTCTCATCCTCGGTGCGTCCTATGGCTCGCTGCTCGGCACGAAATTCCTGATGGCCGGGCATGATGTGACGCTGGTGTGCCGGACGGCAACGGCGAGCCTTATCAATACGGAAGGCACGGATGTTCGCATCAAACTTAAAGATGAGGATGCGCATCGGTCGATCCTGTCGAAAGATCAGCCCGGCAAGCTGAACGCGCTGACACCGGAAGAAGTGAATGTTTCGGACTATGATCTGGTCGGCCTCGCGATGCAGGAGCCGCAATACGCGAACGAGTCGTTGCGGGCGTTGTTGGGCAAGGTTGCGGCGGCGGGGCTGCCCTGCCTGTCGATCATGAATATGCCGCCGCTGGCATATTTGCGCCGGTTGCCGGGGTTGGATGTGTCGGAAATCACCTCCGCGTTTACCGATGCAAGCGTTTGGGACGGATTTGCGCCCGGCACTGTGACGCTGTGCTCGCCCGATCCGCAGGCTTTCCGTCCGCCTGAAGAGGGTGCGAATGTGCTGCATGTGGGGTTACCGACGAACTTTAAGACAGCGCGATTCGAGTCTGATGCGCATAATGAAATCCTGACCACGCTGGAGGCGGACGTGAATAATGTGCGGCTCGACGGCAAGGATGTGCCCGTGAAGCTGCGCGTGTTTGATACGCTGTTCGTGCCGCTGGCGAAATGGAGCATGTTGCTGACGGGGAACTACCGCTGCATCACCGAAGGCGAACCGCGTGCGATCCGCGAGGCGGTTCATAGTGATGTCGACTTATCACGCGATGTTTACGGGTTCGTCGATGCGGTTGCGCAAAAGCTGGGTGCGTCGCCGGATGAATTGGTTCCGTATGATAAATATGCGAAAGCCGCCGAAGGCTTGTTGAAACCCTCCTCCGCCGCGCGGGCCGTTGCGGGCGGGTCGGCGGTGATTGAGCGCGTTGATAAGATGGTGCAGATGATCGCGCGGGCGCTGGATATGGATCATGCGGAGGTCAACCGGACGGTCGCCACGGTCGATGCACAGTTGGCGAAGAATGCGAGCGCGGGCTGAGAGCCACCCTCTTAAAATTCTCATAGCAAAAACAAATGCCACTCCGGTTGACGAATGCAGGTGCGCGGGTAGTCTTAACGCTATGAAATTTAGTGAATATAAGCGCTCCGCCCTGCAATCGATGCGGGGATGTTTGTTGATGTGGCGTTTTCTTATTCCGCTCACGATCGCACTATTTTGGCCTCTCGCGCCCGCATTTGCCGCTGAGTTAAGCGTCAAGGTCGGGGTCTTGAAGGTTGAGCATGAAGTGGAATTACCACTGTCACGGCTGGACATTCCGCCTAATGATCTTGGCTTTGCCGGGGCGCGGCTTGGGATTAATGACAACAACACCACGGGTCGGTTTCTCGGCCATACCTATGAGGTGATTACCGCCAGTGCACAGCCGGATGAAGCCGAGGCGGCGCTGGACGGGATGATTGCCGACGGCGTGCAAGCCGTTGTGCTTATGGCCCATGCCGATGAGGTGCTTGCACTGGCCGATCATGTGGCGGAGCGGGATGTTCTGCTTTTCAATGCGCAAGCCGAGGATGACTACCTGCGGACCGATGAGTGCCGCGCCAACGTGCTGCACATAGCGTCGAGCCGTGCGATGAAGGCGGACGGGTTGGCGCAGTTTTTGGTTTGGAAGAAATGGCGGAAGTGGTTTCTTATCAAAGGCTCACACCCCGTTGATGAGGCATGGGCGAGCGCGCTGCGCAGAGCCGCGAAGCGCTTTGGCGCGAAGATCGTTGAAGAGCGGGTTTTCGAAGATACGGGCGGCTCCCGGCGCACGGATACGGGGCATGTGCAGGTGCAAAAGCAAATCCCCGTCTTCACTCAGCGGGCGAAAAAGCATGATGTAGTGATCGCCGCCGATGAAGCGGAAGTGTTCGGCGGCCACCTGCCCTATCACACCTGGGATGCGCGGCCCGTGGCCGGATCAGCTGGACTGCGGCCCGTCGGCTGGCATCCGGGCAATGAGGCATGGGGGGCGACGCAGTACCAGCGGCGGTTTGAAAAGATCGCCAAGCGCACTGTGCGGACGCTCGATTTTCAGGTCTGGCTGGCCTTGCGCGTGATTGGTGAGGGCGTAACGCGGACGAACTCGACGGACCCGCAGAAGATCAAGGCATATGCGCTAGGGGATGAGTTCGAGCTGGGGATTTTCAAAGGAACGAAAGTCACATTTCGCCGCTGGAACAATCAGATACGCTCACCTGTTTTATTAGCGCACGACCGGATGATTGTATCCGTCTCACCACAAAGAGAATTTCTGCACAAGGTGAGCCAGCTCGATACGCTGGGCTATGACGAACCTGAATCGAACTGCAAGCTGAATCAATAACCTCTCAGACACGACGGAGACTGGAATGCGATCCCGATTGACCGCCCTGATGGCAGCCACCGCGCTGAGCGTGTTTGCTTTGCCCGCTGTGGCGAACACGATTTACGTGTCGAACGAAAAGGGCAACACGATCACGATAATCGACAGTGAAACACTGGAGGTGACGGGGACGATTGACGCGGGCGCGCGGCCACGGGGGATTACGCTGTCTCCTGACGGTTCGGAACTATATGTCTGCGCATCGGATGATGACACGGTGAATGTATTCGACACGAAAACGTTGAAGCGCACGCATACACTGCCCTCCGGTCCTGACCCTGAACTATTCATCCTGCATCCGTCCGGCAATCCGCTCTACATTGCGAATGAAGATGACAACATCGTCACCGTGGTTGATGTGAAAACGCGGCGGGTGTTGGCGGAAATTCCGGTGGGGGTGGAGCCTGAGGGCATGGGGATCAGTCCCGATGGCAAGGTCGTTGTGAACACCTCCGAGACGACGAATATGGCGCATTTCATCAATACGGAGACGTATGAGATTGAGCAGAATGTGCTGGTCGATCAGCGCCCGCGCTATGCGCATTTCACGGCTGACGGATCGCGATTGTATGTGTCTTCCGAGATTGGCGGGACCGTGGCTGTGATAGATCCGAAAGCGGGGGAGATCACGAAGAAGATCGAATTTGCGGTTCCCGGAATCTTGCCTGAAGCGTTGCAGCCGGTGGGCATCAAGGTCACGAAGGATGGCAAGAAGGTCTTCGTCGCGCTCGGCCCCGCGAACCGTGTCGCGCTGATCAATGGCGAGACGCTGGAGGTGGAGAAGTATCTGCTGGTAGGCCAAAGGGTGTGGCAGCTGGCGTTCTCGCCGGATCAGAAGTTTCTTTACACAACCAACGGAAATTCAAACGATATTTCTGTGATTGATGTGGAGAAGGAGAAGGTCATCAAGTCCATTCAGGTTGGCGAGCAGCCTTGGGGGGTTGTGGTCTCGCCGAACTGACTTTTCACGCTTTAGAGGATTATGAAATGAAGAAGTTTGCAGCCCTTATGCTCGCCGCCGCGACCTTCAACGCCGCGCCGATGCCTGGTGCCCATGCCAAGCCGTTATGCGCGCCCGAGAAGATGGGCTTTGCGGGAATGATGTCGAAGTGTAACCGCGAAACGCTGCCGCCGCTGACACTGGCCTCCGGCAAGCCGCTGGCCGAAGCGCCGCTGAAGCTGCAATCGGGGGGGTATTATAAGTTGGATATCGTCGCCGACGGATCGGCGGAACTGGCGATTTCGGGGGCGGATTTCTTTCGTGCGGTCTGGGTGAATGAGATCGTGATCAACAGCATTGAAATCCGCCCGTTGGGCGTGGACAGCATCGAATTTGACAAGGCGGGGACGGTGACGATGAGCTTTATCGCGCTGAAACCAGGGCGTTATGAAATCAAGATACCCGGCACCAAAGGCGAGAGCCAACGGGTGAAAGTTTCGATCCAATAGAACGGGATGCAAACGGGAGATAATGATGAGAAAACTGATCCAAACCACTGCCGCTATTGTGTTTTCCCTGTCTATGGGGATGTACGGAGTAGCCCATGCGGATAGCAGCGACAAGCCGTCAGCGGAGCAAGTGCAGAAGATTATGGACCTGCTGGAATCGATGCGCTGCGAAATGGATGAGGACGATATTGAAATCGATGGCGACGAAATCGAGCTGGATGATGTGTTCTGCGGCGGGGGGCAATTCGACATTGACCTCAACGAGGACATGCACATCACAGGCATGAAAGCCGAGTGAGCGGGCCGACCCTCAGCGTCACGGGCGTGAGTCATAGTTTCGGGACAACGAAGGCGCTGGATGATGTGTCTTTGACTGTTGAGCAGGGCGGATTTGTTGCGCTGTTGGGCATCAACGGGGCAGGCAAATCGACGTTGTTCTCATTGATTACGCGGCTTTACGACAATGTCAGCGGCAGCATTGAGGTCTGCGGGCATGATGTGCGGCGGGATGCCGGACCCGCGCTGGCGCAGATGGGAGTGGTCTTTCAAAGCCGCTCGCTGGATATGAGCCTGACGATCCGGCAAAACCTGCGCTATCATGCGGCTCTGCACGGCATCGGCAAGCGGGAGGCGCGGGAGCGCGGGGACAAGGTGCTGGAAAGCGTCGGGCTGTTGGAGAAGGCGGAGGCCAAGGTGGCGACGCTGTCCGGGGGCCAGCTGCGGCGGGCCGAGATTGCACGGGCGCTTATGCACGGGCCGAAACTGCTGTTGCTGGACGAGGCGACGGTGGGGCTGGATGTGCGCTCGCGGACGGATGTTGTTGATACTGTGCGCGATTTGGCCGATACGGGCGAAGTCGGGGTGCTGTGGGCGACGCATTTGTTTGATGAGGTGCGGGGCAGCGATCCGCTGGTTTTGCTGCACAAAGGGCGGGTGATCGAGAGCGGTAATGCGGCGGCGATTGCCGGAGATATGAGCCTGAGCGAGCGGTTCCTGAGCCTGACCGGCGTAGAGCGCGACGAGATTGCGGCATGAGCTTGGATCGTCTCAACTGGCGGGGCCGCTTTACGGCGATGGGCGGCATCATCTGGCGCGAGGCGATACGGTTTGCGCAGCAGCGGGAGCGGTTTTTGTCGGCGCTGGTCAGGCCGCTGGTGTGGCTGTTTATCTTTGCCGCCGGATTCCGGTCTGTGCTGGGCCTGTCGATCACGCCACCCTATGAGACATATGTGCTGTATGAGGCGTATGTGACGCCGGGCCTGTGCGCGATGATCCAGCTTTTCAACGGGATGCAGTCTTCTCTTTCAATGGTTTATGACCGCGAAACGGGGGCCATGCGGACGTTGTTGGTCAGCCCTTATCCGCGCTGGTTCGTGCTGAGTTCAAAGCTGATCGCGGGAGTGGCCGTGTCGGTTTTGCAAGTCTACGCCTTCCTTCTGATCGCGTGGTTCTGGGATATCCGCCCGCCGCCGTTGGGTTATATCACGCTGCTGCCCGCGCTGATCCTGTCAGGGATGATGTTGGGCGCGATCGGGTTGTTTTTATCCTCGGCCATCAAGCAGTTGGAGAATTTTGCCGGGGTGATGAATTTTGTCATCTTCCCGATGTTCTTCGCCTCCTCCGCCCTCTACCCGCTCTGGAGGATCGCGGAGTCGAGCGAATTGCTGTACGATATCTGCAATCTGAACCCTTTCACCTACGCGGTCGAGTTGATCCGGTTTGCGCTTTATGTCGAGATCAACTGGCTGGCGTTGGGCGTGGTTGCAGGGGTCACGGCGGCGTTTCTGGCGGCGGCGATTTACGCGTATGATCCGTCAAAAGGGCTGGTCGGGCGGAGACGGGGGTGATGTCAGATGTCCACGACCTGCGTGTCGACCATCTTGCATTTCCACTTGCCGATGCGCCATTTCGGATGGCTTTCGGACCATTTGGCAAGTTCAGACTGTGCGCCCATCATGCAAGCCATTGGTGACATGTTTTCAACAAAGGTAAGCTTGCGTTCTTCTCAGATATCTTCGTTGGCGAAAAGACAAACGGTAAAAAGCAGTTCGATCATGGGATTA
>CALFAK010000087.1 GCA_937948985.1 uncultured Neomegalonema sp. | reverse complement strand
CCGTGATTCAGATGCTCAAGGAGCGGCAGATTCCGGTGCATGAGCGGGCGATTATGCCGGACGAGCTGGGCGGTTTCGAGCAATGCTTCCTTTGTGGAACCGCCGCTGAAGTCACGCCGGTGGCCGAAATCGGGCCGCACAATTACGAGGTCGGTGATTTCGTGAAGGGGCTGGCGGTGGATTACAATGATTTGGTCAATCGGCGCGTTGGGGCGTAAGAGCGATAGAGCGCTCTTCAACATCAGCGATAAGCGCTCGCCGTAGGCTAGCGAGCGCATGTCGGGACTGCGTACCTTCGTTAAGAGCGAGATTTCCATGACCGATATCATCCAGTCCCTTGCCGACATCTCCGGCGATTATGATGCTGTGCTGTGTGATCTGTGGGGCGTGTATCACAACGGGGTGCGGCCTCATGTTGAGGCGGTGGAGGCATTGCGGGCTTATCGGGCGCGGGGTGGGGTTGTGGCGTTGCTGACCAATGCGCCGCGACCCGATTTTGCAGTGGCAAAGCTGCTGGAGACGATGGGCGCGCCTGAGGATTCGTATGATCTGATCGTGACATCCGGCGATGCGACGTTGTTGGCGTTGAAAGACGGGCAGTTCGGGGAGGCGTGCTATCATATCGGTAAACCTCAGGATCGGGATTTGTTCGACGGCCTCGGCATCAGGCAAAAACCGCTGGGTGACGCCGATTTCATCCTGTGCTCCGGCCTGACCGATGATGCGAACGAGACGCCGGAGGACTATGCGGACATGATAGCGGAGGCTGTCGGGCGGGGCTTGATCCTTGTTTGTGCGAACCCGGATATCGTGGTCGATCGGGGGGAGCGGCGGCTTTATTGCGCGGGGGCACTGGCGCAGGCATATGCGGCGGCGGGAGGGGCGGTACGCTTGTATGGTAAACCGCATCGGCCCGTATATGACCTTGCCGTGAGCAAGTTGGCGGCGCAGATGGGGCGTCAGCTTGATCCGGCGCGGATACTGGCCATCGGAGATGGTCCGGCGACGGATATCAAAGGCGCGAATGACTATGGCATCGACGCGCTTTTCATCGCGGCGGGTCTTGCGGCGGCGGAGTTGTTGGATGGGGACGGGGCAATCATTCCCGGTGCGATGACGGCCTATCTTGAGCGTGAGAATGCTGCACCGCAAAAAGCGCTTGCGTTTTTGCGTTAGGTCATAAAAAACCACTTCTGGATTGGGTTGCGAAATATTATTGCGCAGGCTTGGCGCGGGAGTGGGTTTTATGAGCACGTTATACATCGATGAAATCACGGTTGGTCTTGAGCGCCGTTTGTCGCGGGTGATTTCGGATGCTGAAATTGAGGCATTCGCGGAGGCGAGCGGTGACCGCAATCCGCTGCATTTCTGTGACGATCACGCGGCGGAGACGATTTTCAAGGGCCGTATCGCCCACGGTATCCTGACCGCCAGTCTGATCTCTGCCGTGATCGGCGAGCAACTGCCCGGACACGGGGCGGTCTATCTGAGCCAGACGCTGAAGTTCCGCGCGCCCGTGCGGCCCGGTGATAAAGTTGATGCTGTCTGCAAAGTGAAAGACGTGATGCCGGAAAAAAAGCGGATCATACTTGATTGCGTCTGCACCGTCGGCGATACCGTTGTGCTGGAGGGTGAGGCAATGGTCCTTGCGCCTTCGAGACCAGTTTGAGGGTGCCGATCCGGCATCAGGGGTGCCGGGACGATGCGGGTAATTAACGGATATAAAAGCGATGACGGCGATCGCCCGACCATCGCGCTGGGCAATTTCGACGGGGTGCATCGCGGCCATCAGGCGGTGATCGAAGCCGCGCGCGGGGCGATGCCCGGCGCGCCGTTGGCGGTGGTGACGTTTGATCCGCATCCGCGCGCGTTCTTTGCCCCCGATACGCCCGCGTTCAGCCTGACCCTGTTGGCGGAGAAGACGCGGAAACTGCGTGCGCTGGGCGTGGAGACCACGCATGTTTTGCGCTTTGACGAGAGCCTGTCGTCGATGACGCCTGAGGAATTTGTGCGCGAAGTGCTGGTTGACGGCCTCAATGTCTGTGCGGTGACGGTGGGCGGGGATTTCCGGTTCGGGGCCAAGCGCGCGGGCAATACCAAGACGCTGGCGGAGTTGGGTGCGGTGCACGGGTTCAACGTCACGGCGCTGGACTCTGTCGCCGATGAGGAGGGGGCGCTGTATTCGTCATCCTCGGCCCGTGCCGCCCTGCGCGAGGGCAAGCCGGAGGATGCGACCGCTATATTGGGATCACCGCACCGGATCAGGGGCGTGGTTGAGATGGGGGATCAACGCGGGCGGCAATTGTCTTTCCCGACCGCGAACCTTGCGCTCGACGGCATTATCGCGCCGAAATTCGGGGTCTATGCGGTTGAGGTGGAGATTTTGGAAGGGGCGCATAAGGGCCATGTCAGCGGCGTGGCGAATCTGGGGATGCGGCCCACTTTTGAGAAGACTGTGCCGATTTTAGAGGCGCATCTGTTTGATTTTGAGGGCGATCTTTACGGGACTGAGATTGCCGTGTCTTTGATCTCGTTTATCCGCGATGAGAAGAAATTCAACGGTCTGCCCGAACTGACGGCACAGATTTCCGCTGATGCGGGTGAGGCGCGGCGGATACTGACGGACGGGCCGATCAAGGTGAACAGCGATTTGGTTTAGAATGACCGGTCGGCGGCTTTGACAAGATCGCGTTCACGAACACTCACCGAACAGTGACTTGATCACAGCGGTGTGGATGGTGCTTTTTTAAAGCCTTGCCAATTCACATAGAGGTCAAAGAATGTTCCGTTCTTTTATTTTAGCGGCATCGCTTGCCACGCTCCCTGCCGCCGCGATGGCGGAGACATATTCGTTCGATGCGGGTCACACCGAAGTGCGCTTTTTCTGGGACCACGCCGGTGTTTCTGAACAGTCCGGTGAATGGGGAAAAGTTGAAGGGACGGTTGATTTTGATCCTGAAGATGTTGCGGCCACGAAGGTGACAGTGACAATCGACCCGGCCAGCGTGAATACCGGCGTCGAAGCGCTGGATAAGCACATGAAGACCGCCGATATGTTCGATGTGGAAAAGTTTGACACCATCACATTTGAGAGCACCAGCGCGGTGCAGTCCGGCAAAAATACGCTGACAGTGACGGGTGACCTGACGATTAAAGATAAAACGCACCCCATGACACTTGATGTCACGCTGCTGCACATGGGCGATCATCCGGTCGGTAAGTTCATCGATTATTACAAAGGCGATTGGCTTGGCGTGAAAGCAACCGGGCGTTTGCTGCGCAGTGAATATGGCGTTGGTTACGGTGCGCCGCTGACCTCCGATTTGATCCGGATTGAAATCGCATCCGAGCTGAAAGCGAATTAAGCCACCTGAAATCATGCCGCGCGGTGCGTGTTTGATGGTGGTGCTGATTGATATCAACTTGGCACTTGACGGGCGCTGGTTCTGATCGGTAAGTTCCTTTTTTGTTCGATATAAAAAGGGACTGACACACTGGACTGGACGCTCGCCATAGACCGCAATCGGGATGCGCTGCTGCGGCTGTTGGCCGTGCTGCTGACGATGGTCGGCAGTGGTGATGTGCTGCCACGGCACCGGCGAACGGCCGCGTGGCGGGTTTTGCGGCCTTGTGAGGCAGCTCTGCGACGGTTACTCGTTGTTGTAAAACAGGTTTTGGCGATTGAGGCGCGCGAGACAGCGCCGCGCGCTGTGCCCGTGATTGCGGGTCGTTCCAAGGGTGCGCGCAGTACCCGTATTCCGGCATTTGCGCTGTTCGATGCGCGAAAATCTTTCAAACCGCGATCCACATGGCGTGGTCCCAAACCTGTGCCGCGCATCCGGTATTTCGACGAGGTGCAGGTTTTTGAACCCCGAATCGTGGTGACGCCGGATGATCTGGTCGATGCGCGAAACCTGACCCGCCGTTTGTACGCCTTGCAGCGGGCACTGGGTGATTTGCCGGGACAGGCGAAACGGCTGGCCCGGTGGGAAGCGAAGCGGCGGGCGGTACGTGCGGTTACCGGAAAATACATTGCCCCGATGCGGCCGGGAAAACCGCCCGGTCACAGGGATCGCGGGAAGCATCCGGCGGATTATGTGCTCAAGGATTGTCATGCATTGGCGCTGTATGCGTTGCATGACCCGCCGGATACCACGTGAAACTTCAGGTTATGCCGTCCCACGCCTCACGCGGGCGGGCAATTTGGTGTGTCTGGACGCGTTCGCGATCAACATGAGTCAAAATTCCCGCCAAGATTTGCGTGAATTCTGACGCTTTATGGTCCAACCTGATCGCGGATAAAGTCTAACCCGTTGGAGCGGCTTTCAGGTAGTTGGCGAGGGTGCGGCGGGTGGAGGCGCTGAGCTGATCATCCAGTGTTGCGGCCATTTCCGTCACCATGCCGTGCAGCATTTCCTGACGTTGGGCCATGTTGGGGTTTCCGGCGATGCGCAGCTCGGATTCGACGCGCGCTCCGGCCCCGGCTTCCTCGACATCGTAGAGCGTGTTGATGACGATGCGTGCCTGGATTGTGCCGATGATCACCTCGCCCTCTGAAGTTTGCCGCGAAACGGCGCTGGCGTCATCGATGATATAGGTCGCGGTGTAGGGACCACCGACCGCTTGCAAGCGCTGCTGCGCCCAAAGGCGGGCAACCGCTTCGGGTGTGACCACGAAATCGGCATCAACCGGCGTGGTATCGCCAGCGGCAAGACGGGGACGGATCAGCAGTTTGACCCGTTCGACACCCAGCGGCATCGCGCCGGCATCAAAGGAGATTGGCGCGATGTCAGGGTTTGTGGGGTTTACGCGCGCCGCGCAGGCGCCGGTCACAGCAGCCGCGCCCAATAGGGTGAGGCTCGTGCGGCGGGTCATCATCTGAGTGTTCATTGAGTCTCTCATTTTTGTGCGTTCGCCGCATTAATCGCTTTTCAAATCCGCGACCGCGAATTCGTATTTTGCGCCACAGAACTGACAATCCGCAGAAATGTGGCCGTTTTCCGCAAGCTCGTCCAGTGCCGCGCGATCATAGCCGCCAAACAGGCTCTCAAGCTGACTGCGATCACAGGTGCAGCCGAATTTTACTGCCGTGGGCGGATAGATGCGCGGCTCATCCTCGTGGAAAAGGCGCAAAAGCAGGGTTTCAGGCTCGACATGGGGGCCGAGCAATTCATGCGCTTCGACGGTGGCCAGCTTCATGGCGGCGGTTTGCCAGTCATCGGTTTTGTCGCCCATCGCGGCAATGTCATCAGCAGTCATCAATCCGGCATTGCCGGACGGATCATCGCCGCCGGGCGCATCGACTTGCGGCATCAGGGGTGAGGCGTCCGGCAGGTGCTGGATCACGACACCGCCCGCCCGCCACGCGGCGTCCTTGCCCGGTTCGGACGCTTTGGCCGAGGCGATGGCGAAGCGGGTGGCGATTTGCTCGGACTGGGCGAAATAGACTTCCATCGCATCGGCCAGCGTTTCTCCGGTCAGCGGGGTGACGCCCTGATAGGGCTGTCCGTGGCCGTGATCGATGGTTACACCCATCAACCCCTCGCCCAACAGAGCGATTCCGGTGGCGTCGCTGCTCGCGAAGGCTTCCTTGTCATAGGCGGCGTAGGCACGGATGGTTGCGGGCCGGCCTTCGGCTTTAGGGGCGAAATAATCGGTGGCGAGCATGGTGACGGGGCCGGAGCCGCGCGCCTGGATCGAGAAGCGGTCCTTGAGCTTGATGGTCTGGCCGATCAATGCGGTCAGCAACGTCGCTTCCGCAAGAAGGCCTGAAATCGAGGCGGGGTAGTCATGCCGGCTGAGAATCGTATCAATCGATACATCCAACCGCGCCAACCGCCCGCGCACGTTAAGGCGGTCAAGCTGGAACGGCAGTATCGAATCGTCGCCTGTGAGGGCGGTAATCGCTTCCAGACTATCAGAATTTTGGTTCGGGCTTGCTTTGGTCATGTCCACTCTCTAACGCATACGCATGGATGCCTAGGCATACCGTGCCCGAAAATCAAATGCGCTGGTCTTCAAAATGATGCGACGTTTCGGAAAGCCGCCCGTTGCTGGCAGGATCTATCGGGATCGGCCGGGTGTTTACTCGATTATACGCTCAGGCAGTGACTTGCTGTTGGCGGAACAGAATGGCGATTTGCTGCTGCCAGGGGGAGGAATTGAGGCCGGCGAGTCGGTATTTCAAGCCCTGCACCGTGAGATAAATGAGGAAACCGGCTGGCGGGCGCATCCGGTAAGGCGATTGGGCGCGTATGTCCGCTATTGCTGGATCAGTGAAGATCAATATTGGTGCCGGAAAATCGCGCATATCTATCTGTGTGATGCGGTGCGGCGGTTGGGGCCGCCGTTAGAGCCGGATCATAACCCTGTATGGATGCGTGCCGAAGATGCCGCTGAACGCCTTTATATGGATGGTGAGCGGGCTTTCGTGGGATCGTTTACGCGGAGCGTGCGAGCGCGGTGAAGCGGTCAGGTTTCCGCGAGTTTCAGGCGACGGGCCGCGACGATGATCAGGAAGAGGACGGGTATGCCCAAAAGCGCGGCGATCAGGAAAAACTGTGAGTAGCCGACGCTGTCAACAATTGTGCCTGAATAGCCGCCGATGATCTTCGGGAGCAGAGTCATGAGCGAACTGAAAATCGCGTATTGAACCGCTGTAAAGCTGACATTGGTGAGGCTGGACAGGAAGGCGACAAAGGCGGCGCTGGCCAGTCCTGCGGTGAGGTTGTCCGCCGAAATCACCAGATATAGCAATGTGATGTCGGGGCCGACTTCGTTGAGCAGGATGAACAGCAGATTGGTTATGACAGTGAGCAGAGCGCCCGCAAACAAGATTTTGATTACGCCATAACGGACAGCGAGAATGCCGCCGATGAAGCCGCCCGCGATGGTCATGAACAGACCGAAAGTCTTAACGGTGCCTGCGATCTGGGTCTTGGTGAAGCCGATATCCTGATAGAAGACGTTCGAGATCACGCCCAGAACAATATCTGAAATCCGGTAGAGGCCAATGAGCGCCAGAAGCAGAAATGCAAGGCTTGTCCCGTAGCGTAGGAAGAAGTCGCGCACGGGATCGACATACGCATCCACCACCATATCGCGGTTGGCCAGTCCGCCACGCACACAGGCAAACGCCACAGCGCCAGCCACGGTGATGCCGATTGCAAGCCGGGCCAACTCGACGAGAAATCCGGCGAGCGCTTTGTTGCCCAGTGCCTCTGTCAGCGCCGTTTGAGCCGTTTTGACAGTATCGCCGCTGAGGACGAAAACGAGGATAAATCCGGCAACCGCAAGGGCGAAAAGCAGCAGAAAACGCAGATAATGCGCGGTATCATGTGCGTGCTTATCCGATGCCGCATGATCAGGTTCGGGGATCAGCAGTGTCGCGGCCACGCCGATCAGCATCGCGGCAGCCATCCACAGATAGGCTCTGCGCCATGCTTCGTAATCATAGGCTTCGGCGCTCGATCCGAACCGCTCGGCCAGATAAATCGCGCCTGCGCCCGCGATCAGCATTCCGATCCGGTATCCGGCAATATACGTTGCCGAGAGCATGGCTTGGAGGTCTTGGTCGGCGGATTCAATGCGATAAGCGTCGATGACGATGTCTTGGGTTGCGGAAGAAAAGCCAAGCAAAACAGCGGCCATTGCCATCATTGTCAGGCTGGAGCCACCTGATGCGGGGTCTGTGAGTGCCATCCAGCAAATTGCGAGGATGATTGAGGTTTGAGAAACCAATATCCAAGCGCGCCGCCGTCCCATACTTGCGGTCAGGATCGGCACAGGTAAGCGGTCGATCAGGGGTGCCCAGACGAATTTGAATGAATATCCCAGCGCCGCCCAGCTGAACATCGTTACAGAGGACCGGCTCAATCCCGCCTCGCGCAGCCACAGACCCAATGACGAGAAGATCAGAAGGATCGGCAAGCCAGCCGAAAGACCTAGAAACAACATCGCGATGACGCGCGGGTGAAGGAGGGTTGCAATGGATTCGCCCCAGCTTTTTACCCGTTCAGCTTCTTGCATCGTCAGGCGACGTTAAAGCGTTGCAGTTGCTCAGGCTCTGCCTCACCGCAAGCCACAGAAGCCAGTTCGGACAGCAGATCAGGTTCCCGGTGGCCTTCGATCACAGCGAACTTCATGACGGCGTCGAGATCATTGCGCGTTGCGCGCGCCCCGGCACGCACCAACCATAGCGCGGCTTTGATTGCGTCACGGCCAGCGCGGTCGTCGAACGCGTAACGGTAGAACCAAAGCTCAAGCAGCAGGTCAGGGTCGCGCTTGCTTGGTTCATCATCAAGCGCTGCTTCAAAGGCGCGGTCGAGCAAGGATAACCCCTCTGACCGCTTGCCGAGTGAGAACATCGCCTGCGCCGCACCGCAGAGTGTGGCCGGGTCTTCAGGGTTTTCGGCCAATGCCTTGTCGTAGAAGGCTTGCGTGGCCGCCGGATTTGTTTGCGCTGAATTCACCACCCGCGCATAGCGGCGCAGCGTTGCAACCCGGCGCGGGTCAGCGGCGACCGCGCGCCGGAACATCTTTTCCGACGATTCACCTTCGCCCCGCTCGCGTAAGATCAGGCCCAGATCGGCAAGCGCCGCAGCGTTTCGCGGTGCCACTTCGACCGCGCGTTGCAGTAACGGCTCTGCCGCATCCATATCATTGCGCTCATGCAGAAGGAAATTGCCGAAATGTGCGAGTGCAAAGCCGTTTTTCGGATCAAGGGACAGGGCTTTGCGGTAGCGCTCTTCGGCGGCAGCGGGGTTGTTGCGGGTTTTGTGCAGGAATCGGGCATGGCTTGCGAGAACGTCGGCATCGCGGGGGTCCAGATGCACGGCGCGACGGTAATATTCGTCAGCCGCATTCAAATCGCGCCGTTCTTCTTCCTGAAACTGTGCGAATGCTAGCGCGGTTTTCGCATCACCCGGATCCGCATTGATCGCCCGCTGTAAAAGTGCCTCTGCGCTGTCATGATCCTTGCGGTGGATGCATTGGAATTCTGCGAAAGCGCGCAAGATTTCGGGTGCGTCCGCATCCACGGCAATTGCCTGATTAAACAGGTTTTCCGCCTCATCCACTTTATTCGCGCTGTTGGCCAAGAAGGTTGCGGCGGCGGCGATTGTTTCTGCAGAGTCCGGGGCAATATCAATGGCCTGACGGAAGATGGCTTCAGCTTTATTCAAGTCGCCGCGTTTTTCGGCCACGAATTGGGCCAATTTTACCGCCGGGGCCGGATCGGTTTTAGTCGATGCCGTTGCCAGCTTGAGCAGTGCGAAGGCGGCGTCGTCTTTTTGCTCAACCACACGCAAAAACTCTGCGTAGGCCGCAATCGCTTGAGCGTGGCGGGGGGAGCCATCGACGGCGAGTTGGAAGCATTCGCCAGCCGCCTGATTATCGCCGCGCACTTTCCAGAGGAAATCCGCGTACGAGCATAGTGTTTCCGTATCTTCAAAATCGACCCGCAGAGCGAGGCGATAGCAATCTTCCGCGCGATCCGCGTCACGGCGAACGCGGGTCAGGAATTGGGCAAAGTAGCGAAGCGCCTCGCTATCTTGAGGGTCGGCATCGATTGCGCGGTTGAAATAATGCTCAGCCCCGTCATGATCGCGACGTCCGATTGTCAGGAAACGGGCATAGCGGGAGAGAAGCTTGGGATTGTTGGGCGAGTCTTGGATGGCAGCGAGGTAACGGCGGTCTAACTCGGTGGCATCGGCGCGTCCCAGCAATCTGCGAGGCAGTTCCAGGCTTTCGCTGTAACGCGCGTAATCGATCGGAGTTTGCCGCGTTTCCAATTGTGTATCGGCGGCTTCTGCGACCACTTCCACATTGTCAGATTCTTCAGCGGATACGTCTGTATCTTGATCGGAGTGGCTTGAGCCGTCCTTCGCAGTGATGCCGGCAGATGATTGCTCAAGCTGCGCTTCGGTCTCTTGTGGTGCGGCGGTGATGTCTTCGCCGCTGTAGTCACCAGGTGAAATCGTCTGCGTTGTTACCAATGCCAGATTAGGCCGGCCAGCGGGGGCCGGGGGGGAAGGGGTGGTGTCCGTTTCCTCTGATTGGCGTTGATCAGTCGCCATCGCGGCAACGGCGGCGGCGATGAGGCGGTCAATGCGTGTGCGTGAAGCGTCGTCATCGTCATCATTACGATTTTCAACAGCTTGCGAGATCACTTCATCTTCGGTGGTGTCTGGCGTTATCGATTCTGCCGGATCGTCATCGGCCCACACTTCGTCTTCGCTGATAACGTCGTGACGATCAAAAGGGTCTGACAACGTGGCGTGCCAAGGCGCGTCCTCTGTGGTCTCTAGTGTATCCGTCTCAATTTGCGCTTCCGGTGAAGGTGAAGAGAGGGATGAGGCGAAAGCCGTTGCGTCACCGGATTGCCCGTCAATCGTCGAAGCGGTCAGTGATGAAGGGGTAAGCGGCGCTGGCTTTTCGCCTTCGGGACGCAGGTCGTCGCGCGCGGCCAGTGAGCGGTATTGCTCGTCATAACGGCGCAGGATTTTATCGAAGCGGTCGATACGCGGATGGCCTAATGCGAATTCCTGCCGCATCAGGAACATCAAGCCCTCAAAATCGCTGTAGGGGGTCCAGATCGTGTTGCGCTCTTCCAACCATGTGCGGATCGGTTCGCGCGGTTCTTCGTCATTAACCCAATAGATTCCACCGGCCGGAGCACCGAATGGCAAACCTGAGAGAAGGTCGGCGACCGATTCGTCGCGACCGCCATAGCCGACGAAGACCAGTGCGGCTTCAGTGAATTGCGCCCGTAGGCGATCTTTCACATCGCTGCGTAACAGCTTTGCGGTTGGCTCGTTACGGTGGCCGCCCAGATGTGCATCGCCGTAGATTTTCAGGATCGTCGGGCGCGAAGTGCTGATGCGGATGCGGCGATCGAATGATTCGTGGGTGAGAACCTGCGGCTTACGCTGTGAGTACAGGTACAGGGCGTCGGCGGCGAGGTCGTCGAAATTGGTCGTAACCATTGTATTGCAGCGCTCGCCCCAATCGGGCTGCGTCACAAGCTGGGCGAGGGTCGCGTAGCCGAAACCCGGCTCTGCGGCGGCGTTGATGCGTTCAAGTTCGCGTTCTTGTTCTTGTTCGGTATAGAAAAGCGCCGAGAGCGTGTCGCCGTAAAGTGCGGCCGGGTCTTCTGAGCGGTAGCTGGCAAAGCGATTTGGTGCCCATTGTTCCACATCATCTGACGTACCGGTTTCAAGGTATTTCAGCTCACGCAACCAACGCAACGATGTATCAGCAGCATCACCGATGCCGGAGCTGACCGAGCAGCCCGCACCGAGAAACCACACGTAGCGGCCATCGTGATTCGTTACGCCGTGATGGAATCTGCGCACGAATTCGAAGGGTGAGATCTTCCTCATCTAAGCCGCACGCTCCTCATTAACCCAGTAAATGACCGCCTTTAACCAATGCGCAGCCAGATATTAACAAACCCTTACGGCGTCGTCTCCCCTTCAAGGAAAGGAATAACGCGTCCATAGCCGTCTTACGTTGGAAATTATTGCCGGAAGGTTGGTTTTAACAAGAAAAACCTGTCCGTGCGCATCTTAATAAAATTTACAATTGCGCAAATACCATTCCTGATATAGAACAATTCATCTGAATACTGATTAATTTATGGTGCGATGTATGGGTATTTTGGAACGTATGATAGCAATCAATATCGGATTGTGTCTCGATTCGGCGATTGCGGTGCTTGAGGCGACTGTTCACATTAATTGGTGAGTGTATGCGCACAAGGTGAGCGTGCGCGATCAGGATTTTTCGTTCACTTGTGTGGCGGCGAATCCCTTAACCCGTTGGATCATCGCGGATAGTCCGTTGCTACGCTGTGGGCTGAGATGAGATGATAGATCAATGCGCTGGAGTTGATCTTGAATATCGATTCTCAAGATATCCTCGGCCCGTTGGCCCGATAGCATTGTGCGGAGAATCGCGATTAACCCCTTTACGATATGGGCATCGCTGTCGCCGTCGAATTCGATGATTTTACCGTTCGGGCCGTCTACCGCGCGGCTGTCTATCCAAACGCGGCTGACGCAGCCATCGACTTTTGTGGCGTCATTGCGCTGTGCATCTTCCAGATCGGGCAGGGCTTTGCCAAGCTCAATGACATGGCGGTAGCGTTCCTCCCAATCGTCGAGGAATTCAAAATCTTCCACCAATGAGTCGTATGCGGCCATTGTCATGGTTTTCTCCCTGCTCTGATTATCAGGTAGCGTGGCGCTATGGTCTCGTCCAGCACCAGAGCTTGCCTTTAACGACGCCAGCGGGCTTTGGGATTGAGCAAGACGGCGGGAGCGAGGGTCACGCAGTAGCGGCCCTTTTGCTTTACCAGGCTGCACAGGGCGGTGGCCTGGGCGCGGTCGAGGCCGTAGATCAGGCTTGCGGGGCGGTCGTCGCTGATGCGGTTGATGACCGATATCGGAAAGCGGCCTTCGGCGGACGCAAGGCGCAGCGCGATTTTTGCGATACCTCTCGCTTGGGTCTCAGTGCCGAATGGCCCCAAAAATGCGGCCCAGCCATTGAGGGGTGGCGGCGGCGGGGGGGCTTTGGGCAGTATTGGCTGCGGCGGTGCGATGCGTGTGGCCTTCCTTGCAGGGGGGCGTGGTTTTGCGGGTTGAGACGGCGCGAGACGTTGGATTGCGCGGATTTCTTCGGGGGTGATCTTCTTGATGGCGATCACCTCGACACTGTCCCCTGTACACGCGCCGATATCAGGCACTGCACCGTCTTTGGGGTTGCCGGGGGTGAGTTTTTCGCGCGTTTCCGGTGCGCTTGTGTTGTTTCTGAGGAGAGATTTGACCGCTGCCAGCCGTTTGAATTTTGTTTTATGGCCCAGCGTTACGATCAGCGTTCTGCGGCCCGCGCGTTCGATCAATCCGGCGATGTTATAGCCTGCCGCGCATGTGAAGCCCGTTTTCATTCCCTGCGCGCCCTCAACCCTGCCGAACAGCGGATTGGTGGTGCTGACGGTTTTGCCCGCCGCAGTGACGGAGCGCTGTTTGAACAGCGCGCTGCGGTCGGGGAAATCGGTCAGCAGGGCCAGCGCCAGAATCGCTGTGTCGCGGGCAGTGGTGTATTGATTTTTGCGGGGCAGACCGGATGCGCTGGCGTACTTGGTGTTGGTCATGCCGAGATTGGCGGCGGTGGCGTTCATGCGGGTGACGAAGTCTTGTTCGGTATCCGCAATCGCTTCGGCGACCGCGACGGCGGCGTCGTTTTTGGAACCGACAATGGCCGCGTGCAGGATTTCCTCGAACGGCAGGCTGCGTCCCGCTTTGAGGTAGAGTTTAACGGGCGGGGTGCGGGCGGCTTTGGCGGAAATTTCGATCTCATCGTCACCGTTGATCTGGCCGTTCTCCAGCGTCTCGAAAGCGAGGTAGGCGGTCATCAGTTTGACGAGGGAAGCGGGGCGGCGCAGGGCGTCCGGCGCGTCGGCGGTGATGATCTCGGCGCGCTCGACATCGACAACGATGTTTGCGGCCTGTGTGGGGGTGTTCAGGCAGAAGAGGAGAGCGAGGCTGTAAAGCGCTTTTAACAAAGTGCCCTGCTCCGGACAACGACCCGGAGTCTGCCGGAATGGCGAAAGGTCTGGCATCAAGTGCGGGGCAGGAGGCTGGTGTAGTGTATAAGCAGTCTCAAAGGATGCGGGCCTGGATAGCCCGCCTTCGCGGGGTATGACGTGGGTGTTGTTTCCAGATTTATCACTCACAGCGCGGCCAGCCATGCGGTGGCGTCCTCAACGGTGCTTGCGGTCTGGCAGGTGACGGTAGGGCGGTTGAGCAGGATGACGCGTAGGCCCAGCGCGTTGGCTGCGGCGATTTTGGGGTATGCGCCCGCGCCCCCGGCGTTGCGGGTTATCAGCGTGTCGATGCGGTGCGCGCGCATCAGGGCGGCTTCTGATTCTGCCGAGTAGGGGCCGGATTGTGTGGTCAGGTCGAAATCCGCCAAGCCCTCCCGCGCGCGGTCATCTTTGCGGGAGCGGATCAGGTACCAGCGGGCTTCATCGCCGCGAAAGGCGGTGCGGTCGGAGGCGCTGAGGCATAGGAACACGCGCTTTAGGGTTGGAGGCAGTGCGGCGTGTGCTGCCTGTGCGCTGTTAACTTCGATCCAGCGATCCCCCGCAACCGCGCTCCATTCGGGGCGGCGCAGACGGAGGAGCGGGATGCTGTCGCGCAAACACACGGCCTGAACCGCGTCATGGGTGTCGCGTTCGCAGGGGTGGCTGGCGTCTATGACAGCGGTTGCATTCGCGATCTCGCCGGGGCTGCCGCCATCAACGCAGACGGCCTCAGGGAGCACCCGTGCGAGGGCGTTGGCTTCGCGCGATCCTGTGACGATGACGGTTCTCATCGGTCGGGATTACGCGGGTTGCGCGCCCAACTCAATAACCACGACGCCGTCCGGTCCGGCGGACAGGGCAACCTCGCCCCGTTTCAGGCGCAGGGCATCGTCTCCGAACAGCTCGCGCCGCCAGCCCTGCATCGCGGCCACATCCGGTTCGTCGTGCATCGCGATCTGGTCGAGATCGGCGGCGGAGGCCACCAAGCGCTCGGCGACATTGGCTTTTGAGGCATTGGCGCGCAGCAGTGTGCGCAGCAGGTCAGACAGCGCGCTTTGCCTTGCGTCGGGGCGGAAGGCCTCACGCGCAGGTTTGGGAGGCGTCACGCTTGGGGCGTTGGCAACCAGATCGAGCAATTCCTGAATCGCATCGCGGGACAGGCTTTCCCGGCGCGACATGCGGCCCGAAGTCAGCGCATCGGCGGTTTTGGGCCGTGCGGCGGCGATTTCCAGCAGGGCGTCGTCTTTGAGAACGCGGTTGCGCGGCACGTCTTTACGTTGTGCCGTCTCCTCGCGCCACGCCGCCAGCGCCTGCGCTGCGCCGAACAACCTCGCATTCGGGCCGCGCATTTTCAGGCGCTGCCATGCGTCCTCCGGCTCGACACGGTAGGTTTCAATCGCTTCAAGGATGTCCATTTCTTGCGTTAGCCAATGGGCACGGCCCTCTTGTTCGAGTTTGTCCGCGAAGAATTCGTAAATCTGGCGCAAGTGGGTGACATCGCCCAGTGCGTAGTCGAGTTGTTTCTCGGACAGCGGGCGCTTGGCCCAGTCGGTGAAGCGGCTGGATTTGTCTAGGCCGACATTGACGATGCCGCGCACCAGTTTCTCGTAGCCGACCTGATCGCCGAAGCCGCAGACCAGGCCCGCGATTTGGGTGTCGAACAGCGGTTTGGGGACAGCGCCCGCCTGCTTGACGAAAATTTCCACATCCTGCCGGGCGGCGTGGAAGACTTTGAGGACGGATTCGTCCGACATCAGGGCATAGAGCGGGGCCAGATCGATGCCTTTGGCGAGCGGGTCGATAATCGCCGCGCCGTGACGTTCCCAATCCGCGTCGGTCTCATCTTCAAAACGGGGGCGGCCAACCTGTACCAGACACAGGATGGGCCAATACGTGCGCTCGCGCATAAATTCGGTATCGACCGTCACATAATCGCATTGCGCGTAGCTGTTACAAAGATCGGTAAGGTCGGCGGTAGTGGTAATCACTGTGGGGGTCATGCGGTTCTTTCGGGAACGCGGAACAATTTTATTCTTCGGAACTCTCAGAGTGTTGTATGCGGTCGATAACTTCAAGCCACTTTGCGGTTTCCTGCGCCCCGACAAGCGCATATTTCTCGCCAAGGATGAAACAGGGCACACCTGTTACCCCCATCTGACGGGCCAGCGCATCCTCGTTGAGCAGAACAGAGCGGTCGGCGTCTTCGTCGTAGAGGCGGCGCAGGAGTGCGCCGTCGAGGCCGAGGTTTGCGCCGATTCCGAGCAGAATCTCGCGGTCGCCGATGTCCTGACCGTCGCAGAAATAAGCTGTGAACAGCGCATCGACCACCGCGTCTTGCTGTCCCGCACTGCGCGACCAGCGGATCAGGCGATGGGCGTCTAGCGTGTTGGGCGTGCGCTTCATTTTCGAGAAATCGGAGGGCAGACCGGCGGATTTCACGGCATCTTCGATACGACCATAGACTTGGTCGGCCCCCGCGCGTCCGCCGAATTTATTGTCGAGGTAATCCTGTCGGCCCATGCCTTCGGCGGGCATTTCGGGATTAAGTTGATATGTGCGCCATTGGATATCGAGGCCGTGATCGGGCCGTTGGGCCAATGCGGCGTCGAGTTTAGCCTTGCCGATGTAGCACCAGGGGCAAATCGGGTCAGATAGAATATCCAGCGTTGGTTGCGCGGCCTCCATATCTCATTGCGTCGCATCGCAGGAGGGGGAGGTCAAGGATTAAAGCGTTAATGAGTGTGGTTGAATGCTCTCATGAGAAATCGGAGGCATTCACGCTTTCTCATCGCTCTCGTGATCGGGGTCGAGGATATCCTGCCGGACTTTGGGATCGGAGAACATACGGTTGGTGGTGTCGATGATGTCGAAGGTGCGATCGATCTCGAACCGCAGGGTGGGGGTCAGACGCAGGCCGAGGCCGGAGACGGCCTCCTTGCGGATTTGCTTTTTGTTGCGGTCCAGCGCCTCAATGACCTTGTCCTCGTTTTCGCCGCCCAGTACCGAAACGTAAAGGATCACGCCGCTGAGGTCCGGCGTGGGGCGGGCCTCGGTGATGCGGATTGAGCGGTTCTCAAGATCGGGATCGAACAGGTCGCCCCGGATCAGCATCTCGTTGACGGACCTGCGAACGACTTCGCCGACGCGCAACTGGCGTTGGGAAGGACCGCGTGAGGAGGATTTTTTTGCCATGATTGAGCCTTGGTATAACGGTCATCGCCGGACTTATTCCGGCGATCCATAGCAGTAGTTCCGTTGGAACCGGACCTTCGGAACAAGTCCGAAGGTGACAGATTTTTGGATATCGGTTTTGAGTATTTTGTCGGACGCAGGCAGCGTGCAGCGCCCGACATCATTGTTGTTAAACCAGCGTCCGCTCGATTTCTTGTGTCTCGAAGATTTCGATCACATCATCGGCGCGGATGTCTTCGTAGCGTTCGAAGGCCATACCGCATTCCTGACCGGACTGGACCTCTTTGACCTCGTCCTTAAAGCGCTTGAGGGTTTTGAGTTTGCCCTCGTGGATGACGGTATCGTCGCGCAATAGGCGGACGCCTGCGGAACGGCGGGCCACGCCCTCGGTGACAAGACAACCCGCGACGTTGCCGACGCCGGATACTTTGAAGACTTGCAAGATCTTCGCGTAGCCGATGAAGGTTTCGCGCACTTCCGGCGAGAGGAGGCCGGCGGCAGCCGCTTTAATATCATCCAACAGGTTGTAGATGATCGAGTAATAGCGGATTTCCGCGCCCTTCTGGTTCGCCGCGTTGCGGGCGGCGGCATTGGCGCGGACGTTGAAGCCGATGATAGACGCTCCCGAAGCCTCGGCCAGCGTAACATCGGATTCCGTGATCGCGCCGACGCCGTAGTGCAGCACGCGCACGCGGACCTCGTCGTTGCCGACCTTTTCCATCGCCTGAAGGATCGCCTCTGCCGAGCCTTGCACGTCGGCTTTGATGACCACGGGCAGTTCGGCGACGCTTTCGTCGGCCTTGGCTTGTGCCAGCATCTGATCGAGGGTGCGGCCACCGCCGAGGGCGGCTTTCTTCTCGCGGGTGACGCGTGCGCGGTATTCGGAGACTTCCTGTGCGCGTTTCTCGTTTTCGACCACAACCAGCGTGTCGCCCGCTTCGGGCGTGCCGTTCAGGCCGAGAACCTCAACCGGAACCGATGGTCCGGCCTCTTTCGTGCGCTTGCCGTGATCGTCGACAAGGGCGCGGACCTTGCCCCATTGCTCACCTGCGACGAAGATATCGCCGACTTTGAGCGTGCCGCGCTGAACAAGCACGGTTGCGACGGGGCCGCGACCGACATCAAGCTGTGCTTCGACAACGACACCATCGGCGGCGCGGTCGGAGCGGGCTTTGAGATCAAGCAGTTCTGATTGCAGGATGATCGCTTCGAGCAGTTGATCGAGACCCTGACCCGTAATGGCCGAGACCTCAACGTCCTGCACTTCGCCGCCCATGCTTTCGACTTGAATGTCGTGCTGGAGCAGTTCGGTGCGAACGCGTTGTGCGTCAGCAGCGGGGCGGTCCATCTTGTTGATCGCGATGATGATCGGCACTTCCGCCGCCTTCGAGTGTGCGATGGCCTCGATAGTTTGGGGCATGACCGAGTCGTCTGCGGCGACCACGATGATGACGATATCCGTTGCCTGCGCACCACGGGCGCGCATGGCGGTGAAGGCCGCGTGGCCCGGCGTATCGAGGAAGGTGACCACGCCGCTGTCGGTTTTGACCTGATAGGCTCCGATATGCTGCGTGATGCCGCCCGCTTCGCCGGAGACGACATTTGCATTGCGCAGCTTGTCGAGCAGCGAGGTTTTACCGTGGTCAACATGGCCCATGATCGTCACAATCGGGGCGCGGGGTTCGGTTGCGGCGTTATCGTCATCCTCAACAATGTCGAGACCGATTTCAACGTCCGACTCCGAGACACGGACCGGTTTGTGGCCGAATTCCTCGACCACCAGCTGTGCGGTGTCGGCGTCAATCGGCTCGTTGATCGTGACCATCATGCCCATTTTCATGAGCGTTTTGATGACTTCACCAGAGCGTTCGGTCATGCGGTTTGCGAGTTCCTGCACGGTGATCGCGTCAGGGATTTTCACATCGCGATAGACTTTTGCCGCCGGGCCGCTGGACTGTTGTTTACGCTTCTCGCGTTCCTGACGACGGCGCATGGATGCCATAGAGCGGCGACGGCCACCCTCTTGGTCGCCTGTCGCTTGCGAAATGGTGAGTTTGCCCGAACGGCGTTTGCCGTCGTCCATTGTGCGTTTCACGCCACGTTCTTCGCGCTCCGATTTGGTCGGGCCGCGAGCGGGACGGTGGTTGGACGGGGTGTTCTCATCCGGGCGGGGCCGCGAACGCGCACCGGGAGGGCCGGCTTCGGCAGCGGCCTCCTGAGCGGGGGGAGCTTTTGGTTTTGGCGGGGCGCGCGAGATGATTTTCGGTCCCGGCAGAGCGGCGGTGAGAGCGGAAATATCCACAGCCGAACCCGTCTTGACGCCGTCATCCTGACGGACGCGGCGGCGGGGTTCTTCTTCTTCAGCGGCCTCCGGCTCTTTGTCTGCCGTTTTGGCGGGTGCTTTTTCTTTCGCTGCGGGCGCTTCTTCCGTCGCAGGTTTTTTAGCGGCCTTCGCCTTGGTTTCTGGCGCGGCTTTGGGCTTTTCAGTCTTTGTTTCTTCAGCCTCAGGCTCTGCGGTTTTTTCTTCCGCTTTCGGTTTTGCAGCGGGTTTTGCCTTTGCAGCGGCTTTTTCGGCTTCCTCTGCGGCTTTCGCGGCAGCAGCATCCTCGGCGGCTTTTGCAGCGGCGGCTTCAGCCTCGGCTTTCGCGGCCTCGGCAGCGGCGGCTTTTGCCGCTTCGGCGTCCGCTTTTACGCGCTCCGCCTCGGCGGCAGCAGCGGCTTTATCAGCCTCGGCTTTTGCTTTTTCCTGAGCGGCAGCGGCTTTTTTCGCCATTTCGAGCGCTTTGACGCGGCGTGAGTATTCCTCATCTGACAGGGACTTGAGCATCGCGCCCTTGTTGCCGCCACCTGAGCGGCCCCGTGTCTCGCCAGCCCCGGACTTCGCACCCGGTTTTGCGCCGGGACGTGCCCCTGAGGCGGGTTTGCGGGTTGTTTTGGGTCCGGTTGCGCCCGCACCTGCACCAGCGCCGGGCGCTGTGAGTTTGCCTTTGCTGCGCTTTGTCTCAACCACCACGGATTTGGAGCGGCCATGCGAGAAACTTTGTTTCACGCGGCTGGTCTCTGACACGCTGCGCTTTACGCTGAGTGTCTTGGTTTGTTTGGTCGAGTCAGTATCGTTGTCGCTATCGCTCATTTATCTACCTGATTACGGGTCATCGCTATCGTGACCCCCGTCTTGCTTTCATCTACGACATCGCTGTCGCCTCCGCACATGAAGTCTCATGGTTTTGTCATTGGTCGTTATCCACTCAGAATCATTGTTCGGTCTGTATCGGAGTTTCGCTTGGTTCCGCATCAGGCAATGGCCTGAATCCGCGTAACCGATGCGCTTCCCGTGCCACCCGATTGGAAACACCCCCGTTAAGAAGTGCCGCGTGTATCACAGTTTCCCTGCCAAAGGCCAAGCCCAATTCGCGTGAAGTCAACGCGGAATAGCCGATCGCCTCATCATCGATGCCACGCAGCTTTGATTTACCGCCCTCCGCGCCGTCGCTGGCGGCGAAAAGCAGCTTCACATTACCACGATTTAACGCTTCGCGCACCCGTTCAAAGCCGCAAACCGCCGCGCCCGCTTTTCTAGCAAGGGCAATCGAATCGGTCAGGCGCTTCAGCAGCAGTGATTCGACGGTGTCCGTGAGGTCTTCGGGGATCGTTACCGTGGTTTTGAGACCGCGTGCGAAGAGGCGTTTTTTGATCGCTTTATCGACGGCTTCGCGCGTTGCGCTGACCCAGACGCCGCGACCGGGTAACTTCTCGGCGGGATCAGGGTAGAGCGATCCGTCCGGGCCGCAGACAAAGCGGATCAATCCATCGCGCGGCACGGATTGACCCGTGGCGATGCATTTACGATCCAGCCCGTCGAGCCGTTCGAGTGTGCGGTCTCTGCGTCCTCGCGCCAAGGGGGTGTCCTGTGGTTGGTGTTTATGAGCCGTGTTATTATCCGCGCAGGCGGGCAATCCAGATTCGATTGATGGACAGACTGTCTCTCAAGAAACGAGGCCGGATACTCCGCCGGAGCCAGTCCTCCGCGAAGCCGGGTGCGGAGTATGGCAGTGGTTGCGGGGCCAAGTTACGTCGGTTCTTCTTCCTCTGCCGGGGCGTCTGCGAAGCTGGCGAAGACGGCGTCGGCCTCGGACGCGGGAATATCTTCCAGTTCCTCGTGTTCTTCACCCTCTTCGACGAATTCCTCTTCGACTTCAGGGAAGGCCTCGTCCTCGGTCATAATGCCCAGTGCGACGCGGGCGGTCAGGATGAGGTTGCGGGCCTCCAACTCGGACATGTCGAATTCTTCGAGGATGCCGTCGTCTTTGATCCGCTGACCGTCTGACACGGTGTAACCGCCGGAAAGCTCCCAATCGGCCAGCTCGGCGAAGTCTTGCAGCGAGAGTATGCCTTCGCCGGCCAGTGCAGCCAGCATGGGCGGGCTGAGGCCGTCGAAATTGATCAGGTCGTCCTTCATGCCCGCGTCAGTGGCGGTTTTCATGTGGGCGGTGTTGATCGCTTCGAGATGTTCGTGGGCGCGGGCTTGCAGCTCGCTCGCGGTGTCCTCGTCAAAGCCGTCGATAGAGGCGATTTCCTCGAAATCGACATAGGCGACCTCTTCGAGGGTCGAGAAGCCTTCGGAAACCAGCAGAGAGGCGATCATCTCGTCAACATCGAGCGCCTCGATGAACATCGCGGTTTGGACTTCAAATTCCTTCTGACGGCGTTCGCTTTCGTCCGTCTCGGTCATGATGTCGATGTCCCAGCCCGTCAATTGTGAGGCGAGGCGAACATTTTGGCCGCGACGGCCAATGGCGAGGCTGAGTTGATCGTCGGGGACGACAACTTCGATGCGTTCGGCGTCCTCGTCCAGCACGACTTTTGAGACCTCGGCAGGTTGCAGGGCGTTGACGAGGAAGGTTGCGGCATCATCAGACCACGGGATGATGTCGATTTTCTCACCCTGCAATTCGCCGACAACCGCCTGAACGCGCGAACCGCGCATACCGACACAGGCACCGACCGGATCAATGGAGGGGTCGCTGCTGATGACGCCGATTTTCGCGCGGGAGCCGGGGTCGCGGGCGACGGTTTTGATCTCGATAATGCCGTCGTAGATTTCAGGCACTTCCTGCATGAACAGCGCAGCCATGAAGGGAGGTGCGGCGCGGGAGAGGAAGATTTGCGGACCGCGTGCCTCGCGGCGGACATCGAGAACGAGCGCACGGATGCGGTCGCCCTGACGGAACATCTCGCGTGGAATTTGCTGGTCGCGGCGGACAACGGCCTCGCCCCGGCCCAGATCGACGACGACATTGCCGTATTCGACGCGTTTGACGGTACCATTGATGATCTCGCCGACGCGGTCTTTGTATTCTTCAAATTGCTGATCGCGCTCGGCTTCGCGGACCTTCTGGACGATGACCTGCTTAGCGGTCTGTGCGGCGACACGGCCAAATTCCATCGGCGGCAGCGGGTCGGAGATAAACGCGCCCAAGGTGGCCTCGGGGTTTTTGGTCTGGGCGTCTTCAAGCAGGATTTCGGTGGAGAAGTTTTCGATCTCCTCCACGACCTCACGCACGCGGGCCATTGTCAGCTCGCCGGATTTGGGGTCGATATTGGCGCGGATGTCGTATTCAGCACCGTATTTCGAGCGGGCGGCCTTTTGATAGGCTTCCTCCATCGCTTCGATAACGACCGCGCGGTCGATCATCTTTTCGCGGGCGACGGCCTCAGCCATCTGAAGGCGTTCCATGTTATTGGCGGCAACAGCGGTAGCCATGTGTCAGTCCTCCCGTTCGGCGGATTCTGTATCCGTCTCGTATTCAACATCATCAGCGGCGCTGGCGTCCGGCACGCGCTTTTTCTTAAGGCTTTCAGCGATCAGGGCGTCAGTGATGAGCAGTTTTGCATCCGCAACATCGCGCAAAGGCAGGGCGATAAGGCCCAGATCGTCCAGTTTCAGCGAAATCGCGTCACCGTCCAGCCCTTGCAGATCACCGCGAAATTTGCGGCGGGGGCCTGTGGTGGTGTCGACGGGCATCGCCATGTCGATTTTGGCGCGGTGGCCCGCATAGGTGGCGAAATCTTTTGAGCGGGTCAGAGGGCGATCAATGCCCGGTGACGAAACCTCAAGGCTGTATTCGCGGTCGATAGGATCTTCAACATCGAGAATGGCGGAGACGGCCTCGGACAGGGTGGCGCAATCGTCGATTTCCATCGTGCCATCCGGGCGCTCGGCCATGATTTGCAGCGTCACCTCACCCGCGCCGCCGGGCGTGCCGATCATGCGCAGACGCACAAGCTCGTAGCCCATCCCCTCAACGGAGGGGGCGAGGAGATCGACTAGGCGTTCCTCGGCGGGTGATTTTGAAACGAGTAGGGCGGTATCCATGAAGGCGGTTATCCCAGAAACGAAAAAACGGACCGTGCGGCCCGTTTGCGAATTCCGGTGGATCATCCGATGGACGAGCCGCTGTTAGGATTGAGATAGTCTTAATCGGGGGCGGGTGCAAGGGGGAAGTGCTATGCAAAGTCTTTCATTCCAAATGCGCGCTAAGAACCACCCTGTTCCGAGCGTCCAATGGCTGACGCGAGCCAAGTGCCGAGTTCGGATGCGGTGCGGACGGCTTCGGGGTGATCGTGGTGAATGATGCTGTTCGGCATACTGGGGTATTGCGCTTCCTGCGGGTCTTGGACGATTGTATGCCCGCCCATGTCGTGAATGATCTGCGCCCCGCGCATACAGTCTTTCAACAGGCCGGATAATACCACAGCAATGGCGCTTTGTGGTCGGGACCGTCAGCGGATGAGGCTGAGGTTTGATGTGGCGAGTATTAAAAGCAAAAAGACATTGATAACGTTGAAGAAAATAGGGTCGCCATGCGCGTGATGGGCGATTATGGCCGTGAGGAGAAACAATCCAACACCCGCATAGGCCCATTCCTTGACTTGTAGCGGAAAGAACGGTGCGAGAAGAACCAATGCGGCCAATAATTTTAGGATTGCAAGCTGGACCCTGAAAAAGTCCGGGAATCCCAACTGCCTGACACCCTCTATCGTTGGTGCATGGATCAGGTAGGACAGGGCGCTGGCAAAGAGGAACAGCGATAAGACGGTCGTTGAAATCCAGTAGATCATGCTTTTCTCACATTTATCATCACGCCAAAATCAAAACATGAACTATGTTTGAAGACGAACACAGTTTTAATGCAGATATGAGGACCATCGCCATGTCGAAAGTTGTTTTGGTTACAGGGACTTCATCTGGCTTGGGGGTGAGTGTCAGTGTCCAAGCGGCGAAGTCCGGGCATACGGTCTATGCGACAATGCGTAATCTGGCGAAGCAGAAAGTGATCAAGGCGGCGGCGTCCGAAGCGGGTGTTGAGGTGCATTTGCTTGAGTTGGATGTGCAGAAAAGCGATACGATTGAGCGCGCCGTGGCAAGCGTCATTGAGCGGGAAGGGCGGATCGATACGATGATCAATAACGCGGGCGCAGGATTTGTCCGCTCGACCGAGCAGGCCTCTGAAGAAGACATGCAGTGGGTTATGGACGTGAACTTCATGGGTGTTGTGCGCTGTACCAAAGCCGTGATCGGCCATATGCGCCGTAAGCGGAGCGGCCATGTGATTGCAATCTCGTCAGTTGGCGGACTGGTGGGGCAGCCGTTTAATGAGATCTATTGTGGTGCCAAATTCGCCGTCGAAGGATATTTTGAAGCGATGGCGTCTTATATCTCGCCGAGTTTCGGTATCAATTTTTCGATTGTCGAACCGGGTGGTATCTCGTCCGAGTTTGCGGCCAATGTTATGAAGCAGGTCGAGGAAACCGGCGGGATGCTGGATGATGAATATCTTCCGATTTTGCAGAAATATATTGACGGCGCTCAAAACAGGCAGGCGGGTTCGGATATCTATCAGACAGCCGATGAGGTGGCCGAAGTGGTGATGCGGTGCGTGGAGAGTGACGACCCGCCGATCCGGGTGCGGACTTCTGAATGGGGCGAACAATTCTGCGCGCTGAAGACGGATTTGGACCCGGATGGCAAGAAGATGCAGGCTCAGGTGATTGAGCAGTTTTTAGGGGAGTAACCCTTCGCGGTGGGTTTTAGTCGCGGCTCCCACCCTGAAAAGATGGGAGCCGGACAGATAAGAGCGACGGAAAGCTTACTGATATGTGCCAGAAGGGACGTATGTAGGCTGTGTCGTGGTCGTGCCGTAGGTTGGCGCGGAGTTATAAGACGGCGTCGTTGACTGGTAAGTCGGTTGTGTCGTCGTCGATTGATATGACGGCTGTTGATATGTTGGGGCCTGATAAGTCGGCGTGGTTGGAGCTGTATATGCGGGCTGTTGATATGTCGGCGTCTGGTACGTTGGAGCGGGTGCTTGATACGTTGGTGCCGGCGCCTGATATTGCGGCTGCGCGTAGGTCGGTGTCTGGTAGCTGGGCTGCTGGTATGTCGGGGTCGAGAAGACCGGGGCAATAGGGGTTATCGCCACAACGCCGCGATTGCGGTTGCCATACGCAGGTTCGCCCGGCTCAAGGAAACGGGCGCTGCCGTCGCGGCCGACTTTGATGCGCTTGTTTGGCGCTTGGCCCGGCGCGGGGACGAATGTGTAGGCGCTGGACGGGCAGTTGATGATGCGTTGATCACGGCGATCTTCACGGCGGTCTCGGCGGCCTGTGTTCACACGGGCATCGCGGAAGTCTTCGCGAATATCAGGGCAAGCGGCGGGGTTGAGCACCCATGTGCCTGTGACGGTTGCAGGAATACGCACGACGGGTACGCGGACCGACTGGGCCTGTGCGAGGGTGGGAAGGCCAATGCTGGCGGCCAGAACTGCGGCGACAACAGGTTTCATCATCGGAATGCTCCAATTTGGGAAAATTTCAAATAACACACGTTAACAGTGGCGGTAAAATAAGTGTCTGGCAACAAGAGAAGCCGATTCGGCGGCAGCCACCGCCGAATCGGGGGTTATTATAAATTTAGTGCTTCTTGTGGCCGCGATTGTGGGCCTTATGGCCGTGGCGGTTGCTGTGCTTGTAGCCGTGACGGTGACCGCGATGCTTCTTATATCCGCGATATTTCGGGTAACGATAGCTGGTCCCGAAGCTGAAGCTGATCGCAGGGCGGCTGTAGTAAGTCGGCGCGATATAGGCCGGGGCCACATATCTGGGGGCGACATAAGGGCGGGTATATGTCACGCTTGGGGCGTAGTATGTGGGCGCAACGTATGTTGGTGCGATATAGCTGACGGCTGGTGCGCTAATATAGCTGGACACATAGAACGAGCTGCCGGCCATTGCGGGCGCGGATGCGGCACCAAGGCCGAGTGCGGTAAGGGCGGCGATGATATACTTTTTCATGGATCAAGTCCTTCTACCTGAACGATGCTGTCTTGGCCCTGTGCCGTTATGCACCGTGTTGATGCCAGTGTAACGGAGGCGGGTCGGGATTTCCGTCGTGACGATGTGGTGGTAATTTTGTGGCGAAGGCGTCACAATTGGCGGTGGTGTCTGACGAAAAATGTTAGTGTCCTGAAATATTTGAGAAAATTCGCTTTGATGCGCGTGCGGTCGGGGCGGTAAATGACTCGGGAAACTTTGAAATTAATGCGACGGGCGGGAATTTTTGATGAAAGCGGTTAAGGGTGTGCTGTTCGATAAGGACGGGGTTCTGGTCGATTTTGACCTGACTTGGGGGCCATCATCGGCGGCGGTGATCCGGCATTTTGCGGGCGGTGATGAGACCAAGGCGCGGCGGATGGCGGCGGCGATTGATTTTGATTTCGATGCGGAGCGTTTTTTGCCGGACTCGGTGTTTATCGCCGGAACGGGGGCCGATACGCTGCTGGCATGGGCGGAAATCCTGGACATGAAGGCTGATGCGGCGCTGGCGGGGCGGATTATCGACCGGATGACGGCTGAGGGAACCGCTCGGGTGGCCCATGCCGCCGATGTGCCGGGCGCGCTGGATGCGCTGCGCGGGATGGGCCTGCCGTTGGGGATCGCTACGAACGATCAGGAAGCCTCGGCGCGGGCGCAGATGGGCAAGCTTGGCCTGACGGACCGCTTCACGACGATCTGGGGCGCGGATAGCGGTTATGGAGCCAAACCCAAACCGGGGATGATAGAGGCATTCGCGGCGCATCTGAACGTGAAGCCCGCGCGGGTGATGATGATCGGGGACAGTCTGCATGACATCCACGCGGCACGGGCGGCGGGTGCCATCGCGGTGGGCATCGGCACGGGTCCGGCGGATATAGAGACGCTGCGCCCGGAGGCGGATCATGTGATTGAGGTGATGGCGGATTTGCCGGGGTTGGTGGGAATGTTGAACGGGTGAGGAGAGGGCTGTCAGGTCATTTCGCGGGTCGCGAAGATCGTGTCGAAACGGTTCGCCTTGAGGTCTTCGGGCTTTATCCAGAATTGAAAAATGCCTGTATAGCCGCCCAGCGATAACGGTAATCCGTGGCATGAGCCGACTTGCATCATCATCACATGATCGGCGTAGTCATCGGCTGCGGACTGAACCACATAGCCTTGTCCGAACATCTGGAAGGGGGGCATACCAAACGCGAAACCGAAATTGTGCTGCGGTATCTTCTGCGGGCCTTGGCCTTTTGCGCGCGTCAAGGAGACCATGTCCACCAGATCAAGCATATCGCGTCTTGTGTCGTAATCATCGCTCTCACGCTCCATATTGCGGCGCAGGGGATTTTCGCCGCGCGCCGAGAGGTAAGCGACCGGCACGATTTCTTGCCGCCACAGTAACTGACCGCATGGTTGCAGCGCGCCGTCTTCAACCTCTGCCTCAATGTAGCGGTCTTCGTTGTTGTAAGTATTCAGCCTCATTAAGGTTTCCGGCGGATCGCGTTCAGGTAAACCGGTGGCCGTTTCGGGGCGATACAGAACCATCCCGTCAATATCCCACGCAGAATTATTATCGAGCGGGAAAAACAGATAAAGCGTACCCGTCTCAGGGAATTCCGGCAGGCTGAAAGTCATGCCGCCCACGGTCAGTTCGCGGGGCAGTGATGCGCAGTCGAACTGGGCGAGGAAATGCAGATCATAGCTGCCGCGTTTCGGCCAAGCCATATCGGCGGGCATCCTCGGTTTCCCGCCGAAATAGCATGGGGGCGGAGGGGCGGACTCTTCGCCTGCCGGAGAGGGGTTGAGGAAGATTGCGGGTGTGAGAAGGTCATGCATTTCCACCGCGATTTCCTCGAAGTTTTCATGCACATGCACGATTTGAGCGTCCGCTTGACAGCGTGCCTCCGCGCGGGCTTGCGCTTCGGCTTCGCGTTCGGCTTCTTTGGTCAGATAGCGGTGGTTTAGGTCGTGAAGGTTTTCAGGGGTGATAATGTTGCGCCGATCAACCTCCGCGTCCGGTTTTATCCTGCCGGACGTCATTCCGGCTGCGCGCGCCAGCACAAGGGTGCAGCCCGCAATGTAGAGCAATGCCCAGAGCTTGGGTTGCCAGCGATATTTCCGCCTGAAAGCCGCGCGTTCGCGACGGAAGCCGCGAAGGTCGCCGACCTCCAAGTATCCGAAAATACGGAAAATTGCGACGTCTGTATCGGTCGGATCCCATACGCAAAGATATTCGTCAGCAAGCGCGTTAAAAGCCTCCCACTGTCCTGCGCGCTGCTCGATTTGCAGGGCCATGCGCCACATTTCCCGATCCGCTTCAGAATATTTGAATTCATCCAACAGGGTCGCACGCGCCTGATGATATTTCTCCTTGTCGAGATTTTGCAAAATATGATGTTCATCTATCATTGCGTTAACTCGTTATGGCGCGCTGCTTATCCGGGGCATACGACGGGTGCGGTATGGTAGCGGGTTGTGGCGGGAAAGTGTTAACGACCTGATGAGAGCGGTTCGTCTTTGATAGATGTTTCTGCTTTGTCTGATCATGCATAAGTCGCGCTGGTGGTAATGTTGAACGGGTAGGAGGACAATGCTCAAAGCTGTCTGGGTGTCTGATCCCCATTTCACAAATGAAGGTGATGTAACGGGCCGATATTTGATCGGTGCGGCCTTTTTGCTTGCGCGTTGGTGATGCCCCTTGTGATCCGTGTTTTTTTGACCGAAACTGTACCAATTAAATACCGGATTTAAAAATTGGTTGCGCAGCGGTTAAGAATCCGCTTATGTGATTCTCGAGAGAAGATGAGAGCGCCCTAAGGCGCCCGATGATTTGACGTTCAAATTTAGCCTGAATCAAGGGGAGAATTCAGAGTGCCAATGGATATTGAAGGCTTTGTCGAAGCCGAAGGCCGCGCTGAAAAAGTAAAAGCCGTCCGCGCTAAAATAGATGAATTGGGTATCGAGTATCTCTACCTGCAATTTGTCTCCGTTACCGGCAAAATCATGGGTAAAGGCATTCCGGCGGATCACTGGGAAGCCGTTGCGCAGAAGGGCTTTCAGCTGGTTTACGGCGCGACGATGAACCTGTTCCTGAACCGCGCGGGCGAGTATTTGGGGTATGGCCCGGAAGCGGCGGAATTGGTTGGCATTCCTGAGCCTGAGAGTTTCATGCAATTGCCCTGGGCGCCGAAAATCGGGCGGTTTTACTGCACGCTGTTCCGCAACCGTGAGGAAAAAGTGGATCCGGGCGGTTTTCTGACTTCCGATTGTCGCGGCAACCTGCGTCGCCTCCACAATGATTTTCAGAAGAAACACAACGGCTTACACCTGCGCATCGGTACAGAGCCGGAGATGATGTGGTTGAAATACGACGAGAATGGCAAGCCGGGTGACGGGTATTCCAAGCCGTATTGCTATCACATCGACCAGTTTGAAAGCCTGCGCCCTGTCACGTTGAAAGTGATCGAATATTCCCGCAAAATGGGCCTCGACATGATCCAGGGCGACCACGAGGATGCGCCAGGCCAGTTGGAGCTGAACTGGATGTTCGACGACGTGCTGCGCAATGCGGACCGCTTGACGACATACCGCCAGATTTGCGCTCAAGTGGCGCGTGAATTCGGGATTTTCGCCTGCTTCATGACCAAGCCGTTCATGGGCGTGTCGGCCAATGGTTGTCACCATAACATGTCGCTGTGGAATGGGGGCGAGGACCAATTCTGTCGCACCGGAAATGACCCGGACAACCTGCCCGGAATGCCCGAAAATTATATGTATATCAAAGGCGGCGATAACACGTTTATGCCTGATGATGACGATCCGCAAATGCCCGGAGCCGAGGGTTTGAAGGCCATTGGCGGGGTTGTGCATCACCTTCAGGCGCTGACCTCCGTGGGTTGTTCGACGGTTAACTCCTATCGCCGTCTGTGGGATACGGGCTTCTGGGCGCCGGTTTTCGCGGATTGGGGCTTCCAAAACCGGACCACGGGTCTGCGCGTTTCGGCCCCCGGACGATTTGAGTACCGTTCGGTCGATTCGATGGTGAATCCGTATCTGATGGGGTCGACGTTGCTCGCGGCGATGGATGACGGGCTGGAAAACAACCTTGATCCTGGCGAGCCGGAGGAGCGCAATATCTACGAGGCGATCAAAGACGGCAAAGATGTTAAGAAGCTGCCGATGACCCTCGGCGAGGCGCTTGGGCATCTCGAAAAAGATGAAGTGGTTCAACGCGGTATGCCCGGCGAGATGTACCGTCTGTTCCATGAATACAAGACCGACGAATACGAGCGTTCCATGTCCACCGTCACCGAATGGGACAAGGAAACGTATATGGAGTGCCTGCCTTAAGGTACTGAAAAGTCTGTCCCGCACTTGATGCGGGGCCTCCCGAAAATCCTAAAAAGGCCCCGCATCAGGTGCGGGGCAGCAGAAAACTCGTTTCAAGGAGACTAGCTCATGTGCGGCATTGCCGGACTTATTCATCGGGGGAAAAGCTCAAGCGTCGGCTCTGAGATGACTTCGATGCTCACCGCGCTCAAGCATCGCGGCCCTGACTCGACCGGATTTGCCGTCTATGGCGAGCCGAATTCGGGCGATTATGTTATGCGCTTCAAAGTCGCCGAGCAGGAGGACATGGCCTCCGGTTACGACATGGGCGAGAAGATCGCTGCGCGGATCGAACTGGTCGAAAAGCGCCTTGGCGAGCATAAAGCGACAATCAAGGACCGCGAGAGCGCGACCCCTTATGCGATGCGCTACGTGTTGAGCCATGACGGTGATACCGAAGCGATGGCGCGGTATATTGAGGATATCGAGGGCACGGAAATCCTCAGCCTCGGTAACTCGCTGGAATTGATCAAAGACCTTGGCGATGCGAATGTGGTCGCCGACGCGTATGGTTTGCGCGATTTTACCGGAACGCACGGCATCGGTCACACGCGGATGGCGACGGAATCGGATGTGGATATCCGCTCGGCGCACCCGTATTGGGCGTTTCCTTACAATGACGTCTCGGTGGTCCATAACGGGCAGATCACCAATTACTGGATCAAGCGCCGTCAGATGGAGAAGCGCGGACACCGCTTTATGTCTTCCTGCGACTCCGAGTTGCTGGCGGTTTACACGGCTGACAACCTCGCCAACGGGGCGACCCTGGAAGACAGCTTGAAGGCCTCGATTGAAGAGATTGATGGCGTATTCACCTATCTGGTCGCCACGAAAGACGAGTTGGGCATGGCCAAGGACACAATGGCCGCTAAGCCGCTGGTCCTGTACGAGAGCGACGATATGATCGCGATGGCCTCTGAAGAGGTCGCGATCCGCGCCATTCTCCCGCAAGAAATCGACACAACCGATCCCTATGATGAGGAGATCCGCGTATGGAAAGCATGAGCGTTATGGCCGCAGACATGGGGTATGATCCCCGTGAAGGCCAAACCCGCGATGCCGTGGAGGGCACAACTCAAGAGGACCGCGCACGCGATCTGGGGATGATGTCTGAGCAGTTGAAAAACCGTTCGATGGAAGTGTTCTTTGAGGTGGGTGAGGACGAAAACGTCACCTATCCGTGGGCCGAGAATGTCGATTTCAACAAGCGGACCGAGCTTGATTGTGAAGGCAAGCCGACAACGCAGGTGAATAAGGACATCCGCGCGTTGATGGCGGAGGGCTACGGCACGATTGTGCTGAAAAACCCGCGCGGGATGCACTCTGTTGGCGTTGGTATTCTGAACAAGTTGAACCTGATTATCGAAGGGTCCATCGGGTATTTCGGTGTCGGCCTGATCGACGGACCGAATGTGCGGATTAATGGCCGCGTCGGCTGGTCCTGCGGTGAGAATATGATGGCCGGGACGGTCGTGATCGAGAAAAACGCGGGTTCGACTTTCGGAGCGGCGATGCGGGGCGGTGACCTGGTTTGCAAAGGCTCGGTCGGCTCACGGACTGGGATCGACCAAAAGGGCGGCACGATCATCGTTGGTGGTGATACGGGCGCGTTCTCAGGCTTCATGATGCAGCGCGGGCGGATGGTTGTGTGTGGCAATGCGGGCAAAAACCTTGGCGATTCCATGTATGATGGCACCATCTATGTCGGTGGTGAGGTCAAGGATTACGGGGTTGATGCGGTTCCGGCGGAGTTGACCGATCTCGACAAAGCATGGCTGACCCGCAAGCTGACGCAATATGATCTGATGCCGGAAAAAGGCGTGGATCACTTCACCAAAATCGTCTCCGGCAAGCAGTTGTGGAACTACGACAACCTTGAGCCGAATGAGAAGAAACTGATTCTGTAGGCTGTTTTAGATCCCTTCCCGCAGGGCGGGAGGGAAAACACCGCGAAATAAGGATACATAAAATGGCCGCAGATGGCGAAACTCCAACCGTTCCGGCAAAAGCGAAGCGCGATACCAACCGCCTCGGCAACAGCTTTGTTTTCCCGCCGCATGTCATGGACGACATCCATATCAAATCCGAACTCGGACGGTACCGGATGCGCGGGTTCTCCCTGTTCAAGAAAATCCCGCACTGGGATGACCTGACCTTCCTGCCCGGCACGCTGACCCGCTTTGTGATCGAGGGTTATCGTGAGAAATGCGAGACGCGCACGATTATCGGTCCACGGGCAAAACGTCCGATTGATCTGGATATTCCAGTCTATATCACTGGCATGAGCTTTGGCGCGTTGAGCTTTGAAGCTAAGACGGCGCTGGCGCGCGGCGCGACGATGGCGGGGTCCGCCACATGCTCCGGCGAGGGTGGGATGATCCCGGATGAGCGCCGCTATTCTACGAAGTGGTACTATCAGTGTATCCAGTCGCGCTACGGCTTTAACCCGCACCATTTGATGCTCGCCGATGCGTGTGAGTTTTTCATCGGGCAGGGCTGTAAGGTTGGTCTTGGCGGCCACCTGATGGGGCAGAAAGTGACCGATCAGGTTGCCGAGATGCGCTCACTGCCCGCCGGTATCGATCAGCGGTCGCCCGCGCGTCACCCTGACTGGCTGGGACCGGATGATCTGGCGCTGAAGATTCAGGAAATCCGTGAAGCGACGGATTGGCAGATTCCGATCCAGTTGAAACTCGGTGCGGCGCGTGTGTATGACGATGTGCGGATGGCCGTGAAATGTGATCCTGATGCGATTTACATCGACGGGATGGAAGGCGGCACGGGGGCCGGACCTCACTTTGCCACTGAAGACACGGGCGTTCCGGGTATTGCGGCGATCCGTCAGGCGCGTAAAGCGATTGATGATCTGGGCAAGCGCGGTGAGATCACGCTGGTCTATGCCGGCGGTATCCGCAACGGGGCCGATGTGGCGAAAGCGATTGCGCTGGGCGCGGATGCGATTGCGATCGGCCACTCCTCGCTGATGGCGATGAACTGTAACAAGGACATCCCCGAAGCCGATTTCGAAAACGAGATGGGCGTCGAGGCGGGCTATTGCTATCACTGCCATACGGGTCGCTGCCCGGTTGGTATTGCGACGCAAGACCCCGTGTTGCGCAAGCGTCTTGACCCCGATGAGGCGGCGGAACGGGTCTATAATTTCTTGCACACGCTGACCATCGAGGCGCAGTTGTTTGCCCGCGCTTGCGGCAAGACCAATATCCATTCGTTGGAGCCGGAAGATCTGGCGGCGCTGACGATGGAAGCGTCCGCAATGGCGGCGGTTCCGCTGGCGGGGACCGAGCATACCGTCGGCGTTCAAGATTATCACAATTTGTAACGGATCGCTCCTGTCCCGGATTTAGTCCGGGACTTGTCTCCGCTTCGAGAGACCCCGCATCAAATGCGGGGCAGGGATGAAGGAAAATTACATGGCTGGAACACAATATCGCGGTTCTGAAATCCTCGATGTCGATCAGTTTCTGAAAGACAAAGACGGGCTTGCTTCAGAGCGTGAGAAGGAAATCGGACAACACATCGGTTATCGCTATGATGTGAATCTGGTCCCTGACTACACCCGCATGACGCCTTTCCTAACGACATATGTCGAGGAAATGGGGTGGGATGACCTCAACTGGCTTGAGGATGTTCATATGGGCTATGAGGAGGGCAAACCCGCCGTCTTTGACCGCAATATCAACGGCTGGGTGCGTATCCCCGATACGATTGACCTGCCCGATAACCAGCAGGATCGGGATATGATCGCGCGGGAATTGCTCATCAAGTTCCAAATGTCGGATCGGCATCCGCTGGTGCAACTGCGCGAAGCGTACCGGAAGTTTTGATGGCTGGAATGATCATCAGGAATGTGGCGAAGCCCTGTCGTTGTGGGACAGGGTTGGATGAGGGGTTTTCTGGTCAAAGGATTGATCCTGTGGATAGGTTCCTCCTCACCCTAGCCCTCCCCCGCAAGGGGGAGAGGAGATTGACGGTTATGGAGGCGACATGATCTCTTCGCTCCTGCCTTTGTCGAAGGACGAAACCGCGCTGCGGAACGGGTTTATGCGGTGGCAATGCCGCATCCGGCAGATGATGATGCGCGATGAGATGGGGCGGCCTAATGACGGGATAACGCCCGCTGTGACGCTCGATGGCGAGAATGAGCCGATGGGGCATATCATTACGGTTATGAATAAAGCGCCTGCATATTCGATTACAGCTGAGATGCAGCATATGGTGCGCAAGACCAATGATCCGGCGCAACGCCGCGATAATGCGCTGCGTTTCTTCAGTGAATCTTACTATCAGGGGGCGGATCAGTTTTCTGACACGCTAACCTCGACCTTTCCACCCGGTTCGCCCGGTGCGAAGACCATTCGGGCTGCTGAACGCTGCACACTGACATTTGAAGCCTACCGTCAGCGGTTCGATATCAAGTGCCGTGTCTGGTCGCTGGCCGAGCGTAACCCTTTGTTTCAGTCGACTTTTTGGCACAATCACCTGTTTAATCCTGCGTTGACGGAAGAGGCCGTGATTTTGGGTTTTGAGCCGGATTGGGGACGTTCGACGGCTGAACCCGCGATTAATACTTGACGCAAGAAAATATGCGGAGAGGATATATGACGTTAAAAGACTTCAAGCGATTGATTATAAAATGATTTGAAGTCTGCCAATGCATACGCGAGCAGAACTTACCAACAGAGTGAGGCGCGTTTTGAACCGCGATCTAAAGATCGCTCGAAGGCGGGAAAAGATCCGCCATAAAAGGGAGAGAAAATATGAAATACGCTTTGAAAGGCGCGCTTGTCGCCGCGATGATGGCAGTGCCGGGTCTGGCATTTGCTGAAGCTGAATCCGATGATCCGATTATCATTGTGCAGAATAACTGGACCAGCCAGCTGGTGCTTTCCTATGTGGTTGGCAAGGCGCTGGAAGCTGAAGGTTACACGGTCGAATACGCGCCATCAGACAGCCAATTGCAGTTTCAGGCCATCGCGGATGGTGACATGCACTTCCAGGTTGAGGCTTGGGAAGGGTCGATGAAATCGGCTTTTGAGAAAGCGGTTGAGAACGGCATGGTTGACGCGGGCACGCACTCGGCGGCGACCCGTGAGGAGTGGTGGATTCCGAACTACGTGCTGGAAAAATGCCCCGGTGCCGGTTCATGGCAGGGTCTGGATCGTTGCGCGGAAATGTTTGCGACCGCTGAGACCAAGCCTAAAGGCCGTTTTGTAGGCCCGCCTGCCGATTGGGGTAAAAACTACGCTGACCGTATTGACGCGCTTGAGATGAACTTCGAGGCGATCAATGTTGGTCAGGCCGCGACCCTTTGGGCCGAACTGCAATCCGCCTATGACCGCAAAGAGCCTATCGTTCTGTTCAACTGGACCCCGAACTTCATCGAATCGAAGTTTGAAGGCCAGTTCGTTGACTTCCCGGCGCCTTCTGCGGCGTGTAATGAGGTCAAGGAATGGGGTCCGAACCCGAACGCAACGGGCGACTGCGGTGCGCCGCATAGCGGTTGGCTGAAAAAGGCCGCTTGGTCCGGTCTGGCTGAGAAATACCCCGGTGCCTGGAGCATGATGCAGAATATCGATTTCAGCAATGCGCAGATCGCTGCCGCCGCGCTGATGGTTGATGTTGACGGCATGGAGCCGGAAGAGGCCGCTGAAAAGTGGATCGAAGACAACGCAGATGTTGTTGCCGGCTGGAAAGGCTGATTTAGCCTTACTGTCTAACGCCATTGCCCGCGAACAGGGCAATGGCACATCGATTTTACTTGGAAATTTTGACAAGACTGGACGGGCCAGATGCAAGCCGAAGCGCAGATCAAATGTCGTAATCTGTGGAAAGTGTTCGGCGCGAACCCGAAGCAATTTCTCAAGAAACATCACGGAAATCCGAGCGCCGAAGCTCTGAATGAAGAGGGGTATATCGGTGCGGTACAGGATGTGTCGTTCGATGTGAATCAGGGGGAAATCCTGATTATCATGGGGCTTTCAGGCTCCGGTAAGTCGACGCTGATCCGTTGTATCACGCGCTTGAACGATCCGACCGCGGGCGAGATGGAGTATGAGGGGCGTGACCTGCTCAAACTGTCCGACCGTGAATTGATCGATATACGCCGTCACAAAATGGGGATGGTTTTCCAGAATTTCGGCCTGTTGCCGCATCGCGACGTGCTGGAGAATGTGGCGTTTCCGCTGGAAGTGCAGGGCGTGCCGAAAGCCGACCGTGTTGAGCGGGCAAAGCAAATGATCGAGCTTGTGGGGCTGGGCGGGCGTGAGAGTTATTTCCCGCGTGAACTGTCCGGTGGTCAGCAGCAACGGGTCGGGATTGCGCGGTCGCTGGCGGTGGAGCCGGATATTTGGTTCCTTGACGAGCCTTTCAGTGCGCTTGACCCGTTGATCCGGGCGGAAATGCAAGACGAGTTTATCCGCCTGCAAACCATGCTGAAAAAGACCATCGTGTTCATCACCCATGATTTCGAGGAAGCGACCAAGCTGGCTGACCGGATCGGGATTATGAAAGACGGGCGGATGGTGCAGATGGATACGCCGGAGCAGATTGTCCTCAATCCGGCGGATGATTATGTGGCCGAGTTCGCCAAGAATGCGCCGCATGAGCGGATTGTCTCGGTGCGGGCGATTATGGGACCGGTGGCGGCGGATGCGGTCGGCAGTGTGGAAAGCACGGCGAAGATCGGGTCTTGTGCCGAGCAGGTTCTGACAGGCGAACATCCGGTTGCCGTGGTTGATCCGGCGACGCATGAGGTTGTCGGTTCGATAGACCGTCACCGAATCGCGACTTCGATTTTCGGGCGGCGGGCGGCATGACCGAAGTGATGGCGCATCGCCCCTCCGAAGGGTTATCGCTTGCCAGACTGCCAGGGTGGGTACATTTCGCGCTGATTATGGTGGCGGGTGTGCTGCTGTCACTGGTCTGGGAAGGCGCGACGCGTTGGCCGGAGGCATGGGTAATCCCGGCTGAGCCGTGGCTGACGGGCTATATCGAGTGGCTGAAGAACGATGCGACAATCTTCGGGGTCGAGTTCAAGGAGATAACGCGCGGCATTGGCGCGGCGCTGAAAGCGCCTGTAAAGTGGGCTGAATACCTGCTGTATCGCGGGTTCAAGGGGATTGGTCTGGGGCCGCTGCCTTGGGTGGCGGTGGCGGCGGGGGTGATAATCTTCGCCCATTGGGTCGGTGACTGGAAGCTGGTGGCACTGTGCGTTTTCAGCATGATCTATCTGGCTGTTTTCAACGTCTGGAAAGACTCGATGAAGACGATGACTATTGTCATCGTTGCCGTGCCGATGGCGGCGCTGTTGGGGGTGGTGCTGGGCATCTGGGTGACGCGTTCGCGGATCGCTGAGCGGATATTCACGCCGATGTTCGATCTTATGCAAGCAATTCCGCATATGGCCTATCTGGCCCCCGTGGCCGCGCTGTTTGCGTTTGGTCCGGTTACGGCGTTGATTGCGACGGTGATTTTTGCGATGCCGCCGATGGCGCGGTGTACGATCCTTGGCTTGCAGACGGTGTCGAGCGATGTGCTGGAGGCGGGGCAAATGTCCGGCTGTACCAAGCGTCAGGCGCTGTGGAAAGTGGCGCTGCCGTCGTCAAAACGCACGCTGATGCTGGGGCTGAACCAAGTGGTGATGCAAACGCTGGCGATGGTGGTTATCGCCTCGATTGCCGGAGCGACGGGCCTTGGGCACAAGCTGCTGTATTCCTTGCAGCAATTGCGGCTTGGCGTTGCGATTGAGCAGGGGATTGCGATTACGCTGATCGCGATTGTGCTGGACCGCCTGACGCAAGCCTATGCGTATAAAGAGACCGACCATTTCGCCGCCGAGAAGTCTTGGGTGCAGCGGCATAAGCATATGCTGACCTTCCTCGTGATCCTCGTGGTCAGCTATATCGCGGCGGAGTTCTATCGCTGGGTGAATATTCCGCCGAGCAAGTTCACGTATATGGTCGATGGCGAGAAGGTGACGCTGTTCGATGCCAAGCAACTGGCGCGGACGATTGATGCTGCCTTGCGGGAGTTCAACACTTGGGCTTATCCGTATATTAACCCGATCCGCGACTGGACCACGATCAATGTGCTGATCCCGACGCGGGACTTTTTCCTGTGGCTGCCTTGGCCCGTTTTCGTTGGTGTGATCGCGCTGGCCGCGTTGCGGTTGGGCGGGTTGGGCGTGATGCTGCTGTGCATTGCGTTGGCGATGTCTTTCATCGTGACCGGATTTTGGGAGCAGGCGATGAAGACCACGTATGTGGTGCTGATCGCGGCGACCATAAGTGTATTGATTGGCGTTCCGTTAGGGGTACTTGCCGCAAATCCGGTTTTACTCATGCCTCCCATTCTTATGTTGATCGGGATTATTGAGATTTATCAGATTGTGGCTTGGCTGCTGGTGCCACTGACCGTGCCGGATATTGTTATCTTTAGCACAACGATTGATATTGCTGTTTTTGCTACGATTGCGGTTCTGGCTGTGTTGTTCCTGGCGTTATCGCCTCGATTGCGCGAAGTGATTTTTATCGTCTTCGCTATAAAGCAGATCGTGGATGTGATTTTTTGGATTCTATCTCTTTTGATCACTTTGATTTCCAGTATTGGAGGAGGAGATGTTTCCGGTTTCAGCGCTGCTTTGATGAGTGGATTACCATCTGCCGCATGGATTGTGACGGCATTACTGCTGCTGCGTGGCGTTGGTGACGGGTTGTTTCAAGGCAGTCCACTGGTCAATCTGGCACAGTTTTTTCAATCGGTAACGCGGGTAATTCTGAGCACTTGCGATACGCTTCAGACGTTTCCGTCTTTCATCTATCTGATCCCGGCGATCATGCTGTTCAAGATCGGCGATTTTGCGAACATCTTCGCGATTATCCCTTACGCGATGGTTCCGGCGATCCGGTACACATATCTTGGTCTCAAGCGCATTCCGCCTGTGACGGTTGAGGCGGCTATTGCGAACGGGACGACGCCGATGCAGCGGCTGTGGAAGGTGGAACTGCCCGTGGCGCTGCCGGAGATTATGCTGGGGCTGAACCAGACGATCCTTTTCGCACTGGCTATGACGGCAATTACCGCGCTGATCGGGTCGACCGATCTGGGGCAGGAAGTCGTGCGTTCGATCTCGACGCAGAACTTCGGGCGGGGGATTCTCGCGGGGCTATTCATTGCGGCGCTGGGGATTATTGCGGATCGCCTGATCGGAAGCTGGGCGGCGGAGCGTAAGCGGCAGTTGGGTGTGGCGTGATGATGGTGAGGGCTGAGAAATCATGTCCGCTTTGACGCCGTTTCAGGTGATCTATGATCGTGCCGCTGAACGCAAAGGCGGGGCGGCGGCGTTGGAAAAGCTGCTCCCGACGCCAACATCGCCGGATGAGGTTGCGGCGATACCGGGTGACCGCTGGCTGTCGATGATGTCGCGCGTGATCTTTGCCACGGGCCTGAATTGGCGGGTGGTGGAGAATAAGTGGGATGGCATCGAAGAGGCGTATGAGGGGTTTGATCCCGCACGCATGGCAATGATGTCCGATGACGATCTCGACCGTTTGCTGAATGATGCGCGGATTATCCGGCAGGGTGCGAAAATCCTGTCAGTGCGGGATAATGCGATTTTCCTGCAAGCGCTTGCGAAAGAGCACGGCTCGGCGGGGCGGTTTTTTGCGGATTGGCCTGCGGAGGATTTCGTCGGGTTGCTTGAATTGATGAAACAACGCGGATCGCGGCTGGGCGGGGCGACCGGAGGGTATGCGCTGCGGCGGCTTGGTGTTGATAGTATTGTTTTCACCAAGGATGTTGGGGCCGCGTTGGTGCGGGAGGGTGTTGTGGATAAAGCGCCAACCTCGAAGCGCGCGATGCGGGCGGCGCAGATGGCTTACAATGTTTGGCGCGAGGAAAGTGGTCGCCCCCTTAGCCAGATCGGTCAGGTATTGGCGATGAGCGTGGGAGAAGCGTGATGGGCATAATTCCCAAATTTGAGACGCCTTACGAGCGGGGCGGGGTGAGTGTGCCCGGTCTGCCAATCCTGCCCGATGATGTGGAGCGGCATCCGGTGGCGGCGCTCGGCTCGCTGCTGGTGCAGCTTGATGCGGGCGACGAGATAACCGTGCTCGACCGTGAAGGCTTGCAACCCGCCGAGTTGGTCTTCTTCGATGCGGATGGCAATTCCGATGCGGGGATGATCGGCGCGGAGTCCTCCGGTGCGCCCGCCGGATTGCAAGCCTTGCTGGACGGTGATGCGCGGACGGCGACAAAGATGCGGGCTGCGCTGAGCGATAAGGGGCTGGATATTGGCCGCGCTCAGGC
>CALFAK010000086.1 GCA_937948985.1 uncultured Neomegalonema sp. | reverse complement strand
AAGCAAGGCGAGAGAAGTTGCACGTCAACACCTCGCCCGACTCGACGACACCATCTCCGAAATTCAGCATACGCATTCGGAGTATTTCGAGTAATTTTGGATCATGACAAAGCCATGTGTGATCTCGAAACACGCAAAATTGCTGCTTTGCGCTCTCCTCCACCGTCCAGCGAGCCAAGATCACGCTGAATCCATAACGGTGGCCATCCATACGTGCGCGACCGTCTCCGATCCGGCTGGTGAATTTACGGTTCGGGCCGAAACCGGAGAAGCGGTGACGGCCCAAGTTCGAGATTCCTCCTACTTCAGGGCGCTGGCGCGAATATCCTGCACGTTATTGATGAACTCGGCGGCAACGATGAATGCGGTCATCGGCATTCCGTTTTTCGTTTCCGTCAGGTTTCTCGGTAAGCCGTCTTGTAGATTAACGAGTCGATGGTAACAATCCTCATCGCACCACCACAGTTTTGTGCCATATCGTGAAAAAGAACACAATAGGAACTTGTAAAGTTGCTATATTATCAATAAAATCAATGTCTTGGAATAAAAAACGCCCCGTAGATTTCTCTACGAGGCGTAAATTTTGGCTCCGGAGGAGGGATTCGAACCCCCGACCTGGTGATTAACAGTCACTCGCTCTACCACTGAGCTACTCCGGATCAGTATGTCCGCGCTATATAGCGAAGCCATATGCTGGCGTCCATACCAAGATTGACGCCTGTGCAATAAAACTGTCATGCCCTAATCTTTGATGAAAAATTACCTGAATTGTCAGCACAAAACGGGAGATCGCGCGATGGCGGAGCATGGATATGAGGGCGGGCGGCTGAATTTGCCTTTTGTGGGCATTTCGACCTTCGGGAAATACCCTTACGTACAGGATTGGGGGGCGATCGACGCCGATGTGGCCGTGCTGGGCGCGCCTTATGATTTCGGTACACAATGGCGCAGCGGCGCACGATTCGGCCCGCGTTCGGTTCGCGAGGCCTCGACACTGTTCTCGTTCGGCCATGCCGGTGCGTATGATCATGAGGATGACGTCACGTATCTGGAGAACGCGCGAATCGTTGATATCGGTGATGCGGATATCATCCACACCGACACAGAAGGCTCTCATCGCAACATCGAAGCGGGGGTGCGGGCAATTCTGGCGGCGGGGGCGATGCCTGTGGTGATCGGCGGCGATCACTCAATCAACATCCCCTGCATCAACGCGTTTTCGGAGCAGATGCCGTTTCATATTGTCCAGATCGACGCGCATCTCGATTTCGTCGATGAACGGCACGGCGTGCGCTACGGTCACGGCAATCCATTGCGTCGGGCGGCGGAGAAATCCTATGTCACGGGCATGACGCAAGTAGGCATCCGCAATGTTTCCTCCACGGCAAAAGAAGGATATGAGGCGGCGCGGGAGATGGGGTCCGATATCTTCTCTGTTCGCCAATTCCGCGCGCTGGGACCGCTGGCGATGGCGGATAGGGTGCCGGAAGACGTGCCGATATACCTGACCATAGATATTGACGCCTTTGATCCATCGATTGCACCGGGGACCGGAACACCCTCACATGGCGGGTTCTTGTATTATGAGATTTTGGAGTTCATCGCAGAGATTGTGAAGCATCATAAAGTTGTCGGCATCGATTTGGTGGAGGTTGCGCCGGATTATGATCACAGCGGCTCAACCGCAATTCTGGCGGCGCAGGTGTTACTGAACACGATCGGGCGGGTGCTGCACGCGCGGGGGTGATGCCCCTCAGTTCGTCGCACTCTGCGCTTCATACTTACCAAGACGTCCCGACTCGCGCAGGGCGTCTTCGACTTCGCGGGGGCGGTATTTTTCATCGTGCTTGGCTAGGACGCTGTCTGCAACGAAAATACCGTCCACGAATTTACCCTCGGCGATGGCCATTTCGCCTGGTTGGAACAGGTCGGGCAGGATGCCTTTGAAGTTCACCGGGATTGAGGTGTCGTAGTCGGTGATGACAAAGCGGATCGTGCCGTCCTCCAGCGTTTTTTCATCATCCTCGACCACGCCACCGAGTTTCAGACGTTGGCCGTCTTTGTACTGTCCGGTGGTTTCGTTTTCTATCAGCTTAGTCGGGCTGACGAAAAATGAGATCGCACTGGAAAAGCTCATGCCGACGAGGGTAGCCGATATGGCAAGGGCAATACCGCCAAAGACGAGCATCATCACCCGTTGTTTTTTACGCATCCGTGCCATTACTCGTCTCTCCCGTCGTTTACACTTATCATATAGTCGGCGTGATGCCTGAGCGCAATCCGACAGAAGTGTAACGAGGATCGGTTAAATTGCGTGACCGAACAAAAACTTAGACTGTTCGACCTGATTAAACATGTTGAACGGTCTAAGGGAACAGGGGTTGTTGTAACAGTCCCGTGGTTTCCGGCAAGCCGTGCATAATGTTGGCGTTCTGGATGGCCTGACCGGACGCGCCTTTGACAAGATTGTCCAGCACAGAAACGATGATCGTCCGTCCCGCGCGCCTGTCGGCAATCACGCCAATGCGCTGATAGTTGGAGCCGCGCACGTGGCGGGTGTGGGGCAGCGTGCCTTGGTCTAGGACATCGACGAATGGCTCGGCGGCGAAGCGTGTGGCCAATGCCGCGTGGATCGCGTCCGCATTTCCATGCACATAGATCGTGGCAAGGATGCCCCTGTTTTGCGGGATCAGATGCGGCGTGAAACTGACCTCCACGGCGCGGCCCGCCGCCTTCGACAGTTCTTGGTCATACTCGGCGGTGTGGCGGTGGCTGGCGACACCATAGGCATGAAAACCTTCAGACACCTCAGCGAACAGCGTGCCTTCCTTGGCCGCGCGGCCCGCACCGGATGTGCCGGATTTGGCGTCGACGATGATACTGTCCGGGTCGATCAGTTTTTGCTCCAGCAACGGGATCAGCGGCGTGACACCTGTGGCGACGTAGCAGCCGGTGCTTGCCACAAGGCGGGCGCTGGCGATTGTTTCGCGATAGAATTCGGGCAGGCCATAGACGGCGGTTTTTTGCAGTTCCACCGCACCATGCGGGCCGCCGTACCAACGTTCGTAATCCGCCGGATCGCGCAGGCGGAAATCGGCGGAGAGATCAACGATCCGCACATGGTCTGGCAGGTTGGCAATGACAGTTTGCGTAGTAGCGTGGGGCAGGGCGCAAAAAACATGGTCCACGCCCGCGAAGTCGATCTCGTCGATCTTGCATAGCGTTGGCAAGGCGATATGGCCCAAATGCGGGAATACCGCACCCATACTTTGACCCGCTTTGCGGTCAGCGGAGAGGGCTACAAGCTGATACTCAGGGACGACAGAGAGCAGGCGCACGAGTTCCGCGCCCGTGTAACCGCTTGCGCCGAGAATCGCTGTTTTGATCGCCATGACCGCTGTTCCTATCGCCTGAGACGCGCGGTTTGTAGGGGATCAGCCGGGCCTAATCAACTATTCCCCGTTCCAACCATAACCCAAATCGGTAAACGGCTTCGGCGATAGCGCGTAGACACTTGTGCGCAGATAATCCATCAGCGCAATGGGGTCGCGCTGGCGGGCGGTGATTTCAGTGCGCTCGATTGGCTGGCCGATATGGATGCCCAGCGGCTTGCCCACGCGGCTGCCGAATTCTTTGATCAGGAAAGCGAGTCGCAGAGTTTGGCTTAGATGGCTGATGACTTGAAAGAAACGACTGTTGGTCCCCTCGAAAAACATCGGCACGACAGTGGCATCGCTGCGGGAAATCATTTTCGCGGTAAAGGTTTTCCACTTGGGGTCAATCGGCGGGCCGAAAGGTTTCGCCGCAGTGGAGACACAGCCACCTGGAAAGATTGCAATCGCGCCGCCCTCCGCTAAGAACTGTAATGCTTCCCGCCGGGTTTCTATGTTCAAGGCGCGGGCCTCACGGGTGTCGTCGAATGAAATCGGCAGAATGTGGTCGTTCAGCTCCTCGGCTTTTTGAAAGACATTGTTGGCGATGATCTTGAAATCTTTGCGCCGCATGGAGATCAGTCGTCCCATTGCAAGGCCGTCAAGGATGCCAAACGGATGATTGGCGATACATACGGCAGGGCCGCTTGCGGGCAAATTTTCCAGCGCATCTTCTGGCATCGCAAAGCTGATATTGTAACGCTCCTGCATCACTTCCCAAAAGTCACGCCCGCCTCTCACATCGCGCTCATAGTTCAGCGCCATTCGGATCAGGCGCGGGCGTCCGGTCAGGTTCTCGATGGATCGGATCAACCCGCGCGACAGAGGATTGTTGGCGGAATGCGCGTAGCTGATTTCAGCTGGCGTAGAGATCATGGCTCGAACATTCCTTTTTTGGGTGGTGAAGATGCCCATTCAAAAACGCGCGTGGGCACTCTCGGATTTTCTCCGGTAGCGTCCGGTAGAACTTTAGTTGAGTTAGTATTAGACATTGATTTGAATCGTTTCCCGAACGTTAGATGAATTACAGGACACGAAAGCATCAATGCCATGAACGCCCACAATACAGTATTGAGTGGGCTTTTGAAGCATGTTCCGACTGCACAATTTGAGGCTGTTGTAATTAATTCAGCCGCAAAGCCTCATCAAGCATACCCTCAATCTGCGCCTCATCCTCATAGGCCAGTTCAATCGGCACGGGCCAGATACGGCCACGGGCCGAGGGGGGCATTTTGACCATGTCTTTGTCAGTCGTCACCACCGTCAAACTCTGCTCATTGGCCCGCGCCAGCAAACGGTTAATCATCGATCCGGTGTAGTGGTGATGGTCGGGAAAGCTCTCGGAATCCACGATATCCGCGCCCAAACCCCGCAGCGTCTCGAAGAATTTCTCAGGCCGCCCGATCCCCGCAAAGGCTAGGACCCGCGCGCCCTCGAACGACATCCCTGTCACACGCGGCGCGATTCTGGCGCGGATAACCGCAATCCCCTCCGGCAGCGGCACGGCGCACTCACCAATCACCACCACCGCGTCCGTCCGCGCCAACCCCGCCGCCACAGGCTCACGCAGCGGCCCGGCCGGAAACACGCGGCCATTGCCGAAGCCCGCGACCGCATCCACCACGATAATCGACAGGTCTTTCGCCACGCCCGGATTCTGAAACCCGTCATCCAGGATCACCGCCCGCGCTCCCGCCTCAACCGCCGCCCGCACCCCTGCGGCCCGATCTTTGGCCACCCAGGTCGGCCCGTGCGCCGCCAGCAACAGCGGCTCGTCGCCGACCCGTGCGGGCTTGTCTGTGCGCGCATCCACACGATACGGCCCGCGCTCGCTGCCTCGATACCCGCGCGTCACCGCATGAGCCTCAACCCCCCGCGCCTCCAGCCGTTGCAGCAGGTCGATCACCGTGGGCGTCTTGCCCGCCCCGCCCATCGTCAGATTGCCGACGCAGATCACCGGAACCGGCGCGCGATACGGCTTGGCAAACCGCCGCCGAAGCGCCCCCGCTTGCGCATAGGCCCATCCGAGTGGCAACAGCGCCAGCGCAACCCATCCGTCCGTCTGCCAGAACGCCGGCGGCCTCACGCCAAGGCCCGTGCTAGCAATGGCGACAGTGCGGCCAGCGTTTTATCCAGCGGCTCCGGGTCAGGCGCACCCGACTTCTCTCCAGCCAACCCCATCGCCCGCGCCCCGATATTCGGATGACCCGCTTCTGTCAGATTGCGCAGGGCAGGGGCTAAATCGCCACGTTTTTCCAACATCTTCGCCGCCCCCGCATCTGTCAATCGCGCGTAGGTATCGACGAAAGCGGGCACATCGTCCCCGCTCAGAACCGCCACACCCCGCTGCGCGGCTTCCAGCGGATTATGCCCGCCAACCTTGTCCCAGCCGCCACCGATCAATGCAATGGGAGCAAGGCTGTACCATAGCGGCAACTCGCCCAGCGTATCCGCGACATAGATCATCCCGGTCGGCTGCCCGCCAACCGCGCGACGGGTGACGCCCAAGGTACGTTCGGCTGCCATTGCCTCAATCTCGGCCCCGCGTTCCGGGTGGCGCGGGGCTATAATGGTCAGCAGATCCGGCGCATCCAACGCCAATGCCTCATGTGCTTGCAGCACGGCCAATTCATCCCCCGGATGCGTGCTTGCGGCCAGCCACAGGGGGCGCGCGCCGATGACATCTCGCATCCCGGCAAGCGCCTTGTCATCCACCGGATCAAACCCCCGCGCCGCTTTCAGGTCACCCGTCACCACCACGTCATCCGCGCCAAGAGCAAGCAGCCGCTGTTGAATCTCTTCCGTCTGCGCCAGCCGCAGATCAAACGCGTTCAGCAGCGCCGCCGCGCTACCCCTGGCAAACCCCCAGTTCCGCGCCGAAGTCTTAGACATCCGCGCGTTGATCAGCGTTATAGGAATCTCCCGCGCGGCTGTCTCTTGCAGCATATTGGGCCAAAGCTCGGACTCCATCCACAGCGCGATATCAGGCCGCCACTGGTCCAAAAATCCCGCCACAGCGTGTGGTGTATCCACAGGCGCAAATCTGTGTACCACATCGGGCGCACGTTCTGCGATCAGCTTAGCTGAAGTCACTGTTCCCGTGGTCATCAGCATCCGCGTGTCAGGATACGCCTTCCGCACCGCGCCAATAAGCGGCAGCGCGGACAGCGCCTCGCCCACGCTGGCCGCATGAATCCAGACCGTCCGGCGCGCATCCTCCGGCATAGCCCCGCGCCCGAACCGCTCAGCCAGTCTGCCCGCGTCTTCCTTTCCCCGCGCCGCCCGCTTGCGCAAATGCCGCGCAATCAGGGGTGCGCCCAGCCGTGTTCCTGCACGATAGAGCGACAGCAGGGGCGTCCCGCGCATCATCACGCCAGCGTATCGGGGTGGATCGGTTCACGCCCGACTTCACGATCCGCGCGCTCTGTCACCACATTCAGCGCGTTTTCGACCTTCAGGCGAAAGCCTTCCAACTCATCGGCATTGCCAGCCTCCGGCGGATATAGCGCCTCGCCCACCACAAAGCAGCCGCGCCCGAAGGGCACCGGAAATTGGAACCTGTCCCAACTGTTCAATGTGCGCGCTGTGCTTGTGGCATAGGCGAGCGGCATCACCGGAACCCCGGCTTGTGTGGCGATGGATGCAATCCCGATCTTGGCCCGCATCCTCGGCCCGCGCGGTCCGTCCGGTGTAATTGTCACGACCTGATTATCTTTCAACCGCTCCACAGTTTTGCGCAGTACCGCAATCGCACCCTTACGCTTATCCCGCTTTCGCATATCGCGCGAGGAGCCGCGAATGGTGTCGGCCCCGAAATAACGAATGGTTTTAGAGATCAGCTCTCCATCGCGATTGGCTGAGATCACAACATTTACGGGCAGCGTCGATTTTTCGATCAGCGCGGTCATCATGATGATCCGCCCGTGCCAGAATGTCACGATAAACGGTTTCCCGCTTTGCGTCAGCGCATCCATATGCGCGGTGCCAACCCAGTCCCAACGAATCCACCGATGCACCAGACGCAGGTATCCGGCACCCAGCCAAGGCAAAACACGCCCCAGCATCAGTTCAAACGTCCGCAAGACGCCTTTGCCGATCTCCATGAACTTGCCCTACGCTGCCTGTATCCGCGCCGCGAAAGCCTTGGTGCCAGTGCGGTGTAAACCGCCAAGGTGCAGTTGGATCATCGGTTTTCTCCACTCCCGAACATTCAGCGCGTCACGCATGTATGCACATAACCTTGCGCAGACGTTATCACAATGGTTCAGACGGCTTGCTCTTCGCTTATGGGCGGCGCAATATTCATCCATGAGCATGATGATCCCGATTGAGACGATCCAATCCACGGCGGAGACGCTGATGGACAAAGCCGCCATTGAAATCCCGCAGGATTATCTTGACGGCTTGCGCGCGACCGCTGCCGTTGAGGATGGCGATTTGTCTTCCTTCGTCCTGCAAGCGATGCTTGAGAATTACGAGGCGGCTAAGGAAGACCGCCGCGCGATGTGTGGCGATACCGGCTGCCCGCGCTGGTATGTCAAAATGGGTAATGACGCCCGGATTGAAGGTGGCCCTGTAGCACTGGAGGAAGCCTTGCGCAGCGCCACAGCCAACGCCACCAACGGCGTCCCGCTGCGTCCCAATCGCGTGCATCCGCTCTGGCGGACCGATCACAACAACAATGTCGGCATCAACGCGCCGGAGATCGAATATGGCTACGAGCCGGGCGAAAACGGTGCGGAGGCGAACTGGATCGATCTGACCACGGTGCATAAGGGTGGCTTGTTCGGCACCGATTACCGGATGCTCTTCCCTTCAGACGGCATCGAGGGGATCAAGCGGTTTTTCCTCGACAGCTTGGTCGCTTTCGGCAAGCGCGGCCTTGCTTGTCAGCCCGCAATCATCGGCATCGGCCTGGGCGGCAGCAAAGATACCTGCATGGTCCTCGGCAAACGCGCCGCTTGTCTGCGCACGGTTGGCGGCCGCAACCCGGATCCGAAAATCGCGGCCCTTGAAGAAGAGTTCAAAGAGCTTGGCAATTCAATCGGCATGGGCGCAATGGGCTTTGTAGGGAAATCTATGGTGATCGATTGTCACATCGAGGTCGGCTATTGCCATACGGGCGGAATGCAGATGAGCGTCCACGCCTT